>NZ_CP025198.1:2808713-3120792 GCF_003325455.1 Acidipropionibacterium virtanenii
GACCCTCTTGCGCTCCAGGTTGAAGTTCATGAAGGGTCCCGCGTCAATGCTCTGGCTGGACAGTCCCAGCGAGACAGCCTTGCCGTTGACGTCCAGGGAGTCCACGGCAGCGCGCAGGGTGGGCCTGATGCCGACGGCGTCGAAGGCGACGTCGATCATTCTCCCGTTGGTGAGCTCCTCGATCCTGGCCATGAGATCCGGGTCGTCGCTGCGCAGGATGTGGTCCGCACCGACCCGCTTCGCCCTGGCCAGCACCTCGTCGTTGAGATCGATGGCGATCACCGGCACGCCGCCGGCCGCCTTGGCGAGCTGGACCAGATGAGTCCCGACCCCGCCGACTCCCCATACCGCCACCGCGTTGCCCATGTGCACCTGGGCGGTGTGCACGACAGCGGCATAGGGGGTGGAGACGGCATCGGCCAGCAGCGCCGCCTGGTCCATCGGCACATTGTCGGGGATCTTGGTGAGGCCGGTCGCGGCGGCCTCGTGGTACTTCGCCCAGGCCCCGTCGTAGGCGAAGGCCATGAGGTTGAGGTGAAGACAGTTGGCGAAGTCGCCGCGGCGACACTTCCGGCAGTTCAGGCAGGGGCGCCCGGCCGAGGGGATGACGCGGTCCCCCACCTTCCAGCCGGTGACCCCGGCGCCGAGCTCGACTACCGTCCCGGACGCCTCGTGACCCTGGGTGACCACCGGCAGCTGAGCCGGGAAGGTGCCGTTGATGAGGCTGAGATCCGAGTGGCAGATGCCGCAGTAGGCAACCTCGACGAGCACATTGCCCGGGCCGGGGTGCGGCACGGGCACCTCCTCCAGGTGGATGCTCCTGTCCTGGGCGTAGAACCTCTCGGCCAGCATGGTTTCAGTCATCGCACACTCCTTCATGTCCGCGCGCCGGACCTGCCGGTGAGGGCTTCGATGCACCTCACGCCGAAAATGGTCCGACCAAAGCACCCTAGCTCACGCGCACCCTGGGGCATCCGGGCCGGTGGCCAGACGAATCCCCCGGCAGTCGGGGGATCTGAGCCCGTTCGAGCCGAGCACCCCCAACTGCCGGGGGATCGGTCACCTCGCCTGAGGACGGAGTGACACCGCCGCAGAACGGATCAGCGGGGCGGCAGGGCCAGCTGGGCGTGGACGATGGTGCGCCCCATGTGGACCCGCCCGGTCGACTCGGCGGTGAAGACCCGGGGATCGGCCTGATTCTCGTAACCCATCGCCTGCATCCTGCGGACCGTCTGGCCGAGTTGTTCCACCTGATCGTTGAGGTGCTCGATCCGGGTCTCCAGCTCGATGATCCGCCGGATCCCGTTGAGATTGATGCCCTCCTCCTGGGACAGGTGCTGGACAGTCCTCAGGCGGGCGACGTCGCGCGGGGAGTAGCGACGTCCGCGCCCCTTGGCCCGGCTGGGGACCACCAGCCCGAGCCGGTCATAGGTGCGCAGCGTCTGCGGGTGCATTCCGGCCAGTTCGGACGCCACCGAGATCGGGAAGATGGGGGCGTCCTGGTCGATCCTGGCCAGGCCCGTCGGCTCCCCGGCCATCTCAGTTCACCGATCCGAACGGAGCCGAGTCCCACTCGCGGGGATCAGGCTGGCGCGCCTTGGCGGTGAACTCCTGGAGGGCGGCCCTGGCGTCGGCGTCCAGTCCCGTCGGGATGGCCACCTCGACCTTCGCCAGCAGGTCTCCCCTGGCCCCGTTGGAGCGCGGCACCCCCTTGCCCCGCACCCTGAAGGTGCGGCCGTTGGGCGTCCCGGCGGGGATCTTGAGGGTCACGGTGCCGCCGGACAGCAGCGGCACGGTGATCCTGGCTCCCAGGGCCGCCTCGGAGAAGGTCACCGGGACAGTGACTGTCAGATTGTGGCCGTCGCGACCGAACACCTTGTCAGAACCCACATGGACGACGACATACAGGTCTCCGGCGGAGCCGCCGTTCTCACCGGGCGATCCCTTGCCCTTGATCCTGATCCGCTGCCCGTCCTCGACACCGGCCGGGATCCGCACCTGCATGGTCTTGGCGGCCCTGGCCCGCCCGGATCCGTTGCAGACCGGGCAGGGGTCGTCGACGATCATGCCGCGGCCCTTGCAGTCGGGGCAGGGCTCGCTCATCTGGAAGACGCCGCCGCTGGTGGTGGCGTGCATCCCCGAGCCCTCACAGGTGGGGCAGACCCTCGGCACGGTGCCGGCCTTGGCGCCTGTCCCGCGGCAGGCCTGGCAGGCATCCTCGGAGACCATCTGCATCGGCACCGTCACCCCCGCGATCGACTCACGGAATGCGACGGTGACCTCGCCCTCGACGTCGGCCCCGCGCCGCGCGCTCCTGGTGCTGGTGCGCCTCCCGCCGGTCGATCCGAACAGATTGCCGAAGATATCGCCGAAGCCCTCACCGGAGCCGGCGTTGCGGAACAGGTCCTCGACGCGGACGTTCTGGGCCCCTCCGCGGGGGAACTTGAACCCACCCCCGCCGAAGAGACTGCGCTGCTGGTCGTACTCCTTGCGCTTGGTCGCATTGCCGAGCACGTCGTGGGCCTCGGAGGCGTCCTTGAAGCGCGCCTCGGCAGCCTTGTCCCCGGGGTGGGAGTCAGGGTGGTTGTCCCGCGCGATCTTGCGGAACGCCTTCTTGATCTCCTCGGGCTTGGCGTCCTTCGAGACGCCCAGCACCTTGTAGTAGTCCTTGTTAGCCCAGTCACTGGTGCTCATTCAGCGCCTCCTCCCGATCCACACATCCATCGTTCACTTCTCGGTGTCGTCGGCCGATCCGCCGGCCTCCGCCACACCCGCGTCGTCGCCTTCATCGCCGCCCGCCAGAGCCTCGGGATCGGGGTCGGAGACCGCCACCTGAGCGGGGCGCACGACCCGGTCACCCACCTTGTAGCCCCGCCCCATGACCTGAGACACCGAGACCACCGTGGCCCCGGGCAGCGGGATCTGCATGAGGGCGTTGTGCAGATAGGGGTCGAAGGCGTCGCCCACCTCCCCGAAGGAGGTCAGCTCGTGGTCGGCGGCCACCTTCTCCAGGGCATCGGTCACCGCCTTGAATCCGGAGCCCTCTGTCACCTCGCCGTGCTCGCGCGCCATGTGGATGGCGTCGAGCACCGGGACCAGGGAGGCGACGACCTTCTCGACCCCGCCCTGCTTCGCCGCGTTGCGCTCGCGGTCCGAGCGCTTCTTGAAGTTCACGTACTCGGCCTGGAGGCGCTGCAGGTCCTCGGTGCGCTCGGCCAGCAGATTCTCCAACCGGGCCTCCTCGGAGGGGGCGTCGCCGGCCCCGGACTCCTCCGGGGTCTCCAGCTCGACCCCTTCGACGATGTCCTCGAAGGTCTGGCGGTCGTCCGGGCCGGACTGCTCGCCCGATCCGTCCCCGCCGGCGGGTCCGCCGTCGCCGGCCTGCTCGTCGAAGTTCTCGTTCTCGCTCATATCGTCCTAGTCATCTCTGGTGGTACGGCCCGATCCGCGCCGTGCGGTGTCCCGGGCGGCGCGGTGGCGCCGGTGGTCGTGCGATCGCCTGCCCGGCGCGTCCCCGGGGCCATGTCTTTCCCATGTGGTTCCGGGGGCGCCGGCGACTACCGACGCCCCCGGTCCGGACCCTGAAGATCATGCCAGACGGCGGGTGCCCCGCGACGGCCCGTGAGGACTCGTCGCGGGGCCCGGGATCACTTCTGATCGTCCTTGTCGTCGTCGACGACCTCGGCGTCCACGACGTCGTCCTCGCCGGCGGTCGCGGAGTCACCGGCAGGCTGCTCGCCGTCGGCCGGAGCCTCCTGCTGGTTGGCCTGGGCGGCGGCGTAGATGGCCTGGCCCATGGCCGAGGCCTTCTGGTTCAGGTCGTCCATGGCGGCCTTCACCTCGTCGTCGTTGTCGGTGCCCTTGAGGGTCTCCTTGAGCGTGGCGATGGCCTCGGTCACCGGGGTCTTGACGTCCTCGGGGATCTTGTCGCCGTTCTCGTCGAGGAGCTTCTCGGTGCGGAAGGCCAGGGAGTCGGCCTCGTTGCGCATCTCGACGGCCTCGCGGCGCTTCTTGTCGGCGTCGGCGTTGGCCTCGGCCTCCTTGACCATGTGGTCGATCTCGTCCTTGCCCAGGGCCGATCCGCCGGTGACAGTCATGGACTGCTCCTTGCCGGTGGCCATGTCCTTGGCATGGACGTGGACGATGCCGTTGGCGTCGATGTCGAAGGTGACCTCGACCTGCGGGATGCCGCGCGGGGCGGGCATCAGGCCGGTGAGCTCGAAGTTGCCCAGGGACTTGTTGTCGCGGACGAAATCGCGCTCGCCCTGATACACCTGGATCATCACGGAGGGCTGGTTGTCCTCGGCGGTGGTGAAGACCTCGGAGCGCTTGGTCGGGATGGTCGTGTTGCGCTCGATGATCTTGGTCATCACGCCGCCCTTGGTCTCGATGCCGAGGCTCAGCGGGGTGACGTCGAGCAGCAGCACGTCCTTGACCTCGCCCTTGAGGACGCCGGCCTGCAGGGAGGCGCCCAGGGCCACCACCTCGTCAGGGTTGACGCCCTTGTGGGGCTCCTTGCCGGCGAGCTCCTTGACCAGATCGGTGACGGCCGGCATACGAGTGGACCCACCGACCATGATCACCTCGTCGATCTTCGAGACCTCGAGGTTGGCGTCCTTCATCACGGCGTTGAACGGAGAACGGCAGCGGTCGAGCAGGTCGGAGGTCAGACGCTGGAACTCGGCGCGGGTGAGCTTCTCGTCCAGGTGCAGCGGGCCGGCAGCACCGGCGGTGATGTACGGCAGGTTGATCTGGGTCTCGGAGGCCTGGGAGAGCTCGATCTTGGCGCGCTCGGCGGCCTCCTGCAGACGCTGCTTGGCCATCTTGTCCTTGGACAGGTCGATGCCGTTGGCGTTCTTGAAGTTGGTGACCAGCCAGTCGACGATGCGCTGATCCCAGTCGTCGCCGCCCAGACGGTTGTCGCCGTTGGTGGCCTTGACCTCGAAGACGCCGTCGGAGATGTCGAGCAGGGAGACGTCGAAGGTGCCGCCGCCGAGGTCGAAGACCAGCACGGTCTGCTCGACGTCGGACTTGTCGAGGCCGTAGGCCAGGGCCGCAGCGGTGGGCTCGTTGACGATCCGGTCGACGGTCAGGCCGGCGATCTCACCGGCCTCCTTGGTGGCCTGGCGCTGGGCGTCGGAGAAGTACGCCGGAACGGTGATGACGGCGTTGGTGACGGACTCGCCCAGGTAGGCCTCGGCGTCCCTCTTGAGCTTCTGCAGCACGAAGGCGCTGATCTGCTGGGGCTTGTAGGCCTTGTCGTCGATGTTGATGGACCAGTCGGTGCCCATGTGGCGCTTGACGGACCGGACCGTGCGGTCGACGTTGGTAACGGCCTGGCGCTTGGCGACCTCGCCGACCAGGACCTCTCCGCTGTTGGTGAATGCGACCACCGACGGGGTGGTGCGGGCGCCCTCGGCGTTGGGGATGACGCTGGGTTCGCCGCCCTCGAGGACGGCGACACACGAGTTGGTGGTTCCGAGGTCGATACCGACTGCACGGGCCATGTTCTGGTTCCTCCTGTGAACGGATACTTTTCCGTATATCGATTGTCCGGAAGGGCCTCGGGCCGTTGGGGCTGACGTCGTCACCCCCAGGACCGGGCCCGGTAAGTTCTTCGCGGTGCTCTCGGGATGCCCCCTTGAGCAGCTACGACTCAAGGCTAACTGTTGAGTCGACCCGTATCAACCCCGTACGGGATCTCTCAGGGCCAACCTTGAGTACACCACACTCAACCTTGAACGACGGCACTCTATTCCCCGACGGGTCAGCGTGCCTCCGGAGCCTGTATGTGGGTTCTCATCCGAGCTTGTCGTTCAACCCGTGGTGGTCTTCCCCACGGGTTGAACGACAAGCTGAGCCAATGCATCAAGTCAGGTGCTCAGCGATCCGAAAGTGGCCCAGTCCTTGAGCTGGACTGGTCAGGCGCTGGCCGACCTCGGTTGGACCTACCACGTCCGGGCGACGCCGACCCGCTGCTGCTGGCCACCGGAGAGTTGTGCAGGACAGCGGCGGGCAAGGTTCTTTTCCAGGCCGAGGGACTGCATCACGTAACCGATCGAGCGGCGCAGCCGGACGGCATCCCGCTCCCTGACCTCCCCACCGTCGATCAGCACCTGACCGGCGGTGGGCTCCACCATGCGGTTCACCATGCGAAGGAGCGTGGTCCTCCCGGAGCCGGACGGGCCCACCATCACGACGGTCGTGTGTGAGGCGACCATGAGGCTGGGCTCGCGCACGGCGACCGTCCCGTCGGAATAGTGTTTGCTGGGGTTCCTGAACTCGATCACGACTCCCCTTCGCTTCGGCTGGGCGTCTCTACGTCCGGGCCACCGGCACTGTCCTATGCCAACGACACGTGCGTCATTCCCACCACTGGCTGCGGCAGGTCTCCAGCAGCCGCAGCCAGACCTCGCTGATGGTGGGGTACGCGGGCACGGCGTGCCAGAGCCGCTCCAGCGGAACCTCCCCGACGATGGCGATGGTGGCTGAGTGCAGCAGGTCGGCGACGTCCTGGCCCACGAAGGTGGCCCCGACGATGACGCGGCGTTCCTCGTCGATGACGAGTTTGGCGTGCCCGCTGTACCCGTCGGCGTGCAGGCTTGCTCCCGCGACCTGCCCGACGTCGTATTCCACGGTCCGTACGCGAACGCCTGCTGCGCGGGCTTGCGCCTCGGTCAGCCCCACCGCAGCGACCTCGGGATCGGTGAACACAACACGAGGGACCGCGACGTGATCGGCAGTGGCGACGTACCGGCTCCAGTGCTGATCCGACACGGGGATCGAGTTCAGCCTGGCGGCGATGGCCTCGCCCGCCGCGCGTGCCTGGTACTTGCCTTGGTGCGTGAGTAGCGCCCGTCCGTTGACGTCGCCGACGGCGTAGAGCCAGTCGGTGCCGTCGACGAGCATGGTGTCGTCCACCGTGAGGTCCGTGCCGAGACCGACCGATTCCAGCCCGACGTCGGCCGTGGCGGGCCTGCGTCCGGTGGCGACGAGGATCTCGTCGCCCATCACGGTTCTGCCATCGCCGAGGGTGACCGTCACCTCGCCGTGCGCATCGCGATCCACGCGGGCAAGAGCGTCACCGATGCGCACGTCGACGCCTTCGGCAGCCAACGCCGTCGCGACGTACTCACCGACGAAGGGTTCCTCACGCTCCAGGAGGGTCCCCTTGGACAGGAGCGTCACCTGCGACCCGAGGGAGGAGAAGGCGAACGCCATCTCACTTCCGGCCACGCCTCCGCCCACGATGATCAGACGCGGCGGGACCTGCTCCGCTGCGGTCACCTCGCGGGTACCCCATGCCTTGGCCTCCGCGAGGCCGGGGATCGGGGGGATGCTCGGGACGGACCCGGTCGACAGGGCGACGGCCCTGGCCGAGTACACCTTCTCCCCCACCTTCACGCGGCCCGACCCGTCGAGGCGTCCGTGTCCGCGGATCAGGTCGATGCCTGCGGATGCGACCCAGGCGACCTGCCCGTCGTCCTTCCACCCGCTGGTGAATGCCGTGCGTCGCGCGAGCACGGCTGCCGCGTCGAGCTCGCCGGTGACGGCCTCACGGGCACCGGGGAGGCGGCGCGCCGCGCGGAGAGCGTGGCCACTGCGCAGCAGTGCCTTCGAGGGCATGCAGGCCCAGTACGAGCACTCGCCGCCGACGAGCTCGGATTCGACGAGCCCCACGCGCAGGCCTCGCTGGACGGCGTAGTCCGCGACGTTCTCACCGGCCGGACCGCCACCGATCACGAGCAGGTCGTAGCCGACGTCAGTGGTTCCCGGGGTACTCATGCGGCGTCCTTCCGCAGCTTCAGGCTCAGGCGGATGGCGGAGACGAGGAAGAAGATGGCCCCCAGGGTCGCGTATCCTGCCGCGCCCGTCATCGCCCCGTTGCCCTGGAGGCCTTGGAGGAGGAACGACGCGCCAGCCAACACCGAAATCCCGCCTGAGAGCATCTGGGCGACCTGACCGCCGGAGCGGCGGTTGCGGATCGCGGTGATCAGCTGCGGGATGCCGGACACGATCGCCCACACTCCCCAGACGGCCAGGGCCGCAGGGATCGACATCGACGAGGAGATCCCGAGCGCGATGGCGACCAGGAAACTGACGACAACGTTGACCCATTCCGTGGCCTTGGACCGCTGTGCGTCAGGGTCGGCGCGCAGCTGCCACACCACGGCGCCCGCGTCGAAGGCCGGGTAGATGATCAGCAGCACGGTGAGGAGGGCGTTCGGGTCGGTGGCCTTCGCGGCCGTGGTGAACATGATGCCGACCCAGACAATGGCGAAGACGAAACGGACGAAGTAGAGCGTGCGCAGTTTGCGCGCGTAGGCGAGGGCGGACGTGGTCCCTGTGGTGGTCATGGCGTGTTCCTGTTCTCGGATCGGGAGGGCGCTCAGGCGACGGTGGTCGTGAGCGTGACGGGGACGTTTCCGCTGGTTGCGACGGAGTAGGGGCACACGGCGTGGGCGGCGGCGACGAGTTCCTCCGCCGCCTCCTGGGCCATGCCACCTCCGACGTGAACGAGGAGTTCCGCGCTCAACGCGAGTCCGCCCTCGGCGGTCTTGTTGAGGGTCACCTGGGCGGTGACCGTGGAGTCCGTGAGGGACGTCTTGTTCTGCGCCGCGACCATCTTCAGGCCCGAGTGGAAGCACGACGCCCAGCCTGCTGCGAAGAGCTGCTCGGGATTGGTTGCGCCGCCCGGGCCACCCATCGAGGCCGGGATCGCCAGGGAGAGGTCGAGGAGGCCGTCGTCGGTGACGGCGCGGCCCCCGGCGCGACCCTCACCGGTCGAGGTGGCGGTTGCGGTGTACAGCGGTGCGGACATGTTCTTCTCCTTCTTGTCACGAACAGTAGAGTAACTAGTTCGTCTACTTCGCTAATGTAGACTACTTGGTACACCTACGCAACAGCACAGCGAGCATCGGAGGCAGAAATGCACTCAGACGCGACGGGACCATGGAGAACGGCTACCTGGGCGGGGCCGACTCCGTCGCCGGTTCGCTGAGTTCCACCTTCGAGACCGTCCTCTTGGCGGAGAAGCCCTGAGGCATCCGTTGCTGCGCCGCGTGTCCCTGACCGATCACTGACCAGCCCCGCGCGACGCGAACGACCGGCTGAAGGATTGCCCGGAGCGGACCAGCCCTCGCGCCGGTTGCAGCCTGTCGGCCTCGTAGCGCCTCAGCGCCTCCCCGATGCTGTCGTGACGTTCGAGCGCGTCACCGAGAGCCAACGCATCCTCGGCCGACGCCGAGAAGCCCCTCCCGGTCATGGGCGAGGGCAGGTGGGCAGCATCACCGACGAGACAGATCCTCTGCGTGACGAGGCGATCCGGTAGGTATTCGCCGATGGGAGTTCCTATGATGCTGCGGCGGGCGAGACAGTCCAGGATGGCTTCTCGCCAGGGTTCCGGCCAGTAATGACGCGCGTCACGAGCGAGTTCCCTGAACAGGGAATCCGGCATGTCATCCGGGCGCAGGGTGCGTTGAACAACGTTGCCCCTGACGACGCCGGCCTTGCGCAGGAGTTCGTTGTGCCCAGCGTCGTACCATCCCCATCCAAGACGCCGACCGCGGGTCGTCGAGCCGTCTTCTCCCGGGAGGTAGTAAGCGTTGAGGCAGTAGTCGCCCTCGTAGAGGATCGCCAGATCAGAGGGCCACGCGGGAGCGCTGATGCTTGCTTCATCAACGAGCCCGAGCCAAATCACGTACCCGGAGAACACCGCGTTCGGTGTTTCGGGTGACACGAGGCCACGGACCGCACTTCTGTGCCCGTCGGCTCCGACGAGGAGATCGGCGTGCAGGACCTCGCCGCGATCGGTGGACACCCACGCGGAGCGATCGTCCTCGCCTGCCGAGGTGACAGTCACGGGTGCCTGGAGGTCGATGTGCGCCTCCGACTGAACGGCCTCGCGCAGGGATGCGTGGACATCCGTCCACGCTTGGGCACCTGAGGGGATGCTCTGATACGCGGTCTCAGACCGGCCGGTCAGTCGTCCGAGCAGGCCCTCTGCGACGGGGAGGGCTGCGCCGGTTCGCGACTTCCTGGCCGAGCGTTCCAGCAGCGTGACCTCCAGCCCTGCTCGCGCCAGTGTCAATGCGGTCATCAGTCCGGACAGCGATGCGCCCGCGACGATCGCAGTTTCGCGCTGCTTGTCTGTTGTCCCTAAGCTCACGTTTCAAGCTCCTGATCTGTTTGTCTGTTCTGTTACCGGGGTACGAAGCGCCCATGCCGTCAGGAGAGCTCCCGCGAGTGCGAGGATGCCGAGACCGATCACCACGGCGGCGGCGAGGGCAATCGCCAGAGCGAATGCTGCAATGCCGACTCGCAGTACACGACGTCGACCGAATCGATCAGCGAGGCTGCCCATCGCGAGCACCGTAGCGGCGAAGACCGCGTTGTAGGCGTTTTGCACCCACTGTGCGCCTGACGCTGATGCGTGAAGGTCGGCCGTCAGGGCCGGCAGGATGATGGCCGGCCCCGTCACGGCGAACGGCAGCAGGAAGGACGCGACCAGGACCGTCACCACCGTCGCACGTAGGTTTGGATCTCGTTGTCCCGAAGTAGTCACCGGACCAGAATGGTCCGGAAGTCCTTCGACGTTCAGGCTCAGTTCCGCCTACGGTTCAGGCTCACCCCGCCACGTCGAACCTGGGTACTGACAGGTCTCCCCAAGGTCGGTGCTCACGCGCCAGACTGGGGGTATGAGAGGTGACGGGGTGCCGGGTCGGCACCATGACCAGATGAGCCCGCAGCCCAACAACTGGAAGTCGGAACTCGGTGAGTTCCTCCAGGCCCGCCGAGCTGCGGTCGCCCCGGAGTCCGTCGGGCTGCCGCAGTCGGATCGACGCCGGGTGCCCGGATTGCGTCGCGAGGAGGTCGCCATCCTGGTCGGGGTCTCGACGGACTACTACGTACGTCTGGAGCAGGGCCGCG
Organism: Acidipropionibacterium virtanenii; assembly: GCF_003325455.1. Classification (NCBI taxonomy): domain Bacteria; kingdom Bacillati; phylum Actinomycetota; class Actinomycetes; order Propionibacteriales; family Propionibacteriaceae; genus Acidipropionibacterium; species Acidipropionibacterium virtanenii. The sequence continues at coordinate 2,819,643 of NZ_CP025198.1, forward strand.
GTGGCCGACCAAGCGAGCAATTGCTCGAGGCCATCTCCCGGACTCTCCTGCTGGATTCGACCCAGCGCGCTCACCTGTACGATCTGGCCCACCCCAGGCCCCGGCGAGTCCGCAGAATCCCGCAGGAGCAGATGCCGGACATGACCCGCGCCTTCCTCAGCACCCTCGCCGTTCCTGCACTCGTGATGTCCCGCTCCATGCAGGTCATCGGCTGGAATCCGCTCGCATCGGCTGTATTCACCGACTACGGGGCGCTGCCCGATCAGGAGCGCAATTCTGCTCGCCTCCTCTTCCTCGACGAGGAGATCGCAGCTCGTCATCGGGACTGGGAAACGTCCGCGCGAGGCTCAGTGGGCATCTTGAGGAAGGCCGCCGGGGAGGACCCCGACGACACAGCGCTAGCCTCCTTGGTCGGGGAGCTCTCCGTGCGAAGCGGAACCTTTCGACGACTCTGGGCCGAGCACCACGTCTATGAAAAATCGACAGGGATGAACCTGATGCGTCACCCCGACGTGGGCGACATCGACCTCAACTACGTCGCATGGACCACTCCGGCAACACCACGACAGATGCTGGTCACCTACATGCCCAATGACCCGCGCTCGGCCGAGGCGGTGCAGCTGCTCGGATCGATGGCGGCAGCGTCATCTTCCACAGGTCCGGAGCCGCCACCGTCCGCTCGGGGCTCAAGGGCATAGGCGATCGCCGGTCGTGGCGGACTTGGCCGTCGGTGACATGCCGATCGAACGTGCCCTGGCCGACACTGCCCCACGAAGCCCGTGGTCCGAGTGGATGGTTGCGGGTACGTCAGACGCTGACCAGCTCAACCCGCCGCGCGTCGATCGGCTCACCGTCCACGATGAAGCCGACCGTGGCGGCGCTGCCCGTCTCGCCGTCGACCCACTTCGGCTGCGGGCGCGTTCCCTCACAATGCTGTAGACCCCATGCTCCGAGGGCCCCGAGGATGACTGCTGCGTCACGGCCGACATCGGTGAGCACATACTCTGCCCGCGTTCGCTTTCCCACATCCTGATAGTCGCGTTTGGTGAGGATGTTCGCCTCCACAAGGGCACTGAGCCTGGTCGTGAGCACCTCGCTGGGGACGCCGATGGAGCGGAAGTCGGCGAAACGGGTCCGGCCCTGCATCGCCTCACGCAAGATCAGGAACGTCCACTTCTGCCCAAGCACCTCGAGGGCATGTGCGACCGGACAATGGGCATTCAGTGGTGACGAGAGCACATCCATGACACGATTCTAGTCAACTTCGTTTTTCGAACTCAGACTGCTAAGGTCGATCCATGATCCGGGAGACACGATGACATCGCTCGACGGCGCGACCGTGCTCGTCACCGGAGCGAACGGCGGCCTGGGTGCCGAGTTCGTACGGCAGGCCATCGACCGAGGCGCAAGGAGGGTCTACGCTGCAGCGCGTCAACCCAGGGGCTGGGACGACGAGCGCGTCGTGCCGCTTCTACTCGATGTGACCGACGCGGCCGACATCCAGGAAGCCGCACGGAGCGCCGGGGACACCACGGTGCTCATCAACAATGCAGGCATCATCGTGCCGGGGCGCATCTTGGACACCGCCATCGACGAGGTGCGCTCGGTCTTCGAGAGCAACGTCTTCGGACTGGTCGCCGTCTCCCAGGCCTTCGCACCGCTGCTGCGCAATGGCGCCATCCTCAACGTCGCCTCAGCGCTGAGCTGGCTTGCCATCCCGGGGTCCTACTCTGCTTCGAAGGCGGCAGTCTGGGCCGCCAGCAACACCCTCCGGCTCGAACTGGCAGAACAGAACACCCAGGTTCTCACCCTCCACCTCAACTACACCGACACCCCGATGACCGCGCGGCTCACCGTCGCGAAGAACCGTCCTGAGGATGTCGTGGCCGCCGCCTATGACGGCCTCGAGAAGGGCGCGAACGAGGTTCTCACTGACGAGACGACCCGTCACATTCGCGCGGCCCTGTCCGCTCCAGTCGAAGAGCTCTATCCGCAGCTGTCGACGGGCGTGTAGAGCGTCACCGAGCCCGTTGGCCACCGGCTTGCAGCTGCCACGGAGGGCGTCCGGGGCGTCATCCGCGTAAGAATCCAGACAAGATACTGAGATCAGGACAAGCAGCCAGACACTCGCCGTCCACGCGATAGGGAAGGTCCGCCCCACTAACGAACCGCTAATGAAAATACGGCACGATGAGGTAGAGGCCGAACAGGATGAAGAGGCCCGCGACCCCGATCATCGCCCAGCCCAGGGCGGCGATTCCGGTGGCGCCGCTGCCACCCGCATCGGCGCGCGCCCTGGCCTTGTCGAGCATCGTGGCACCGCCGGCGACGACCGAGACGATGGCGACGGCTGCCACGACGGTCACCGCGGCGACCCGGGCCAGTGAGATCCAGTCGATGCTCATGCGGTGGCTCCCTCGGAGACCGGCGGGTTGGTGCCCTGTTTGCGGATGTTGATGTCACCGGAGTCGTTGACGTTGCTGTGATCGACGCTGTGATGGTGGGACTGGCGCAGGATGAGCACGGCCACTAGCAGCAGCAGGGCCAGATCCAGGAGAAGACCGGGGATCCCCCAGCCGGCGATCCAGGAGGCGAGCGCCCCGACCACCGCGGCGCAGGGCAGGGTGACCAGCCAGGCGATGCCCATCTTCCCGGCTGTCGACCAGCGGACCTCGGTGCGGCGCCCGATGCCCGAGCCGAGGATCGATCCGGAGCAGACATGGGTCGTCGACAGTGCGAATCCGAGGTGGGAGCTGGCGAGGATCGCGGCGGTGGACGCGGTCTCGGCGGCGAACCCCTGGGGGGACTCGATCTCGCACAGCCCCTTGCCCATGGTGCGCATGATCCGCCATCCGCCCGAATAGGTGCCCAGTCCGATGGCCGTCCCGGCGAGCAGGATCACCCACCAGTGCGGAGGGGTGCCGGAGGCCTGGAAGCCGCCGGCCACCAGGACCAGGGTGATGATGCCCATGGTCTTCTGTCCGTCGGAGGTGCCGTGAGCCAGGGCCACCATCGATGCGGAGACGGTCTGGGCGTGCTTGAAGATGCCTCGGGCATGGTGAGCGGTGTGGTCGGTGATGCGGTACGCGACGCGCGTCGCCAGTGCGGCCGCGAGTCCGGCGACCAGCGGGGCCACCAGGGCCGGGAGGATGATCTTGCCGAGGATGACGTCGAGGTGGATTCCATTCATCCCCGCTTTCACCAGGACGGCCCCGATGAGCCCCCCGAAGAGGGCGTGGGAGGAGCTGGACGGCAGGCCGAACAGCCAGGTCATGAGATTCCACAGAATGGCGCCCACCAGGCCCGCGAAGACCATCGAGGGCGTCACCAGGGAGTCGGTGACGATACCGCTGGAGATGGTCTTCGCGACCTCGGTCGACAGGGTCGCGCCCACCACGTTGAGGACCGCCGCGATCGTCACCGCGACTTTCGGGGACAGCGCGCCGGTGGCCACCGAGGTCGCCATCGCATTGGCCGAGTCATGGAAGCCGTTGGTGAAGTCGAACACCAGTGCCGTGATCACGACGATGGAGACGATGATCAGAGTCGATGTCAAGGACGATCCTCAGAACCGGGGCGTCACAGAACCGGGCACGCCACCCGGCACGACCGGGAGCACAAGCCCGGACGCGTCGGAAACGCTGGTCAGCACCATGGAATCCGCGAACCACATGTCAGAGCGCCCCGCGGGTAGTGCCGGGAACTCGCTGAAAAGAATAACGGTCGGTTCTGCCCCCGCACACCCGCACCCGCGTGGAGTTTCCCGGACTTCCCGGCGTCCTCGATCCGCTGATCCGCGCCCCGGGCCGACCACGGGCACCCGGACCTCCGGCCCCGATCCGGGCGCACGACAGACGAGCCCCGGCAGCACCCTCCGGCCCCCGGGTCCGCAGGCGCGTCCGGTCCGGGCCTGTGATCCTCGCAGCCGCCGCATCCCGGACCGGCAGTTCGGACATGGCTCCGGCCTCACGGTGCAAAGATCCGCGGCCACGAACTCACAGGTTCAACACAGCGCCAAAAGCTGCGCGGAGCGGTCCGGACGTGGAACGCTTGGGAGGTGCCTGCAGCAGATTCAACACGATTGACACGAGCCGACGGATCACCCATCAGGGTCCTCGCCGTCGATGACGAACCCAGCCTTACCGAACTCCTCTCGATGGCCATGCGTTACGAAGGATGGGAGGTCACGACCGCCGATACCGGCATCCATGCCGTCCGGGCCGCCAAGGAGGTCCATCCCGACGTCATCGTCCTGGACATGATGCTCCCCGACTTCGACGGACTGGAGGTGATGAGGCGGATCAGGATGGATCAGACCACCGTCCCGGTGATCTTCCTCACCGCCAAGGACGCCGTCGGAGACCGGATCGCCGGCCTCACCGCCGGGGGCGACGACTACGTCACCAAGCCCTTCTCGCTCGAGGAGCTGATCGCCCGGCTCCGCGCCCTGCTCCGTCGGGCCGGGGCCACCGAGCCCCGCTCGGACTCCACTCTGACAGTCGGAGACCTCACCCTGGACGAGGACTCCCACGAGGTCACCCGAGGAGGCGAGGAGGTCCAACTCACCGCCACCGAGTTCGAACTGCTGCGCTACCTGATGCGCAACCCGAAGCGGGTGCTCTCCAAGGCGCAGATCCTCGACCGGGTCTGGAACTACGATTTCGGCGGCCAGGCCAACGTGGTCGAGCTCTACATCTCCTACCTGAGGAAGAAGATCGACAAGGGCCGCTCCCCGATGATTCACACCATGCGCGGCGCCGGATACGTCCTGCGTCCCGCCCGGTAGCCGGTCCTGGCCGAGCCCGGCCATCTCCATGCCAGACGCCCCTGCCCTCTCTCAGTCGCCGCCCCGCAAGGGTGGCGGCTCCTGGCTCGACCATCCCACCGGTCGGGGCACCCTGGGACGACGCCTGGTGCTCAGGGTCGTCGCCATCGTCGCGGCGGTCGCGGCCGTCGTGACGGTGGTGACGACCCTCAGCACCAGGGCCATTCTGGTCTCCCAGCTCGACGGCCAGATCGACGCCGCCAGCGCCCGGCAGGTCGGTCGCCCGGCGAGCGGCGACTGCTCCTCCGACGTCGACGGCCCCGGCCCGGCCCCCGGCGCCGATGTCTTCGGGAACGTCCTCGGATCGGTCTTCGTCGCCACCTGCCCCTCGGGCGGCTGGGTGGCCACTCTCCAGCAGGAGAGCGGTTTCGACGCGTCCCAGCGGGAGAAGACTCAGGCCGCCAAGGCCGCGGGGGCGCTGCTCAAGCTGAGCGCCGACGGCAGGAAGCACAATCTCAGGATCGAGGGGCTCGGCTTCTACCGGGCGATGTCGGTGGAGCGGGGCAGCATCACCTATGTGGTGGCCCTGCCGATGGATGACGTCCACCGTGCCGTCAACTCCCTGCTGCTAGTGGAGACAGGGGTCGGGATCCTCGCCCTGGCCGCCTCCGTGGTCGTGTGCCGCGCCGTCGTCGTGCGCAATCTCAAGCCCCTCAACCGGCTGGCCTCCACCGCCAACCAGGTCTCCGAACTCGACCTGGACTCCGGAGAGGTCAACCTCCCCGTCCGCGTCCCACCCACCCTCTCAGACCCCGCCACCGAGGTCGGCCAGGTCGGCTCCGCCTTCAACCACATGCTCAACAACGTCGAAGGCGCCCTGGAAGCCCGCCAACGCTCCGAGACCAAAATCCGCCAATTCGTCGCCGACGCCTCCCACGAACTGCGCAACCCCCTGGCCTCCATCCGCGGCTACGCCGAACTCACCCACCGCACCACCGGCACCCCCCAACCCGTCACCCACGCCATCAACCGCATCCAGGCCCAGGCCACCCGCATGAGCTGTCTGGTCGAAGACATGCTCCTACTCGCCCGCCTCGACAACGACCAACAACTCGACCTGACACCCACCGACCTCGTGGAGATCGTGCTCAACGCCGTCTCAGACTCCCAGGCCGCCGGCACCGACCACACCTGGATCCTCGACCTGCCCGACGACCCCGTCACCGTCGCCGCCGACCCCGACCGCCTGGTCCAGGTCATCATCAACGTCCTGTCCAACGCCCGCAAACACACCCCGCCCGGCACCACCGTCACCACCACCGTGACCACCGACCAGGGCCTGGCCACCCTCACCATCACCGACACCGGCCCGGGCATCCCCGCATCGGTACGCCAGACCGTCTTCGAACGCTTCGCCCGCGCCGACACCGCCCGCACCGCCTCCACCGAGGGCTCCACCGGCCTGGGACTGTCCATCGTCGCCGCCGTCATGGACGCCCACCACGGCACTGTGCACATCGACTCCAGGACCATCGACTCGCAGACCCAGCCCTCGCCCGACCAGTCCGGACAGCACGGCACCACCGTCACCCTCACCCTGCCGACGGAGGATCGTGAGATCCGACCAGAATGACGTCGACATGCGATCCGACCCGGGTCGTCCTGACCAGAATCGTCCGAGAAGAGGAACCGACGTGACCACCCCCACCGCCGCCGCACTGGCCGGCATCATCGACCACACCCTGCTCACCCCGGAGGCGACCGCCGCCGACGTCGCGGACCTGGTGTCCCAGGCCCGGAGGTTCGGCACCTGGTCGGTGTGCATCTCCCCCGCCATGCTGCCGCTGTCGGGCGTCGAGCTCGGCGGTGTGCGCCTGGCCACGGTGTGCGGATTCCCCTCCGGCAAGCACACCCCCGACGTCAAGGCCCGCGAGGCGGCGGAATCGGTGGCCCTGGACGCTGACGAGGTGGACATGGTGATCAATCTCGGACTGCTGCGGGCCGGCCGGGTCACCGACCTCACCGCCGAGATCGCCACCGTGAGGGCGGCCGTGCCCGCCCCGCACCTGCTCAAGGTGATCATCGAGTCCGCGGTGCTCAGCGACGAGGAGATCGTCACCGCCTGCCACTGCGCCGAGGAGGCGGGCGCCGATTTCGTGAAGACCTCCACCGGCTTCCACAAAGCCGGTGGGGCTTCGGTGCATGCCGTCGAACTGATGGCGGCCACCGTCGGGGGACGCCTGGGCGTCAAGGCCTCGGGCGGGATCCGCGACTACGAGACCGCATGCGCCATGATCGACGCCGGGGCCACCCGCCTGGGCGTATCGGCAACGGCGTCCATTCTCGCCGGCGCGAGGTGAGGTCAGGCGGTGACCGGGGAGTTCGCCTGACGCGCCCTCTCGGTCGCCTTCTGCTCGGCGGCCTCGGCGGCAGCGGCCCGCTTGCGCCAGTTGAGCAGCCAGCTCACCTCGCCGCACAGCAGCTGACGACGCGACGCCGACTCGTAGGACCGACCGGAGTGGCCCAGCCCGTCGTAGATGACGTTGTTGCCCATGGCCCAGGCCATGATGTGGAACTCCTCACCGGTCTCATGGAACAGCAGCGGGGTGGCCAGCGGGTCGATCACCAGGTTCGAGTAGCGCTCGTCGTAGCAGACCACCTGATCGACGCCGCGCAGCGCCGGGTGGTCCTCGGCCTCGGGCATCGGCTCGAAGACCGCGTATGAACGCTCCGGGTGCCCTGAGACGCCGGGGATCCACTTGCCGCCGAGGATCGAGGGCCACAGATCCCAGTCGCAGAAGGTGTTCGCGGCAGTGTGCAGGCCGAGGATCGGCTTACCGGCCTCGACGTGATCGAGGATCCTGCCGTGGGCGCGGGACCACTCGGGAATGAAGTCCCACCCCTCCTCCGGGTCGCCGCCACCGGTGTTGACGATCAGCAGGTCGGCCTCGGGGAGGCTGTCGAGTGCCTCCGGACAACTGCGTCGCACCTGAGCCTGGTGCCCACGGTCGGTGAGGATCTGGGCCACCGCGGCCGAGGTCTCATCGAAATCGTGCCAGGCGTCTCCATAGCGCCCGGCGCCCGACAGAATGAGTACACGTGCCATCGGACTTCCCTTTCAACGAAAAGGCCCCGGTCCACCGGGACCAGAGGCCAGCGTAAGCCCCGCGCGTCGAGAAACACACCCCGGGATGCCCCCTCTGTTATCTGGGAGCCGCGATGTCCAGGGTGATGTCGTCGCCGAGGTCGATGATCGCGCCGACCTCGACGGTGACCGTCTCCCCCGGGGCGAGCCGGATCGCCTGCTCACCGGGGTGCTGGACCAGCGTCCCGTTCGTCGAGTTCATGTCGGTCACCTCGATCGACCACTCATTGGGGGCGATCCGGACATGGGTCCGGCTGATGTCCTGGTTGGGGGACGGCACTCTGAGCAGCGCGGCCTGCGGATCATTGGTGCCTCCGTTGGGGGCACGGCCGACCAGCACCGGGCCGAGCAGGTCGATGGACTCCCCGGTCGAGGAGACGAGGACGCCCAGGCAGGGCCGGTCCACCAGTCTCGGGCCGGCGGGATCCATCGGTGCCGGGCACAGCCGGCAGGATCGTGCGCCGGGGGGGTTCGGGTGCCCGGCCTGGCACATCGATGCCATCACCAGACCCGCGCCGGTCTCATTGCCCGAGGGGCTCTGGCTGGCCAGGCCCGGCATGAACATGGTGGCGCCGTCGTGCGCCAGCGAGGTGTCGGGATCTCCCCAACCCTGCTGGGAAGGGCTCTCCTCCTGCTGCCAGGGTTGCGCATCCCAGGTGGGCTGCGCCGGCTCAGGGGGGTTGGCCGGCTGAGACGGCTGGTAGGCGGGAGGTTCGGGAGATGCGTCCCAGCTCGAGGGGGCCGCGTCGGCGGCGGGAAGATCCGGTGAGCCCCACACTCCCGACGAGGAGTAATCGGGCACCGGTTCGGGAGTGGATGCCGATGCGGCGAAGACGTCGGCCGACGAGGCGCTGCGGTGCGGCGCCCGGACCGGTTCCTGCGCGTCAGGCTCCTGTGCGGCCGGCGGCTGCTGCTCCGCCTCCTGCCCCACCGAGGCCCGGCCGAGATCATGGACGTCGGCGAAGGACTCCCCCTGCGTGTACAGGCCGGGATCGGGGGCCGCGGCCTGAGCATCGCCCGACGGCGCCGGGGCGGCCGTCTCCCCCTGGTCGGCGACCACCAGGGGGGCGACGGATCCGGTCGCGTCGATGGTGAGCCGGGAGGCCTGCGCCACACCCAGCAGGAGGGGCATCATCAGTCCCTCGGGGGCCTCTTCCATCTCCACCGTGATGACCGCCGGGTCCAGGGAGGCCTCGCGCCAGGTGACGACCCCCTCACCGTGGTTGACCACATTCCCGGTGGCCTGTTCCCGCACCACGACCTCCCCGCGGGCCAGCGACGTCATCCGGTCGCCCTCCCAGAAGAAGACCCCCAGGCTCGGCATCTGCGACAGGCCGATGGCGGTCAGCGTCTGGAGGAGTGCGTCCGCCCCGTCGGCGCGGGCCACCTGCTGCCAGATCGAGGCGATGAGATCCGAGTGGCGCGGTGCGGCGGGCTGCATGACGACGAGTGAGCTGGCACCGGCCAGGACCACCCAGGAACCGGGAGCGTAGCTCGCGCGCCAGGAGCCGAAAGACTGAGACATGTGACCTCCAGAACGGGGGTGCCGTACGACCGGGACGGCCGTCCGCACGACGTTTCACCCTTCAGACTAATCATCTGCCGGGCCCCGGTGCAGGACTGCGGTCGGGTTGGCACGAATTCGCACCCGTCGTATCCGCGTCCGGACTCCGCCCGACGGCAGACATACGGGCGTCCCCGTCGCGGCGTGCGCAGAGGTCGACGGGGACGCCCGGTCCAGGCCGGTTCCGGGGAGGGGCCCCGGAACCGGCCAGGAGTTCAGGAGTGGATCACTTGTCCCTCTCGACCGCCCCGCTGCGCTCCTCGATGACCGCCTGGGCGGCCGAGAACCGGGCGATCGGCACCCGGAACGGAGAGCAGGACACGTAGTCCAGCCCGGTCCTGTGGAAGAAGTGCACCGAGTCCGGATCGCCGCCGTGCTCGCCGCAGACGCCCAGTTCGATCCCGGGCTTCGCGGCGCGGCCCTTCTCGACCGCTCCGGCGACCAGCTGGCCGACCCCGTCGACGTCGATGGAGGCGAACGGGTTCTGGGCCAGCACCTTGCCCTGAAGGTACTCGGTGAGGAATCCGTTCTCCGCGTCGTCACGGCTGATGCCCAGGGTGGTCTGGGTGAGGTCGTTGGTGCCGAAGGAGAAGAAGTCGGCGTACTCGGCGATCTTGTCGGCGACCAGGGCCGCGCGGGGCAGCTCGATCATGGTGCCGATCTTGACGTCGACCTGCTTGCCGGCCTTCTCCAGCTCGTCGGCGACGGCCGCCGAGACGATCCCGCGCTGGGCCTCCAGCTCCACCGGGGTGAAGACCAGCGGGATCATGATGTGGATGTCGACCGTCTCGCCCTCGCGCTCAAGGACCGCCAGGACCGCCCGGATGATGGCGCGGGCCTGCATCTCGGGGATCTCCGGGTAGAGCATCGCCAGCCGGACACCGCGGGTGCCGAGCATCGGGTTCTGCTCGTGGAGCTTCTTCACCTGGGCGAGAAGCCGGCGCTCCTTGTCGACGTCAGCGGCATCGGCCCCGGTGAGCTCCATCTCCTGAACCTTGAGGGACTGCTCGACGAGGTTCGGCAGGAACTCGTGGAGCGGCGGGTCGAGCAGCCGGACGGTGACCGGCAGGCCCTTCATCGCGGTGAAGATCTCCTCGAAGTCGGACTGCTGCATCGGCAGGATCTTGTCGACGGCGGTCTTGCGCTCCTCGGAGGTCTCCGCGGTGATCATCTCGTGGATCGCGGGCAGCCGCTCGGCGCCGAAGAACATGTGCTCGGTGCGGCACAGGCCGATGCCCTCGGCGCCGAGTTCGCGGGCCTTGGCGGCGTCGGTGCCGTTGTCGGCGTTGGCCTCGACGCCGAGCCGGCGGACGTCGTCGGCCCAGCCGAGCACCTCCTCGAAGTCCTCGTTGATCTGCGGCGGGATGAGCGGCAGCTCGGCGGCGAAGACCTCACCGGTGGAGCCGTTGAGGGTGATCATGTCGCCGTCGTGGATGACCGTCTCGCCGACGGTCAGGGTGCCGGCCCCGGCGTCGATCTTGATGCCGCGGGCACCGGCCACACAGGGCTTGCCCATGCCGCGGGCGACCACGGCCGCGTGCGAGGTCATGCCGCCGTGGGCGGTGAGCACGCCCTGGGAGACGATGACGCCGTGGATGTCGTCTGGGGTGGTCTCGAACCGGACGAGGACGACCTTCTCACCCTTCTCGCCGCGCTCGGCGGCCTCATCGGCGTCGAAGACGGCCTTGCCGACGGCGGCCCCCGGGGAGGCCGGCAGCCCCTCGGTGACCGGCTTCTCGGTGTGGTCGGGGTCGATGGCCTCGTGGAGCAGCTGGTCGAGCTGGTCGGGGGCGATGCGCATCAGCGCCTCGTCCTTGGAGATCACGTCCTCGGCGACCAGATCGCGGGCCACCTTGAGGGCGGCCGCCGCGGTGCGCTTGCCGTTGCGAGTCTGCAGCAGGTAGAGCTTGCTGTTCTCGACAGTGAACTCCATGTCCTGCATGTCGCGGTAGTGGGCCTCCATCTTGTGCATGGTGTCGATGAGGTCCTTGTAGGCCTCGGGCAGCACGGTCTCCATCTCGGCCAGCGGCTCGGGGGTGCGGATGCCGGCCACCACGTCCTCACCCTGGGCGTTGAGGAGGAACTCGCCGTAGAGCTCCTTGGCTCCGGTGGCGGGGTTGCGGGTGAAGCAGACGCCGGTCGCCGAGGTGTCACCGCGGTTGCCGAAGACCATCTGCATGACGTTGACGGCGGTGCCCAGGTCGTCGGGGATCTTGTTGGCCTTGCGGTAGACGAAGGCGCGCGGGTTGAGCCAGGAACGGAAGACGGCGTCGACAGCGCGGATCAACTGCTCGCGGGGGTCGGTGGTCCAGTTGCCGCCCAGCTTCTCGTTGGACAGCCGCTTGAAGGTGTCGACGAGCTCCTTGAGATCCTCGGCGGTCAGATCGGTGTCCGACTCGACGCCGCGATCGGCCTTCATGGCGGTCAGCGCGTCCTCGTAGACGTGGGAGTCGACGCCCTCGACCACCTCGCCGTACATCTGGATGAAGCGGCGGTAGCAGTCCCAGGCGAAGCGCTCATTGCCGGCCTTGCGGCCCACCGCCTCGACGGTGTCGTCGGAGATGCCCAGGTTGAGAATCGTGTCCATCATGCCGGGCATCGACATCACCGCGCCCGAGCGCACCGACACCAGCAGCGGATTGTCGGGATCGCCCAGCGTCATGCCGGTGCGCTCCTCGAGGCGCTTCAGGCCCTCGCTGATCTGCCCGGTCAGGCCCTCCGGCCACTCACCGTCGCTCCTCATCGTCTCCACGCACGCCTCGGTGGTCACCGTGAAGGCGTCGGGGACGGGCACTCCCACCCGGTTCATCTCTGCCACGCCGGCGCCCTTGCCGCCGAGCAGCGGCTTCATGTCGGCGTTGCCCTCGGACAGGTCGTACACGTAACGGTGTTGGTCAGTCATCGTGAAGATCTCCTTCGATCTGTGGCCGTTCGGTGTCGGCGCAGAGGCCTGGGCCGCGACGCCATACCTTGACGGGACGGCTGTCGGTGTCGTCCCGGGCTTGCGGTCATTCTTCCACGCCCTCGCAGCGATGGCATCCCCGAGCCTCCGGCGTGAGAATCCTCACATCCGAGATCCTGGCGGGCTGGTGGGCGTTCGGGGCGGCATCGCCCGATCACTCGCCCGGTGGAGAATCTGCTCCGTCGCATCGGCACCACTCCCGCCCCGGTGGAGAATCTGCTCCCAACACGCCGTCCTGACGCTCGCCAGGGCTGGGAGACGGCGTGTTGGGAGCAGAGTCCCCTCGCATGAACGGCGCGATGTCGAGTTATCCACAGGATGGGCGCCACATAGGGACTCCAGAAAGTTTTCCACAGATTCTGCGCGGATGATCATTTCAAGCCCGGCGCCACGATAACTGGGGTGTGAAGGAACTCCTGAGTCTTCTCAGTCAGAATCGGGGCGTCGCACGAATCCCCTCCTCCGGCCCCCTGGCCCGGCAGGCATACCGAGCGGCCGCCGATGGCCTCGTGCTGCGGCACCTGCCGAGGATCGTGATGGACCCCTCCCGCGCCGCCGACCCGAATGCCCTGATCCGCGCGGTGTGGATGTGGCGTACCACGGCGATCGTCACCGGACGGGCCGCCCTGCGGGAACAGGGGATGAGGTCGCTGCAGCTCGACGGCGTCGACGTGCTGCTGCCCTACTCGTTCGCCGACCGGGGACCGTACCGGTTCCATCGCTGCCGTTTTCCCGAGGAGCTCGTCACCGACTGGACCCGCGGCCCCACGGCGTCGACAGGGGCCGCGGCCGTGCATCTGGGCACACGGCGAGATTGGGAGACGCTGTGCGAGGCCATCCGGACGGACACGACGAATCCGGCCGAGATCGCGGCGGCCTGTGAACGTCTACGCGGCCACATCGGAGCCGAGGAGCTGGATCTGACGGCCCGGCTTCTGAGCGACAGCCCCTGGTCGGTCGCCGAGGTCTGGTTCGACGAGTTGCTGCGCCGGGCCGGCATCACCGGGTGGACCGCCAACCTCGACGTCTTCGTCGACACTCCACTGGGAACCAGGAAGTTCGTCGTCGACTGCGCTTTCGAGGCCGAAAGGTTGGCTGTCGAGGTGAACAGCGCAGAATGGCACGACAATCCGCGCGCGTTCCAGCAGGACGCCGAGAAGGCCAGGATGCTCACCGGCTGCGGGTGGACCGTCGTCCCGATCACCCCCACCCAGATCAAGCATGACCCCGACGCCGTCCTGGCGGATCTGAGGGCCAGACTTCACCGACGTCACCGTCCCGAGCGGCTCCCGACGGTCCACTTTCAGCCGGACGCGCCGTTCTGGTGGTGATGCGGGCGGAGAATCTGCTCCGTCGCATCGGCACCATTCCCGCCCCGATGGAGAATCTGCTCCCAACACGCCGTTCTGACGCTCGCCAGGGCTGGGAGACGGCGTGTTGGGAGCAGATTCTCCCGACAAGGAACCCACAGGTAATGGGCCGGGCTCACGGGACCTCAGGGCCGGGTGCGCAGCTGGCCGGCGGGCCTGCGCAGGTGGGTGCCTGCGGTCCTGGCCCGCTCCTCGACGACGTCGACGACCCGGGTGGCGGCCTCCTCCAGCGCCAGACCGGTGGTGTCGATCACCGGGCAGCCGAGGCGGCGCTGGATGCGGCCCACCTCGTCGAGCTCGTCGTAGATCTTGACCAGATCGGCGTAGCCGTCCTGGGTGCCGAAGCCACCGAGCCCCCTCACCCGTCGTCCGCGGATCGCCAGCAGCCGCTCGGCGTCGATGGTGAGACCGACGATCCGCCAGCGGTCCACCGCCTCCAGCTCCTTGGGCGGGGCGATACCCGGTACCAGAGGCACATTGACGGTCTTGTACCCCAGGTACCCCAGGTAGATCGACAACGGCGTCTTCCCCGATCTCGACACCCCCACCAGGCACAGATCGGCCTCGGTGAGACGATCCGGGATGGCGCCGTCATCGTTGCGGACGGCGAACTCCATCGCCGAGATGCGGGTGAAGTAGTCGGCCTCCACGCCCACCGGCCGGCGCGGCACCTCGTCGGCGTCCAGGCCCGAGGCGACCGACATCGCCTCGAGCATCGGCCCCATCAGGTCGACCTGCTGGATGCCGAGCTCCTCGCAGGCGTCGTGAACCATCTGCCGCATGTCGCGCAGCGCCAGGGTGTGGACGACGCAGACCCACTGACCGGCCCGGCTGCGCGCCCCGATCTCCTCCAGGACGGTCACCATGTCGGAGACGCTGCCGATCATCGGGTGGCGCACGATGTGCCAGTGCACCCCCTCGAACTGGCTGCGGGCGGCCCGGGCCAGCCGGACCGCCGTCTCCCCCGTGGAGTCGGCGATGATGTGCATCTCGAGAACGGACTCGGCCATGGCCGAACGCTACCGCGTCGATCCTGCCTGCGGACCCGGACGTCGCGTCGGAACGGATTTACGCGCGTGGACGCGGGCCGGAAGACCCTCGCAGCGTGGGAGAATCGGGGTGTGGACGATCCGGTTGACGAAATCATCGCCGCTGAGGCGCCCCCCTCCGCCCGGCATATCTGGATTCTCGGTCGGCCCAAGTTGATAGCTGCCGCGCGGCCCTGGGCCCCCACCAGTTTCTGGTGCGACGACCTCCGCGATCTGGAGCCGGTGCGCCGCAGCCATGGCGAGGACATCATCGCCAACCCGATGGACGGCGAGGAGGGACCGGTCCCCGACCAGGTATGGATGGAACTGCCCGAGTCCCTGGACGCCCTCGACGACATCCTGTCGATACTCCACGGACTGGCCGCCGCCAGGGGCGTCACGAATCTCCACGTGGTGGCCGGTGGGCGAATCCGTCGTATGAACAAGTCCCTCAATGACGTCGCCGCGCGGTGGTTCGACGACGTCCACGCCAGCCTGGGAAGGCGGCGCGCCCGCGTCCTGCACTTCTCCTCACCGCGGGTCAACCCCGCCCGCGGGGCAGGATGGCCGCGCCGCAACAGAATCCGGACGATGAATCTGGAGGTGGAGCTGGTGGCCCACGGCGGGGTCTTCCACGGGGCCGGTCTGGACCCCGGGACGGCCCTGCTGCTGGATCAGCGGGGCACCATGTTGTCGCGACTGCCGTCCCGTGCCCGGATCCTCGATCTGGGCTGCGGCAACGGGGTGATCGCCACCACCCTGGCCCTCGAACTGCAGGGCGCGGCCGCCGTGTCGGCCCGCGACGTCTCCTGGATCGCGGTCGACTCCACCCGGATGACGGCACGCGCCAACCACATCGACGTCGACGTCAGCCAGGCCGACGGTCTGCGCGGGATACCCGACCGCTCGCTGGATCTCGTCGTCACCAATCCGCCCTTCCACCGCGGCTCGGCCAGGGACTCCGCCCCCACCCGCCGGATGCTCACCGACGCGGGCCGGGTGCTGCGTCCCGGCGGCCAGCTGTGGTGCGTCTACAACTCCCACCTTCCCTGGGGGGAACACCTGGACGCCGAGGTGGGGCCGACCCAGCAGGTGGCGCGCACCAAGGCGTACACGGTCACGCGCACTATTCGCGAGTGACCCGGGCGATCCGGTGGCGCCGGACGGCGGGTGCGCCCGCACGCCGCGGAGTCCTCTACGGTTGAGCCATGGCCACCAGAATCGTGCTGCTCGCCCCGCCCGACAGGCTCGACCCCCTGCGTCGCATCGCCGCTCCCCTCTGGAGCCAGGCCGGCACCGCACGGGCCCTGAACCGCGACGCCTGGTGGGCGCTGGGCTTCCGGTTGCCGCGCCAGCCCACCCAGGAGATCCGCGAGCTGGCGGCTCGGGCCCGCACCGAGGGGGTCGACGTCGTCGAGATCCGCGAGCCCCTGGCCTCCTGGCTGCCCGGGCTGCTGGTGAGCGACGTCGACTCGACGATCACCCGCACCGAGGCCATCGACCTGCTCGGCGAGGCCGCCGGCAAGGCCGACGAGGTGGCCGGGATCACCGCCCGGGCGATGGCCGGGGAGATGGACTTCGCCGAGTCCCTGCGCGCCCGCGTCGCCTGCCTGGAGGGGTTGCCCGCCGAGGCCGTCGACGAGGCGGCGCGCGCCACCGTGATCACCGAGGGGGCCCGCCGGCTCGTGCAGGCCGCCCACCGCGCCGGATGCCGCTTCACGATGGTCAGCGGAGGATTCACCCGGATGGTGGAGCCGCTGGCCCGCAAGCTCGGCGCCGACGCCTTCGTCGCCAACGACCTGGAGATCCTCGACGGCCGGTGTACCGGCCGGGTCCTCGGCGACATCGTCGACCGTCGGGCCAAGGCCCGGTACCTGCGCCGGTGGACCGAGAGCTACGGCGTCGACCCGCGACTCACCGTGGCGATCGGGGACGGGGCCAACGACCTGGACATGATGGCCGAGGCCGGCATGAGCATCGCCTTCTGCGCCAAGCCGGTGGTCGTCGAGGCGGCCGACGCCGCGATCTCGCTGCCGCGGATGGACGCCCTGGCGGCGCTGTGGGCCCGGCCGTGACCGGCCCCGCGTCGCCCCTGCCCGGTGAGACCCTCGACCGCCACGACGGTCGCTGGCGGGTCGCCGACCACGGCGCCCAGGTGCTGGCCTGGCAGCCGCTGGACGGCGATGCCCGTCCGGTGCTCTGGTACGACCCCTCCGACCCGCAGGAACTCCCGGGGGTGATCCGCGGAGGCATCCCGATCTGCGCGCCGTGGTTCGGTCACGGTCCCGGCGACGATCTGGAACCCCATCACGGCCGGGCCCGGCTGTGCGACTTCGGGCGCGAGGTGCTGCTGGACGGGCCGCGCTTCCTGCTGGTGCGCCACACCGTCGAGCCCGAGGATCTCGGCGCGCCCTTCCGACTGGCCCACACCGTCGAGATGACCGGAAGCTCGATGACCCTCAACCTCGAGGTCACCTGCACCGGCACGGAGCCGCGGCCCTTCGAGGCCGTCTGGCACACCTACTTCCGGGTCGGTGACGCCGCCCGCGCCCGGGTGGAGGGGGTCGGCGGGGCGGCCTGGCGGAACCATGCGACGGGGATGTCGGGCACCTTCACCTCCGATCTCACCGGGCGGGCGTGGCGGGATCTGGTCTGCCTGGAGACAGGTGCGGCGAAGGAGAACGCCCTGCTGCTGGAGCCCGGGCAGGACACCAGCCTCCACATGCGGGTGGGCACGGGGACGTTGTAGACCCTCCTCGCCCGCGCCGAAGGGCTGTCCACTATCCTTGTGCGTGGCTTACGCGCGGCGTGAACACCGTCCGTCCTCCGCCCCGAGAGCGGCGAGGGCGACCGGGACGGGTCACGCGGCGCACCCGGAATCTAAGGCCGTTGCGCGGCAGGAGGACAGATGTCAGATCGGATTGCCAACGAGGCTCTGCGTCAGAAGGTGATGAGCGCCGATGATGCGGCCTCGCTCATCCATGACGGCGCCCAGATCGGCTTCGGTGGGTTCACCGGGTCGGGTTACCCCAAGGAGTTCCCGCCGGCCCTGGCCAAGCGCATCAAGGCCGCCCACGAGAAGGGCGAGCACTTCACCGTCAACGCCTTCACCGGCGCCTCCACCGCCCCCGAGCTGGACGGTGAGCTGGCCGGGGTCGACGGCATCGGGCTGCGCTCCCCCTACCAGTCCGACCCGGTGATGCGCGCCAAGATCAACGACGGCACCAGCTACTACGCCGACATCCACCTGTCGCAGTTCGGTATGCAGATCCGCCAGGGATTCTTCGGCAACCTGGACTTCGCCGTGATCGAGGCCACCAAGATCACCGCGGACGGCAACGTCATCCCCACCTCCTCGGTCGGCAACAACGCCGTCTACGTCGAGAAGGCCGACAAGATCATCATCGAGGTCAACGACTGGCAGTCGGAGGACCTCGAGGGCATGCACGACATCTACTACGGCTTCGCACTGCCGCCGAATCGCGTCCCGATCCCGATCACCCACCCCGGCGACCGGATCGGCGAGACCTACCTGCGGGTGCCGCAGAACAAGGTCGTGGCGATCATCGAGACCCACGACCCCGACCGCAACTCGCCCTTCAAGCCGATCGACGAGGACTCCCACAAGATCGCCGGCTACCTGCTGGACTTCTACGCCAACGAGGTCGAGCACGGCCGGATGCCGAAGAACCTGCTGCCCCTGCAGTCGGGGGTCGGCAACATCCCCAACGCCGTCCTCGACGGCCTGCTGCACTCCGATCTGGATCACCTCACCTCCTACACCGAGGTGATCCAGGACGGCATGGTCGATCTCATCGACGCCGGCAAGGTCGACGTGGCCTCGGCCACGGCCTTCTCGCTGTCGCCCGACTACGCGCACAAGATGAATGAGAACGCGGCCTTCTACCGCAACCACATCATCCTGCGCCCCCAGGAGATCTCGAACCATCCCGAGGTGATCCGCCGTCTCGGCGTGCTGGGCGCCAACGGCATGATCGAGGCCGACATCTACGGCAACGTGAACTCCACCCACGTGATGGGCTCGCGGATGATGAACGGCGTGGGCGGGTCGGGCGACTTCACCCGCAACGCCTTCATCTCGGCCTTCGTCTCCCCCTCGACCGCCAAGGGTGGCAAGATCTCGGCGATCGTGCCGATGGTCTCCCATGTGGACCACACCGAGCACGACACGATGGTCATCATCACCGAGCAGGGCATCGCCGATCTGCGCGGCCTGGCCCCCCGCCAGCGCGCCCCGAAGATCATCGACAACTGCGCCCATCCGGATTACCGGGCCGCGCTGCACGACTACTACGACCGTGCGCTGCGCGACTGCAAGTTCAAGCAGACCCCGCACCTGCTCGACGAGGCCTACGCCTTCCACCGCAGGTTCCTGGAGACCGGCACCATGCAGGCGTGATGCGCCGACCAGAGCTCGGTAGGAGCTGAGAGCACTGAGCTGACAGCGGGCCCCGACCGGACGGTCGGGGCCCGCTGCGCATCTTGTTCAGCCGAGCAGCAGGCCGCGCAACTCCGTGACGTCGTGAGCCCGGTACGCGGCCGTGGCGGCCTCGGCCGCGGTGCCGTACCCCCAGTCGACGTAGATGGTGGGGATGGAGTGCGCGGCGGCCCCCTCGACGTCGTGGCTCCGGTCGCCGATCATCACGGTGCGCGAGGTGTCGCGTCCCTTCGCCCTCAGCTGGTCCAGCGCCTCGGCGATGATGCCGGCCTTGTCGGCCCCGGCCTGCGTCTCGGAGGCCCCGGCGACGGCGTCGAACTCCCCCGTCAGGTGGTAGTCGTCGAGCCATCGGCGGGCGATCCTGATCCTCTTCGAGGTGGCCAGGCCCACGGCGACGCCGGCGTCGTGCAGATCGCAGATGAGCTCCACCACGCCCGGGTACACCGAGACCAGGTACTCCAGCTCGTCGTGATGGTCGCGGTAGAGCCCCGAGGCGCGCTCGATCTCGACGGTGTCGGTGAAGCCGGTGATCCGGCGCACCGTGTCGGTCATCGGCGGACCCATGAAGGTGGTGACGTCCGACAGGTCGGGTTCGGGCAGCCCCAGGTCGGCCGCCATCAGCCTCAAAGCCCCGGCGATGCAGTCCAGCGAGTCCGAGATGGTGCCGTCCATGTCGAACAGCACCGTGGTCCAATTCCCATCAGTGGTCCAATTCCCAACAGTGGTCCAATTCCCAGCAGTGGTCCCCTTCACGACAGATCCCCTCCCAGGGCGAGTTCGGGCAGTCCCGCCATTATCGCGGACCGCTAGCATCGCGCCATGACCACCACCGGGAGTACACGCCGGCGCGGCAGGCGCCCCGGACCCCGCGACACCCGCGGTGAGATCGTGGCCGCGGCCCGTGAGCTGTTCTCCACCGAGCCCTTCGACCGGGTCTCGCTGCGGGCCGTGGCCAGGCGGGCAGGCGTCGATCCCGCTCTGGTCCACCACTACTTCTCCGGCAAGGCCGAACTGTTTCTGACGGCGACCGTCGACATCTCCGCGGATCCCGAGCAGGTGCTCGGGATGCTCGACGGCATCCCGTCCCAGCGGCACGGCGCGGCCCTGGTGCTCGCCTTCACCGCGGTCTGGGACACCGCGGGCCGGGACGGCCGGTTCACCGAGTTCGCCACCGTCATGCTGTCGAACCCCGACCTCACCAGCGGCGCCAGGGAATTCATCACCACCCAGATCGGGGCTCGGGTGACGGCCCTGGCAGATCCCCGGGAGAGGGAGCTGCGCGCCACCCTCGCACTCAGCCAGATGCTCGGCATGGCGATGATGCGCTACGTCCTCAGAATGGAGCCGGTGGCGTCGATGGAACGCACCCGGCTGGCCGAGGTCTACGGACCGACCTTCCAGCACTATCTCACCGGCCGCCTGTCCGCCTCGGAACGCCTGAATTCATCACCGCCCGCTCAGGAATGATCAGGGCCCGGCCCCTCCCTACGCTGAGCCCCATGACAGATGATCCTGCGGTCCTCATCGACCGGCTGTGCGTGGACCGGGGCGGGCGACCCGTGCTGGACGCTCTCGATCTGGCCCTACCGACCGGAGCGGTGACCGGTCTGCTCGGGCCCTCCGGGGCCGGCAAGTCCACCCTGATCCGCGCGATCGTGGGCGTGCAGAAGGTGCGCTCGGGCTCGGTGACGGTACTCGGGAAGCCGGCCGGTTCACCGGTGCTGCGACGCCGGGTCGGCTACATGACCCAGGCTCCGAGCATCTACGACGACCTCTCCGTCTCCGCGAACCTGCGCTACTTCGCCCGGCTCTTCGGGGCGCCCAGCAGCAGGGTGGCGCAGGTGATCGGGCAGGTGGATCTGGCTGCCGACGCCGGCCGCCCCGCGGGCTCCCTGTCAGGCGGGCAGCGGTCCCGGGTGTCACTGGGCTGCGCCCTGGTGGCCGACCCCGACCTGCTCGTCCTCGACGAACCGACCGTGGGCCTGGACCCGGTGCTGCGGCGCTCCCTCTGGCAGCTCTTCGCAGAACTCGCCGCCGAGGGGCGGACGCTCATCGTCTCCAGCCATGTGATGGACGAGGCCGGCCGTTGCGACGAACTCGTGCTGCTGCGGGACGGCGCGGTCCTGGCCCAGCAGAGCCCTGACGCCCTGCTGGAACAGACCGGTGCCCCGGATGCCGAGGCCGCCTTCCTCACCCTCATCGACCGCGCCGAGCAGGCCGGCGGAACTCACCAGGACGAGGATCGGAGCGCATCATGACCGGAACACTGATCACCGCCGCGCGGGTACTCGGCCAGCTGCGCCACGACCATCGGTCGGTGGCCCTCATCCTGGTGGTGCCGTGCGTCCTCATGGGACTGCTGGCATGGGTCTACCAGGACACCGACACCGCCCTCTTCGACCGCATCGGGCCGGCCCTGCTCGGGGTCTTCCCACTGGTCGTGATGTTCGTGGTGACCAGCGTCTCCACGCTGCGGGAACGTCGTTCCGGCACCCTGGAGAGGCTGTGGACCACGCCGGTCACCAAGGGCGGCTTCGTCGCCGGATACGCCCTGGCGTTCGGTCTGATGTCGGTGATCCAGGCACTGGTCGCGGTCGGCTTCTCGATCTGGGGGTGCGGGCTGGATCTGGCCGGTCCCGCCTGGCAGCTCATCGTCGTGGCGGTCCTGGACGCCGTGCTGGGCACCTGTCTGGGACTGCTGGCATCGGGATTCGCGCGCACCGAGTTCCAGGCGGTGCAGTTCATGCCCGCCGTCATCCTTCCCCAGTTCCTGCTGTGCGGGATGCTGGTGCCCCGCGACCAGATGCCCGACGTGCTGCACGGGATCTCCGACGTCCTGCCGCTTTCCTACGCCGTCGACGCCATGAAGACCCTGGCCACCAGCGCCGATTCCGGTGCCGACGTGGCGCGCGACTGCGTGATCCTGGGCGGGTTCATCGTGCTGGCCGTGATCGGAGGGGCGGCGACGCTGAGGCGCCGGACGGGCTGAGGGACCGGGGACCGGCCTCCGCGCCGTCGTAGGCTGGGCGCGTCCCCGACACACCAGGAGCACCGTGAGCGAGCAGATCTCTCCCGCCGAGGCCCCCACCCGCGTCCGGCCCCCAGCCGCGGGCGATCCGACCCCGGCCGATGATCGGCCGGTCACCGAGATCGGCACCCTGCCTCCGACAGACGTCGTGGACCGTCGCCTGCCGGTCGATCCGGCCACAGGACTGCCACGTCGGGAGAAGCCGGCCACCATCGCCACGATCTGTTACGGGCTGGCGGCCGGGGCCTCGGCGGTGGCTCTGGCGCGGGCCTGGTGGGGAACGATCAACATGCGGACCTTCCATCTCGCCACCAACCTGATGACATGGACCTCTCCGCGCCCCGGCTCCCTGGCGTCGGTGCTGCTGGCCGCCCTCATGATGGTGATCGGCGGGGTGATGGTCGCGATGCCGGGGCTGCTGGCGGTCAACACCTGGTTGGGCCGCGGCTGGGTGCGCTGGGGGGCGATCGGCGGGGTGGCCGCGGCGGCGCTGGCGCTCATCCTCAACCCGCTCGCCTGGCTGGCCGCACCCTTCGTCGTGGCGGGAGGCGTCCTGGTGTGGATGCCGAGCACCGGGCGGTGGTTCGGCCTGTGGCGCCAGGTGCGCTCGACGCCTGAGATCGAGCGCTTCGAGCCTCATCCGGTGCGATACGGTCCCGTCGCGACGCACATGTAGCCGCCGGGACGCCGCCCCCCTCTCCCGCCCCCCCTACCTGTGAGTTCGCTATGCGTCCTGGATATGCAGCGCGTCCTCCCTGACCACTGCGCCATCGTTGGCCGATCGGGTCCTCAGCGCCGGAAGACCAGCGCCTCCCGGGCGTTGTCAGCCATCTCGCGGATCGCCGGATGCTCCCCGGACTCCAGCACCTCGCCCAGCGGCCCGCGGGCCACGATCCGTCCGTCGGCCAGGAAGGCGATCTCGGGGCACAGGTGCCCGATGAGCTCCAGGTCGTGAGAGGCCACCAGAGCGCCGATCTCCAACCGGGCGAACATCCCGGCCAGCATCCGGGCGATCTGCGTGCGGGAATCCGGATCCACCGCCGACAGCGGCTCGTCGAGCACCAGGATCTCCGGGCGGGTGGCCAGGGCCGTCGCCAGGGCGACCCGCTGCTGCTCGCCACCGGACAGGGTGCGCATCGCGCGACCGAGGTACTGCTCGTCGAGCCCGACGGTCGACAGCATCTGTGACGGGCTGACGTCGTGCGGCCGGCCCCCCTTGCGAGCCTCCTTGGAGGCCACCTTGAGACGGTCCTTGACGGTCTCACGGGGGTCGACGATCGTCATCGAGTCCTGGGACATGAACCGGGCCCCGGCCGTGAAGACCTTCGCCGCCCCGAAGCGCAGCCTGTTCACCGGCGTCCCGTTGAAGGTCACCGCTCCCGACCACGGCGCCACAGTGCCCTTGAGCACCCGGATGAGCGTGGTCTTGCCGACCCCCGAGGGTCCGACGAGACCCAGCGGCGCATCCCCGGAGCCGACGGTCAGATCCACCCCGTCGAGCACCTTCTCCCCTTCATATCCGGCGCTCACTGCGGTGGCGACGAGTGTGGATGCGGCGGGTGCTTCGGCGGCCATTTCTCTCCCGGTGACGGCGACCTCTGAACCCTACACACCGCCCCCCGACCGCTCCGGCATCTCACCGCTCCCCGCCGCCTCCTCCAGCTGACCGGCCAGCGCCAGCAGCAGGGTCTCGTCGTTCATCTTTGCGCCGACCGTGATGCCGATGGGCAGTTCGACGCCGTCGATCCGGGCGGTCTGCAGGGGCAGGCTGATGGCCGGTCGGCCGGTGAGGTTCCAGATGCTGCTCCACGGGGTGAATTCGCACTGGGCGTCGAAATCGCCGGCCGGATCGTCATCGTTGCGGATGGCGCCGACCTGCAGTGGCGGCTGGGCCAGCGTGGGGCAGACCACGACGTCGAAGGCGTCCCACATCTCGGCGGTGCGGCGGCTCACCTCCTGGATGCCGTCCACCGCCCGGGCCAGCTCCAGCCCCGTGAATCCGCGGCCGAGTTCCCGCAGCCACCGGGTGAGCGGCCGCAGTTGATCCTCGGCGTCGTCGGGAAGCTGGATGGACGCCGCCCCGACCGCCCACACCACCTTGAAGGAGTCCCACCGCTGTGCGGTGAAGGGCCTGGGGGCGGGTTCGACGTCGTGGCCCAGGTCGGTGAGCAGGCTCACGGTGCGGTTCAGGGCCTCGGCGACCTCTGGATGGACGATCGCCGAATCGCTGATCACGGGCTCGGACAGCACGCCGATGCGCAGCTTCCCGGTGGGGTGGTCGCAGGCCGTCAGGTAGCTGCCCGCCGGCGCGGGGGCCGGGAAGGGGTCGCCCGGCCAGCCGACCGAGAGGATGTCGAGCGCGGCGGCGGTGTCGCGGACCGTGCGTGTCAGCACTCCGGCCGTCCCCAGGCCGGGACCGTCGACGGCGAAGGGCCCGCTGGAGACCCTGCCCCGGCTGGGCTTGAGGCCCACCAGACCGCAGCAGCTCGCCGGGATGCGGATCGATCCGCCGCCGTCGGACCCCTGGGCGACGGGTACCTCACCGGCGGCCACGGATGCGGCGGCGCCGCCCGAGGAGCCGCCGGCCATCCGGGTGGGATCCCACGGGGTGACGGCGGGGTCGCGGCCCTCGGGCTCGGTGTAGCAGGGCAGCCCGAACTCGGGCGTCGAGGTCTTGCCGATCGGCACCGTGCCGGCGTCCTTGAGCCGGGTGACGACGCCGTCGTCCCAGGTGGCCAGATGCCCCCGCAGCGCCGCGGACCCGCCCTCCATCGGCATGCCGTCGGCGGAGTTGAGGTCCTTGATGGGGCAGGGGACGCCGAACAGCGGGCTTGGCTGGAAGTCCGGATCCGCCAACCGGGCCTGAAGCTCCTCGGCGCGGGCCATGGCGCCCTCGTCGTCAATATGCACCCAGGCGCCGAAGGTGTCGGAATGCGCCCGCTCCACGGCGTCGGCGACCGCCTCGGGGACGCTCAACTCCCCCGCGACGATGCGCGCAGACAGGTCAAGGCCGCTCATCGGTTCGATCCCACGCGTCGGCGACATACCGGCCTCCCTGCCCGTCGGCCCGGGCGGGAAGCCCGGCGATGAGGGAAGGGTACGCGCCGGGCGGTGAGCCACCCCGAGATGACGGCTCGGCGCGGATCCGCTAGAGTTTCTCAGGTCGGCAACGACATGCGGGCGTAGCTCAATGGTAGAGCGCCAGCTTCCCAAGCTGGATACGCGGGTTCGATTCCCGTCGCCCGCTCCACATGAGAAATCCCTTGCCAGCACGTGGTTGGTAAGGGATCTTCGGTATCTGCGCAGCTTCAGGAATCCGAGTCCACGCTCAATGCCGGGTCACCTCGCCGGCACCGCGGCTCCCGGCTGAAAGACGGTGCAGTGTCGATCCCAGGGAGGCGAAGAGGATTCCCAGCCCCAGGGGCATGAGAAGGATGTCGAACCCGCCCTGCACCTGCTGGGCGAAATAGAACTCGAACCACAGGACAATACCCGCGCCGAGCACGACGTGGATCCAGGCGAATGCCCCTCGGGTGACGTCATACCGGGGTGCGACGGCTCGCCGCTGCTGATACTGCGCCCGAAGACTGCCCGGACGGCGCGCAACCTTGAAGAACGGAGCGGAACTCAGCACGATTCAAACAGGAGATATGACCAGGGGCGCGACCGGCCCGGAACGTTTTCGATGCTGGAGGTCAGATCATGCAGGATCTGGGGACGGTGGGTCTCATCGGCGTGGGGACGATCGCCACGGCCATGGTCGAGGGGCTGGTCGGTGGCGACGGCGGACCGTCTCGGGTGATCCTGTCGCCGCGAGGAGCCCGCAACGCCGCGGAGCTCTCCGCCCGCCACGAGCGGGTCGAGGTCGCGGCGTCCAACCGGGAGGTCACGCCAGGGGCCGACGTCGTCGTGCTGTCGATGCTGCCCGACCAGCTGCATGACGCCGTCCATGACCTGCGCCTCCACGACGGCCAGATCGTGATCAGCGTGCTGGCCGGCGTCAGCCTGACTGAACTGCGAGACGCCCTCGACACCGACCTTCCGATCGTCCGAACGATCCCGCTGCCGCCGGTGGCGCGGCGCGGCGCCGTCACCGTCATGACCCCGGCTCCGAGCGTCGTCACACAGCTGTTCGACCTGCTGGGCGGTTGCCTCGAAGTAGCCGATGAGGCCCAGCTGTCGGTCTTCTCGGCGATGACGGGGTGCTTCACCGGGCTGCTCGAGTATGTCGCCACGCTGAGCCGCTGGGCCGGCAGCCGGGGAGTCTCCCCCGTTGATGCGGAGCGGTTCATCCGGGACGCCGTGGCCGGTCTGGCGCCCGCGCTCCGCGACCGGGAGACGTCGATGGATCAGCTCATCCGATCCCACGAGACCCCGGGCGGCCTCAATGAGCAGCTGCGTCACGAGTTCTTCGACCAGGGCACCGTCGGCTCCCTGGAATCGGCTCTGGATCACCTGCTGCGCCGCGTCACCGAGTGACCCGCGAGGCGAGCCGATAGGCTCGAGGCAGAGGCCCGGGGCATCACCGTCGTCGCCCGACCTGCACAGAACACAGGGCCTCACCACTCGACTGCGAAGGAGCATCTGCCGTGGACACCAGGACAGAAGAGGATCTGCTGGGGACCCGCGAGGTCCCGAACGACTGCTACTACGGGATCCACACCGTCCGGGCGATGGAGAACTTCCAGATCTCGCGGGGAACCATCAACGACGAGCCAGAGTTCATCCGCGGCATGGTCCAGGTGAAGAAGGCGGCGGCGAGGGCCAACAGGCGGCTGCAGGCGCTGCCCGAGGATATCGCCGACATCATCATCGCGGCCTGCGACGCCATCCTGGAGGACGGTCGCTGCATGGATCAGTTCCCCACCGACGCCTTCCAGGGGGGCGCCGGGACGTCGATCAACATGAACACCAATGAGGTGATCGCCAATCTCGCCCTGGAGCTGCTGGGATACCCCAAGGGCCGCTACGACGTCATCAATCCCAACGACCACGTCAACAAGTCCCAGTCGACCAATGACGCCTACCCCACCGGATTCCGGATCGCCTCCTACTCCCTGGTCCGCGGGCTCATCCTGGCGGTGCACAAGCTCAGCGACTCCCTGCTCAACAAGGGCACCGAGTTCCGGGACGTGCTCAAGATGGGCCGCACCCAGCTCCAGGACGCCGTGCCCATGACCCTGGGCAGGGAGTTCCAGGCGTACGGCCACAACGTCGCCGAGGAGATCCGCCGCCTGGAGGCCAGCGCCGCCCTCCTGGTCGAGGTGAATATGGGCGGCACGGCGATCGGCACCGGTCTCAACACCCCGCCCGGCTACGCCAAGGTGGCCGCCCAGATGCTGGCCGGGGTCACCGGATTCCCGGTCACGACGTCGAACGACCTACTGGAGTCCAGCTACGACAACGGCGCCTATGTGGCCGTCCACTCGTCGATCAAGCGCACCGCCGCGAAGCTCTCGAAGATCTGCAACGACCTGCGGCTGCTGTCCTCGGGCCCGCGCGCCGGCCTCAATGAAATCAACCTGCCGAAACTCCAGGCGGGTTCCTCGATCATGCCCGCGAAGGTGAACCCGGTGATCCCCGAGGTGGTCAACCAGGTGTGCTTCAAGATCTTCGGCAACGACGTCGCGATCTGCTTCGCCGCCGAGGCCGGACAGCTCGAGCTCAACGTCATGGAGCCGGCCCTGTCGCAGTCCCTCATGGAGTCGATCCATCTGCTCACCAACGCCTGCGACACCCTGCGCACCAAGTGCATCCGGGGCATCACGGCCAATCCCGAGCGGACCCGCAACGACGTGATGAACTCCATCGGCATCGTGACCTATCTCAACGACGTCATCGGCCACCACAACGGCGATCTGGTGGGCCGCGAGTGCGAGCGCACCGGGCGCTCGGTGCGCGACGTCGTCATCGACATGGGATTCCTCACCGCCGAGCGGGCGGACGCCATCCTCACCCCGGAGAACTTCCTGAAACCCCACTACTCCGGGCACATCTACGAGGCCGGCGAGGTCGGCCTGCCGATCCCGGAGGAGTGAGCCTGCGCATTTTGCTCGCTCGAGGGCCGATCCAGACATCTTGCCCCAGAGATCGGCGCTCCAGCGAGCAAAATGCGCACCCGATCGCCGGAGGTTCACCACCGCTGGGACCGACTGCGCTCCAGATCCCGCCCGCGCCGTGCGAGCACGCTGTCCGGGCTCGCCGGGGCGCCGTCCCCGGTCCCACGGCCGTGATACTCGGGCACCGGATCGGGCACGAACGTCCTGCCCCGCATCACGATGAGGTCCTTGCGCTCCAGAGCCGCCAGGCCGTCGAGGGGGTTCCCGTCGACCACCAGGAAGTCGGCCTGGTACTCCGGCGCCAGCACTCCGGTGACCCCCGCCAGCCCGATCGCCGCGGCGGCCCGGGATGTGGCCGCGGTGAGGATCTCCGGGCGCGGGATTCCCGCCTCCTCCAGCTGGTACAACCCGAACAGATAGGCATGGGCCGGGATCACCGCGCCGATGTCGTGGCCGGTGACGATCCGCACCCCCCTGCGGTACAGGTCCAGGGCACGGGGGGCGATGGTCTCGCCGGGCACCGGCGGGTAGGACGGCGGTGCGGCGACGTCGACGTAGATCCCGGCCTCGGCGATCCGGTCGGCGAGCGCCGGCTCGAAGCGGGTGGTCCCGTCGTCGGAGATGAAGGTGCCGTGAGCGATGTAGTCGACGCCGGCGTCCACGGCCCGCTCGATCCCCTCGGTGCCGTGGGCGTGGACGGCGACCGGCTTGCCCAGCCGGTGGGCCTCGTCGACCAGCACGCGGATCTCCTCGGTGCTGAACTGGGCGCGCCACTGCGCCGACCCGGGCGTGAAGAAGCCGCCGGTGACCGCCGCCTTGATGACGTCTGTGCCGGCCTTGTGGTGCTCGCGCACCGCGTGGCGGATGTCGTCGAGGGAGTCCACCTCGGCGCCGTCGGCCCAGTCGTGCCCGCCGGTGGTGGTGATCATCGGCCCTGCGGCAACGATCCTCGGCCCGTCGAGCAGCCCCTGGGCCACCGCCTCGCGCACCGCGACGTCGGTGTAGAACCGGGAGCCCAGGGACTGCGCCGAGGTGATGCCCATCGAGCCGAGCTGGCGCAGCACGTGCACCGAGTGCAGGGCGTTCCAGGCCTGGGCGTGCCGGCCGGCATCGGGCACCCGTGGCCCTCCACCGGGGCGCGACCCCAGGTGGGCGTGGGTCTCGACCAGCCCCGGCAGGATCGTGGCGTCCGGGTACTCCTCGATCCGCAGCTGCGCGTACTCGGCCGGCAGGTCGGCTCGTGGACCCACCCACCGGATCTGCTCGGTGTCGAAGACGAGGCAGCCATCGGTCAGTTCCTCGCCGGGTCGCCCGGTGAGGATGCGGCCGGCCGTGACCGCCCTCGCCCCGTCGGCCCTGATCCCACTGACTGCCGCATCACTCGCATGTCCGCTCGCCATCGCGCGATCCTCCTCGGCTGAATCGCCCGGAGTCCGTATCCGGGGTGTGAGCCACGAGCCTGCCATCACCCCGCCCGTCCGGACGCGATAGTCCGGATGGTGATTCGCCGTCTCGTCATCCGGTCGTGTGGCCCCGTGCGGCATCGACTCGGTGGCCGTCGGTTCGGCGCCCCGGGCCGGCATCCGCTCCGTCACGGATCTCGGCGCAGGCATCAGAGACTCCCGAATCCAACACGGGCTCACGCAGGCAGAGCTCGCCCGCAGAGCGGGAATGTCTCGGCCTCAGCGCACCTGGCCAGGAATGCGAACGGTGATCGGCTCCGGCGCCGGGTCGACGGGTTCGAGCAGGCCGTCGGACCGGTGGATGAGGCGGTCGAAGACCACCTCCCGGTGGACTCCGTCATCGCCGGGGATGGCGAATCGGTGATAGGCGATGATCCACTCGTCGGTGCCGGGAAGACGCAGGATCGAGTGGTGCCCGGTGCCGAGGATGTCGCGCTCGTCGACGCGGGAGAGGAGAACGCCGTGGTCCTCCCAGGGACCGAAGGGCCCGGGACCGGTGGCATACCTCACGCAGTAGTCCGCCTCCCTGGTGTCGTTGACCGACCAGGACGCGTAGTAGACGTCGCCGCGCCGGTGGACGAACACCGCCTCCCGGAAATCGGTCGGGATCCAGGACCTCACGGCGTCCGCGTCGAAGGAGACCATGTCCGGGTTGAGCGCGACGGCGTGAACGACGGAATTGCCCCAGTACAGGTAGATCGTCCCGTCGTCATCGGTGAAGACCGACGGATCGATGGTGGGCCCTGCGAACTGTCCGGCCGGGATAAGCGGGCGGCCCAGATCGGTGAAGGGTCCCAGCTGGCCCTCCCCCACCGCGACGCCGATACTGTTCTCGGGGGTGAAGTACAGGACGACACGGCCGTTGCGCTCGACGGCGGCCGTCGACCTGCTCGCCGGTCCTCCATCGTCTCCTCTGCCCGCTGTTCATGACGCAGCCCGTTCCGGAACACTCCCCATTCCGAGCCCCGAATTCTGAACCCCGACGGCTTCTGTATCGTTACACCACTGTATGCGAGGCGTTCGTCCTCACCACGCCGATTCGTACAGCCGTACTTCCTCGTGCAGGCTCCATGACGGTCATCACAGTCCGCGATGACGTCGCGCCCCACCCATGACGGCTTCGGCGGGATCGCCAACGGCCCGGCCGCACGATCCCGGGTCAACCAGAATTCACGCAGCGCCAGAGTTCGCACGCAGCGCCTGAAATTCCTGGCGCTGCGTGCGAACTCTGGCGCTGCGTGCAGGGAGCGCGGATGTGACACAAAGGACCTCGGTCCCAACGCTCTCCGACTCCGTCAGCCCGCCAGAGTCCGGCGCGACATGCCCAGAATCCTCCACCCTCATAGCCCCCGGATGTGCGGGCCTGAGCGGTACGGCGGTTAGATTGAGGCATGGCGGATGACAGGGAACCGGAAGACGAGCCACAGGTCGACACCAACCCCGCGCCGCCGCAAGCGCCGGGATTCTCGGAGGCCGCGAGGACCGGCGGCGCCACCAGCCGCGCGAAGGCGCTCGCCTCCTGGTGGAAGCAGATCCGGATCGCCAGGACTCTTCAGCGCTACGGGATGCGCTACGGCGGGCTGATGGCCTCGGGCATGGCGCTCACCACGATGCTGTCCCTGACCGCCGTCCTCACCGTGGCGATCACCGTCTTCATGGCCGTCCTCGGGGGCAACGCACAGCTCAAGGCGTCCTTCATCGACGCCCTGGATCAGGCCCTTCCCGGGATCCTCAAGACCGGCTCCTCCTCAACGGGACTGCTGGACCCGGACTCCCTGGTGCAGTCCGACGCCTCGTCCATCACCGGGATCATCGCCCTGCTGGTGGCCGCCTGGTCGGCCATCACCCTGGTCGGGAACCTGGCGAAGGCGATCCAGTCGATGTTCGGCATCGTGGCGCTGCCCGGCAACGGCGTCGTCCGGATCCTGCGCAACGCCCTGGGGGCCGTCTGCCTGGGCGTCTGCCTGGTGGCGAGCTCGGGCCTGAGCATCGTGATGAACATCTTCGGGGACTGGCTGAACAGCGCACTGGGCATCAGTCCCGGCATCGGGCGGATCGGCCTGGTGGCCACCGGCCTGGCCATCTCGGCCGTCGCGGACGTCGCGTCGCTGGTGCTGCTGGTGCGCCTCGTCGCCGGCATCCGCGTGCCCCGCAAGGACCTGCGGTGGGGGATGGCGTTCTTCGCCGTCGGATCGGCCCTGCTGCGCCAGCTGGGCACCTCGGCGGTCGGAGCTGTGGACGACGCGCTGCTCGCATCGGCGACGGCCGTCATCACCCTGATCCTCTGGATCAACCTGCTGGTGCGTGTGCTGCTCTACGTCTGCGCCTGGATGGCCAATCCTCCGCAGTCGGTGGCGGTCGGCGACCCCGACGCCGTGCACTTCACCGAACGGCCGAACTTCGTGACGATGAGCCGGCCCGCGACCCTGGACTGGCCGCACAACGCCGTGACCGGCGAGGTGCAGCCGGTGATGGCCGTCCGGCCGGAGGCGCCGGAGAATCAGGACCCGCTGCCCATCTGAGGCCGGCGCCGGGGCCCACTCCGTCCGCACCTCTCCCCTCCAGGTCCGGGCCCGTGGCCCGGTCACCCTCTCCTCCAGGCTCCCCTCCAGGCTTCCCCTCCCCTCCGACCATTTTTCTAGTTGTACTAGAAAAATAGTCTTAGTCGATCTACCATGAACCCATGATCTGGACAGTCGATCCCACGGCGGCCGAACCGCTGTACGCCCAACTGGCGGCTCAGGTCCACGTCGCCCTGAGCCGTGGCGACCTGTCAACCGGCGACCGGCTCCCCTCGGCCAGGGAGCTCGCAGACTCCCTGGATCTCAATATCCACACGGTGCTGCACGCCTTTCAGCAGCTTCGCGACGAGGGAGTCATCGAACTTCGCCGTGGCAGGGGCGCCGTCGTCACCGCGGCCCGCCCCCCAGGCATGGCCGAGGTGAAGACGGCCCTCAGCAGGTACGTCGAGGCCGGGCGAACCGCAGGCCTGCCGGCACAGGCACTCATCACACTTCTCAAGGAAGCGCTTCGATCATGAACACCCGCACCCCGCACTCCACCGATACACGCGAACCCTGGCGTCGCAGGGCCGTCATCACGACGGTCTGGTCCTCGGCGATCGCACTCGCACTGCTCATCGCGTCGACGGTGATCGCCTGGTCATGGCGCGAGGAACTGCCCGATCCGGTGGCCTCGCACTGGAACGGCGGATCGGTCCCGGACGCCGTCTCCGGTCTCGCGGGGTTCCTCGCGACCATGGGCATCACCGGGATCGGATGCCTCGTGCTCTTCGACGCGATCGCCCTGTTCATGGGACGCACCGCCGGCACACTGCGGATGGCCGCCGCCGGGAACGTCTGGATGGCCGGCCTGCTGGCCACCCTCACCGCGGGCTCGCTGGCACCCCAGCGCGGCCTGGCCGACGCCCATCAGGTCGCGCTCCCCGGCTGGCTGCTGCCGCTGGCACTGCTGGCCCCGCTGGTCCCCGCGGTGATCGCCGCGATCCTGGTACCCGCGGACCGGCGTCGGCCCGCCACCACAGCCGTGCCCGCCGGAGCCCCCCGGATACCGCTGGGCGAGGCGGCCCGGGCCGTATGGCTGCGCCGCGTCTCCGGTGGCCCCGGAGCGGCGATCGCGGTGGGCTCGATCCTGCTCATCGTCGTCCTGTCGATCGTGCTGAACACCCCGGGAGTACTCGCGCTCGTGGCGGTACTCGTCCTGGTGCTGGGCGCCATGCTCGCCTTCCAGGTCCGCGTGGACGCCACCGGTCTCACGGCGCGTTCCCTGCTCGGCTGGCCACGAACCCGAATCCGGGCCGATGAGGTCGAACGAGCCTCGGTGATCGACGTCTCCCCGTTCCGCGACTTCGGTGGCTGGGGATGGCGGGTCGGCCACGGAGGACGGACCGGTATCGTGCTGCGCGCCGGCGAGGCGCTGCTGGTCGAGCAGTCGGGCGGCCGGTCCCTGGTGATCACCGTCGACGATGCCGAACAGGGCGCCGCGCTGCTCAACACGATGGCCGCCCGGGCCCGGGATCGACGCTAACCCTCGGCGGAATCCGGCGCCCGGCCCTCAGCCCTGAGCCCAGTCGGCGGCCCTGCGCGGACGGACGAAGCACAGGCATGCGATCAGACCAGCTGCAGCCAGACCCACAGACAGCCACATCGAGTCGCCCATCGCGAGGGCCAGATCGTCTCGCACCCCCGCCCGCCACGTCATGAGAGTCGCGATACCGGCAGATCCCAGCACGGCGGCCACCTGCTGCATCTCGGAGTAGAGGCCCGCCCCGGCTCCGGCCAGCGTGGGCGACAGATTGGCGGTGGCCGCCACCGACAGCGGCGACCAGATGAGGGCGTTGCCGACGCCGATCACCGTCATCGCGGCGAGAACGACCGGGATCGGCGTACGGGGCGACATGGCCAGGCTCAGCCAGGACAGGCCGGCGATCATGCATCCGAATCCGGTCAGGGCCATCGGCTTCGGATCGTGGCCGTCGAGCCAGTGCCCCACCGGGTTCGCCAGCACGATCGACACCACGGCCACCGGAAGGGTCATCAGGGCCGCCCGCGTGGGGCTGAGCATCCTCACGTTCTGCAGGAACATCGTGAGCGGGTAGTTCTGGGTGAAGACGATGGCCCCCATCGCCGCGATGCCCCCGACCGCGGCACTGAAGTTGCGATCGGCGAACAGTCTCAGCGGCACCAGCGCGTCATAGCCCATCCGGGCCTGCCAGAAGACGAATACCACCAGCAGCCCGAGGCCGACGACGATGAGTCGCGGCACCGTCATCACCCCGGCGATGGCCCCCCAGGAGTAGCGCTGCCCCTCCTGCACGCCGAACACGAGCAGCCCCAGACCTACGGCGCTGAGTAGCGCGCCGGTCCAGTCGAGCCGATTCGCGGAGCCCGCCAGCGCCGGGACGAACCGGGCGGCTGCGATCATCCCGAGCACACCCACCGGCAGGTTGACGTAGAAGATCCACTGCCAGCCTGGGCCGTCGACCAGCACACCGCCCAGCAGCGGGCCGATGATATTGGCCACTCCCCCGGTGGCTCCCCAGATCGCCATCGCCCTGCCGCGCCCGTCGGGAGGGAAGATCCGGGTGACCATCGACATCGTCTGCGGCGAGACGATCGCGGCCCCTACCCCCTGCAGCGCCCGGGAGGCGATGAGCATCCCGGCCGTGGTGGACAGACCGCACAGCAGGGAGGCGACGGTGAACACCCCCAGACCCGTCATGTAGACCCGCTTGAGGCCGAGCCGGTCTCCGAGCCTGCCGGTGATGAGCATGAGAGCGGCGTAGGGCAGCAGATAGGCGCTGGTCACCCAGGCCAGCAGGGTCAGATCGGCGTGCAGATCCTTCTGCATCCTCGGCAGCGCGACGGTGACGATGCTGGCGTCGATCATCATCATGAAGAAGCCCACCAGGATCGACCACATCGCCGGCCAGGGGCGATTCAGACGCGGGTCCCGGGGCGCCGGGAAGGTCTGGGAATCGCTCACCCGGCCCACCCTAGGCCCCGCCCTGGGCTCATCCACCGAAGAAGGTGACGAAGAGCCAGGCCACCAGGACGGTCAGCGGCAGCGACAGCACGGTGGTGAGGACGACGGCGGCCTCGGCGATCCGCTCCCCCACCTTCGCCCGGGTCGCGGCGATGAACGCGTTCTGGGCGGTGGGCAGCCCGGCCATGATGACCACCGCCATGAGAGCGTGGCCGCCCATGCCCAGCGCCAGTCCGGCCCCCAGGGCGACCAGCGGCTGGATGACGAGCTTGAAGGCGACCGCGAACTCGGTGAGGTGGCCGTCGAGGTCGTGGAGGGAGAAGGTCTGACCGACCAGGGAGACGCCCAGGGCGATGAGCACGGTGCCGGGGGCGGCCTCCCCGATGAGGTGGGCGGTGGTGCTGATGATCGAGGGCAGACGGATCCCGGTCGCCGAGACGAGGAAGCCGAGGGCGGCGGCGATCACCATCGGATTGGTGAAGACCCTCCGCAGCACCCCGGCGACGGTGGGCCGCACGCCGGAGCCCACCAGGTCGGAGAGCACGTAGAACAACGGGGTGAGGAATCCGAGCTGGAAGATCATCACCGGGACGCCGTAGGAGGCGTGCCCGAGCACGTAGATGCCGATCGGGATGCCGATATAGGCGGCATTGTTGAGTGACGCCGACATCGACCCGAGCACCACCTGGCCGGCATCGGCGTGCATCGCGAACCGGGCGATGGCCGCGAACAGCGCCGCGGTGACCAGCCCGGACGCCGCGGCAACGACCAGGGGCCGACCGAGCACCTGGGAGATGGGTGTCTCGGCGATCGAGTAGAGCAGCAGGGCCGGGGCGGCGGCCCAGTACACGAAGCCGGACAGCACTTTGCCGGCCTCGGGCCCGACGGCTCCGGTGCGGCGCAGCGCCCATCCGACGAGGATGACGACGGCCAGGGCCGCGACGTTCTCAGCAATGACGACCAACAGGGTCTCACCACGTTCAGGATCGGGTTCGGGTACAGGATCCAGTCAACAACCCGGGCACCCGAGTCGCCCGCGGGGGTCGCTGAGCGGACGTCAGGAACGCACCTCGTAGACCTGTCCGGTCTCCTGACGCTCGACGGACCGCACGAAGGCCAGCGCGGCGGTGGCCGCCGGCACCCCCGGGTCGCCGGCGAACATCTTCTTGGCGCCGGGCCCGGCCTCGGCGATCACGGTGGGGCTGACGACGTTGACCCGGACCGGCGCCAGCTCCTGGGCCGCGGCCTTGGCGAAAGACTCGACGGCACCGTTGGCCGCTGATCCGGCGGCACTGGTGAAGCACGGCTCGTGGGTGAGCAGACCGGTCACCAGGGTGAAGGAGCCGTTGGGCGAGATGCTGTGCTGCCCCCGCCGGACCACCTCGATCTGCCCCAGCGCCTTGCCCTTGAGGGTGGTCAGGATGTCCTCAAGGCTGAGCTCAGTCAGGGGGCGGAAGACCGCTGGGCCGGCGGTGACGCACACCGCGTCAACGGTGCCGGTCCGGGTGAACAGGGCGTCGATGGACGCCGGTTCGGTGATGTCGACCGGGTACTCGGTGCTGCCGCGGTGGGCTGCGATGACGTCATGGCCGTGGGAGGCGAGCACGGTGTGGACTGCCGATCCGATGATGCCGGTGGCTCCGATGAGAAGAATGCGCATGACCCCAGCCTATGGGCGACGCCGACGCAGCCCGGGTGGCGGTCGAGGATCGGCCGGGGCAGAGTGGGCAGCGCAGAGTGCACACCGCATCCAGGAGGGGCCATGGCCGCTGTCGACGAATCACTCGACCCGGACCCGTCCGGGCTGATCCACGGATCCATGGGACTGGGCGGAGGTTGGGACGACAGCCCGCTCGAGCCGTCCCAGGTCGAAGCCGCTGAGGCGGCCCTCGACGCGGCGTCCGGCATCGGCATCAGCTGGATCGACACGGCCGACATCTACTGCAACGGGAAGTCCGAGAGAGTGCTGGGCGAGGTGCTCCAGAACCGCCCCGACCTGCGCCGGCACTTCAGCATTCAGACGAAGTTCGGAATCCGGGTGCCCGGCAACACGACCGCCTCAGACGTCGCCCACTACCGACAGGATGCCGACACCGTGCTGGCCTCGGTGGAAGGCTGCCTGGCACGGCTGCGCACCGATCACCTGGACGCCCTGCTCATCCATCGTCCGAGTCCCCTCATCGACCGTGCCGGCACCGCCCGCGCCCTGGACCGCCTCATCGATGAGGGGACGGTCGGCCGGATCGGGGTCTCGAACATGTCTCACCATCAGATGGCCGCCCTTCAGGCCCATCTGAACCATCCGCTGCAGGTCAACCAGCTGCAGCTGTCCCTGGCCCACCGCGACTTCGTGGAGGTCGAGGTGGGGGTCAATGCCGACCCGGCGGTCTTCCCGGCGGGCACCCTGGAGTACGCCCTGGCCCATGGCGTGCAGAACCAGGCGTGGAGCCCGCTGGCGGGCGGCCGCTACGACCCCGACCAGCCTGCGGATACCGGGCGGCAGGAGGATCCGGCCGTTCTGGCGACCCGTACCGAGGTGGCCCGGCAGGCCCGGGCGGGCGGCGTCACTCCCACCGCGATCCTGCTGGCCTGGCTGATGCGCCACCCGTCCGGCATCGTGCCGGTCATCGGCAGCTCCAGGCCGCAGCGGATCATGGCGGCGGCCGACGCCGCTCGGGCTGCACGGGCGATGAGCGACGAGGACTGGTGGAAGCTCTTCCTCACCGCCCGCGGCGGAGCCGTTCGCTGAGTCGCCGTGCGGGTGCGCGGCCCCTGACGATGGGGGGCATGAACACACCCGACCCCGTACGGCCCGCGCCATACTGGACGGTACTCACACGACAGGAGAACCCCCATGTGGAATGACTTCGGGAAGTCAGGCAGCGGACCCCGACGCTCCAACACCGAACACTTCGAAGTGCCCGCCAACCAGCTCCTGTCCAAGGTCAAGTCTCTGGTCAGTCAGGGCAATGTGCGCAGGATCGTCATCCGCCGCCGCGACGGGCGCCGGCTCTTCTCGGTGCCGTTGAGCGCCGGCGTGGCCGTGGGCGGGGTCACCGTGCTGGCCGCCCCCACCATCGCCGCCATCGGCGCGATC
Source organism: Acidipropionibacterium virtanenii (assembly GCF_003325455.1). Taxonomy (NCBI): domain Bacteria; kingdom Bacillati; phylum Actinomycetota; class Actinomycetes; order Propionibacteriales; family Propionibacteriaceae; genus Acidipropionibacterium; species Acidipropionibacterium virtanenii. Next base: position 2,858,088 of record NZ_CP025198.1, read on the forward strand.
GCGGCCCTCGGCACCGGCGTCACCGTCGAGGTGGAGCGCAGAGAGGACCACTGACACGGACGCCTTCAACACCGACGTCCACCCCCTGCGTGCCGAGCAGGGCATCGACCCCGATCCCTACGCTGCCTTCCTGTGCTCGGGCTACCTGGAGCAGGTCCGCGAGGAGCGGGGCGGCGGTCAGCAGGCTGGCTGGGGGTCTGATCGATGACCGGATGCGCCGTCGCAGCGATTGATCTGGGCGCCTCCATCGGAGGCATCCTGCGCGGCACCCTGACGGACGCTCGGCTGTCCGTCGAGGAGTGGCCGAGAGGGCCGGGCCTCCGGGGCCGAGGGGCTGTGACGTTGTGATTGTGACGTTGTGAGGGTGTGGGGCGTCTTCGCCCCACACCCTCACAACGTGTGATGCAGGTCTCTTGATGGCGATCTCGCCCTCGTCGGTCCCGAGGTTCTCGCCAGCATTCAGTGCCGGCGCCCCTTGGCGAGATAGATCAGCGGTACTGCGCCCAGCGAGTTCACGGTCATCAGCCCGAACGCCCACAGCGCCTTGGGGCCGCGCACCTGATCGGCCGGGCGCCGGACCAGGTCGATGAGGCTCCAGACCTTCAATGCGGCCTCTGCGCCTCCCGCCGTCACCAGTCCGACCCTTACCGGCCTCGGCAGCTCCTGCCACTTCTTCCCGGACATCGGTCACCCCGTTTCTCCGCGTCGTCGCGTCCTGACACAAGAGTCTACGGCGCACCCTCCCCGAACTAGGCTGGACGCCATGATCGAGCCATCTCCCGAGGACCGTCACCTGGACATGCGTGTCGGCGACATGGACCGCACCCGGGTCGCCGAGCTGCTCGACGAGGCCTACGCCGACGGTCGTCTCGACCGGGAGGAGCACGACGAGCGCGCCGCCTCGGCGATCACGGCTCGCACCTTCGGGGATCTCGCGGTGCTGACCCGCGATCTCGATCCGGCCGCCGTCTCGCCCCGGGCGTCGGCGTCCTCGGCGATGGTGCCTGCGACCAGCCGGGTGCCGGTGGTCGCCGGACCTCCCGACGACCGCATCGTCACCATCATGGGAGACGTCACCCGTGGTGCCGGCCATACGCTGGCTGCCCGCACCGAGATCGTCTCGGGGCTGGGTGACGTCAAGCTCGACCTCACCTCCATGTCGCTGGCCGCCCACGACGTCGTCATCGAGATCAGGTCGGTGATGGGCGACATCAAGATCATGGTGCCGGAGGGCATGCGGGTGATCGACCAGACCGGACGCTTCCTCGGCGACAGCAAGTTCGACGGGCTGGTGCCCAGCGGCCCCGACGACCCGACCGTGACCCTCACCGGATTCCTCGCTCTGGGCGACGTCAAGGTCTACGGGCCCGAGCACGTCTCCTTCGCCAAGAAGCTCCGCAAGTGGTTCGGCTGACCTGAGCATGCCGCGCGCATATTGCTAGCTGGAAGGCATGATCGGGCCTGTTCTGCTCGAACTCGGGCCTCCAGCGAGTGATCCGCGCACATCGCCCCGCTACATTGGCTCCATGGACGCCCTCTTCGACCCGCCTGGGGGCCGGTGGCAGCCGGTCTCGCCGCGGTACATCACGGTGAAGAGGCTGTCAGTGCTGCTCACCTGGGGAATCCCCACGCTCATCGTCGCCGTGGGCCTGGGCATCATCTGGACGTGGTGGGCCGCGCTGGTGGCAGCCATCGTGGGTCTGGCGATCACCATGTGGCGCTGGCTGCGGATGACGAAGATCGTGTCGGCATGGGGCTGGTGCGAGCGCGGCACCGACCTGTGCATCCGATCGGGGCCGATGTTCCGTAACCTCACGATCGTCCCCTACGGGCGGATGCAGAGCGTCGAGATCAGCTCCGGGCCGGTCGACCGGCACTTCGGCCTGGCCTCGGTGCAGCTGGTCACCGCATCGCCCCTGTCGGACGCCACCATCCCGGGGATGCCGCATGCCGATGCCGTGGCCCTGCGTGACCGGATCACAGCCATCGCCGAGACATCGGACGCGGGCCTGTGAGCACAGATCCCGGGAGCACGCGCCCAGCCGGGCCGGAACCGACGCCGCCGGACCCGGCCTCGGATCCCGCCCCGTCGGCCCACGCCCCTTCAGATCAAACCCCGTCGGATCACAACATGGCCGAGCAGCGGCCGCACTGGGCCACCCCCATCATCCGCGGCTGGATCGTACTGGCGGCGGTGGCCGTCGCGGCCGTCAAACAGCTCTTCGACGGCTGGCAGTCAGGCGACTCCCTGCCCCCGCTGCGAGCCCTCCTCATCGTCGCCGGGATCGTCGTGGCGGTCGCACTCATCCAGGGCACCATCGGCTTCTTCCAGTGGCGCACCACCCGCTTCCGCATCGACGATGAGGAGGTCCGCGTCGACCGCCGCTTCATCCAGCACAGCTCAGACCGTCTCGCCCTCACCAAGATCCAGTCGGTCGACGTCGTCCAGCCCCTGGCGGCGCGCATCTTCGGGCTCGCCCGACTGCACATCGACATCGGCGGCTCCAGACCCAAGACCATCGAGTACCTGACCCGGGCCGACGCCTACCGCTTCCGCGACTTCCTCACCACCCGCGCCCACGCCGCCGGTGCCGCCGTCGCGGCCGGCGGGGAGAACCCGGCCGCCCGAGGAGCCGTTCCGGCCCGGGAGCATCCCGGCGGTCCGGTCGCCGCCGGCTCGCGATGGCAGGACCGCCGCATTGACGAGCAGACCGTCGTCTCGGTCTCCAGCCGCCAGGTCGTGCTGGGCACCTTCGTCTCCGACGGGTTCGGCTTCTCGGTCCTGATGATCGCCGTCGGCATCGCCGTACCGATCGCTCTGGGTATCGAGGCGGTGACCATCCCGGTCGTTCTCGGCGGCCTCTTCGCCGCCGGAGGGGTCATCGCCAAGACCCTGGTGAAGTACTGGAGGTTCACCCTGCTGAGCTCGGCAGGAGGGCTCAAGGCCGTGCACGGCCTCACCACCCTCACCACCCGCACCGTCCCGGTACGGCGGGTTCAGGGAATCGTCATCTCCCAGCCTCTCCTGTGGCGTCTCACCGGCCTCTACTCGGTCAAGGTGACGGTGCTCGGGGTGGCCGGTGCCGACAAGGACATCGACGCCGGCACCCTGCTACCGATGGGCTCGGCCGATCAGGTGCGCGACGCCGTGGCCAGTCTGTGGCCGGGCTTCGACATCTCCGCCTGCGCACCGATGAGCCCCGTGCCGATGGGACACATCCCCGTCCACGCACGGTGGCTCCGCTGGCTGGACCGGCAGACCTTCACCTGGGGCCTGGACGATCGCGTCATCGTCGCCCACCGGGGCCTGTTGCGCCGCACCACCTCCGTCGTTCCCCATTCCCGGGCCCAGTCGACCAGGCTGCAGCAGGGGCCTCTGCAACGGCGTCTGGGACTGGCCACTTTCTCCGTCCACGTCCCCGGCGGTCCGGTCCGCCTCAGCTGCCCCCACCTGGACTTCCACGACGCCCGCCGGCTGCTGCTCGACGAGATGGACCGATGCCGCGCCGCACGGGTTCTGGAGCTCGGCGGGGAGACTCCCGGACCGGTAGCGCCGCACGGGAGTTGAGCACGGTCGGAGGATGAGCGCGGCCGGGCGATGAGAAAGCCATACGAACTGCATGTGCCGGACGACCACGTCCACTACTGTGTGTGGCTATGAGCAATGTGCTGGGCATCGATATCGGCGGCTCCGGAATCAAAGGCGCCCCCGTCGACCTTGAGGTGGGCGAGTTCGCGGAGCCGCGACTCCGGATCCCCACCCCGACCAAGTCCTCCCCGAAGCATGTGGCCACGGTGCTGCGCAAGATCGTGAAGAACTTCGCCGGCACCATCGGCGACGGTCCGGTGGGCGTCTCCTTCCCCGCCCCCTCCCGCCACGGCGTCATCCCCTTCATCGCCAATCTGGACCAGGGCTGGGCGGGGCTCAATGCCGAGGAGTATCTCTCGGAATCCCTCGACAGGCCGGTCACCGTGGTCAACGACGCCGACGCCGCCGGACTCGGCGAGGTGCACTACGGTGCGGCCAAGGGCGTGTCGGGGGTGGTCATCCTCACCACCCTGGGCACCGGCATCGGCACCGCGATCCTCAACGACGGCATCCTGCTGCCGAACACCGAGCTCGGGCACCTGGAGATCGACGGCTACGACGCCGAGAAGCGCGCGGCGTCCTCGGTCAAGGACAAGAAGCACATGTCCTACAAGTACTGGGCCCAGAAGCGGCTGCAGAAGTACTACGACGTCGTCGAGATGCTCTTCACCCCGGACCTGTTCGTGGTCGGAGGCGGGGTGAGCAAGGACCACGAGAAGTTCTTCAAGTACCTCAAGCTGGAGACCCCGATCGTCCCGGCCACCCTGTTCAACCGCGCCGGCATCATCGGCGCCGCCTTCCAGGCCGACTGGCGCCTCTCCCACCCCGACACCGTGACCAAGGAGAAGACGAAGAAGGCCGCCGAGAAGGCGATCGCGGAGGAGAAGAAGTCCGAGAAGAAGTCGGGCAAGTAGCCGCGACTCACATCCGATCGGGGGCGTCGATCCCCAGAAGCTCCAGCCCCGTGCCGATGACCCGACGGGTCGCCGCGCACAGCGCCAACCGGGAGGCCCTCACCTGTCCCTCGGATTTCAGCACGGGGCACTGCTCGTAGAAGCTGGAGTAGGCGCCTGCCAGATCGTAGAGGTAGGTGCACAGCTTGTGCGGGGTGAGGTCGGCGGCCACCGTCTCGACGACCTCGCCGAACCGCGACAGCAGCAGGGCCAGCTGCTGCTCGGCCGGCTGATCCAACACCGTGACCGTCCCCCAGTCCATCCCCGACAGATCGGCCTGCGGATCGATGCCGGGATCGGACTGCGCGGCGGCCTTCCGCAGAATCTGGGAGACGCGGGCGTGCGCGTACTGCAGATACGGCCCCGTGTCCCCGGTGGTCTGCACCATCCGCTCGGCGTCGAAGACGTAGTCCTTCTGCAGCCCGTTCGACAGGTCGGCGTACTTGATCGCCGCCAGCGCGATATTCGGCGCGGCATGCTCCTCGGCCTCGTCCAGCAGACTGTTCAGCGAGACGGTGCCGCCCTCGCGGGTCTTGAAGGGGTGGCCGTCGGGGCCCAACACCATGCCGTAGCCGACGTGCTCGGCCGTGACGTCGTCGGGCAGGAAGCCGGCCAGCCGGGCCACCTTGAACACCATGTCGAAGTGGTGGTGCTGGCGCACATCGGTGACGTAGATGATGCGGTCGGCGTCCAGCCGGCCGACCCGGCGGCGGATCGCAGCCAGGTCGGTGGCGTCGTAGCCGAAGCCGCCGTCCTTCTTCTGCACGATCATCGGGGCGTCCTCGCCCTCGACGAAGACGCACAGCGCCCCGGCGTCCTCCACGGCCAGGCCGTCGGCCTTCAGCTCGTCGACCACCTTCGGAAGGTCGTCGTTGTAGGTGGACTCCCCCGCCAGATCATCATCGGTAAGCTTGATGCCCAGCCGGGCGTAGGTGGCGTTGAACCCCGCCAGCGAGACCGCGATGAGGGCCCGCCAGGTGGCCAGGGTCTCCTCGTCGCCGGACTGCAGGGCCACCACGCGGCGCCGGGCCCGGTCGGCGAACTCGGCGTCGGCGTCGAACTGCCTCTTGGAGTCCTTGTACAGCTGCTCGGCGGCGGGCAGATCCAGGGCGGAGACGTCGACGTCGTGCTCGACGATGTACTGCACCAGCATGCCGAACTGGGTGCCCCAGTCGCCGATGTGGTTCTGCGGGATCACGGTGTGGCCCTGGGCGGTGAGCACCCTGTTGAAGCAGTCGCCGATGATGGTGGAGCGCAGGTGCCCGACGTGCATCTGCTTGGCGACGTTGGGGGCCGAGTAGTCGATGACGACCCGCTGCGGGGTCTCCGCCTGGACGATGCCGGCGTGAGGATCGGTGACAAGGGCGGATGCGACGCCGGCCAGCACGTCGGAACGCAGCCGGAAGTTGATGAACCCGGGGCCGGCGATGTCGGGGGTCTCCACCAGGTCGTCGGCCTTCAGCTTCGCCACGATGTCGGTGGCGATCTGGCGCGGCGGACGTCCCTGCGATTTGGCCAGGCGCAGCGCCACATTGGACTGGAAGTGGCCGAACTGGGGCTTGGTGGCCGGGCGCAGCTCCGGATCGATCCCGGTGACAGATTCGATCCGCGCTGCGAGTTGAGAAGGCAGAGACGACATGGAGGTGATCCTATCCGCAGGGTCGGGGTGGGTCGCGCGTCCTAGGGTGGAGGAAAAACCACTTGGAGGTCATGCATGGCAGTCCCGAACATCACTCTCAATGACGGCACAACGATCCCCCAGCTCGGCTTCGGCACCTGGCAGGTGCCCGACGACGTCGCCGAGACCTCGGTCGCCACCGCACTGGCGGCCGGCTACCGGCACATCGACACTGCCGCCGTCTACGGCAATGAGGACGGCGTCGGACGCGCCCTGGCCGCCTCCGGCATCCCGCGCGAGGAGCTCTTCGTCACCACCAAGCTGTGGAACGACAAGCACGCGAAGGGGGATGCCCGAAGGGCCATCGAGACCAGCCTCGCCAAGCTGGGTCTGGACCACGTCGACCTGTACCTCATCCACTGGCCCGCCACGAAATTCCCGGGCCTCTACGTCGAGGCGTGGGACGCCATGCAGGAGTTCAAGGCCGAGGGCCTCACCCGCTCCATCGGCGTCTCCAACTTCAATCAGGAGCATCTGGACGCCCTCAACGGCGCCGTCCCGGCCATCGACCAGATCGAGATGCATCCGACCTTCGGGCAGCATTCTCTGCGTGAGTCGCTGCTGGCGGCCGGCATCCGCCCCGAGGCCTGGAGCCCGCTCGGCCAGTCGAAGGACCTCGAGCACCCGGTCATCGCCGGAATCGCCGAAGAGCTGGGCAAAACCCCGGCCCAGGTGATCATCCGCTGGCACCTGCAGCTCGGCACCGTCGTCATTCCGAAGTCGGTGACGCCGTCGCGGATCACCTCCAACTTCGACGTCTTCGACTTCGAGCTCTCCGACGATCAGGTGGCCGCCATCAGCGCCGTCGACACGGGGACCCGGCTGGGTGGTAATCCCGAGACCGAGTGAACCGCCTCGCCCGTCCGCGGCCAGCGCCAGGACGGTGATACATGGTTCCGCCCCGTCTCCACCGGATATCCGGTGGAGACGGGGCGGAGTCGTGTGTGCGGCCGACCGGGGTCGGCCCGCGATCAACTGGAGGCGGAGTCGGGACCTGCCGGAGCCGCTTCCGGAGTGCCGGTTCCGGCACCCGGTTGGTTCCCGTCCCCCTTGCTCGGGTTCAGCGCATAGGTCATACCGCCGCCGACGATGTGGAGCGCGGCATAGATGATCATCAGCCCGCCGACGCCGAGCGGGCCGGCCAGCGGAGCCAGTGCGGGGCCGGCGAAGTTGGACAGGCCGGCGCCGAGGTTGAGGATGGCCACCGCCGAGCCCTTACGCTCCGGGGCGAGCAGCGGCATGATCGCCGACAGCGGCACGTAGGCCGCAAGGCCGATGCCGAAGAGGATCCCGGCGATGAGCTCCGCGGCGAAGTTGGCGCCCCACATGCTCGGGAACCACCACATGAGGAAGACGGCGATGCCGCATCCCAGCCCGCCGAACCAGGCGACGGTGCGGACCCGTCCGAAGGCGTCGCCGACGTAGCCGAAGACCAGGTTGGCGAACACATTGGCCAGGTTCAGCGTGCCCCAGATGGTCAGCCACTTGCCCTGATCCATCCCCACCGTGCTGACGATCCACGGAGCGAAGAAGACCGGGATGCCGTAGAAGGCGGCCTGGTTGATGATACGGACGACGCCGCCGACAGCGGTCTTCGGATGCTCACCGAGAATGGTGATGCCCTTGACGAGACCGCTCATGGTCTCGCCCGCCGACGGCCTCGAGCCGGTCTCGGCCGCCGTCTGCAGCTCCTTGGGCCGACGCACCAGGAACAGAGCCAGCAGCCCACCGATGATGACGAAGATGAAGGACGTCCACAGGGTGCCCATCTCGCCGAAGGCCGGGATGAGGAACCAGCTGGGAATGTAGGCGCCCAGCGCCCCCATGCCCAAGGACTGGGCGAACCAGAACCAGCCGACGCCCCGGCCCAGGTGCTCCTCCGGGGTGTCCATCGTGACCCAGGCCAGGAAGCCGTAGCAGAACAATGGGTATCCGAAGCCGCGCAGTGCGTAGCCGATCACCATCACGGCGTAGGAGCCGGTGGTCACACCTCCCCACAGGAAGACCAGCTCGAAGATCAGCCAGGCTCCGAAGCCCATCATCATGACCCGGCGGGGACCCCAGGCGTCGGCCAGCGATCCGGAGAACCAGGAGGCGATGGCGATGACGATGCCATAGGCCATCGTCATGGCGGCCACCTGGCCGGAGGTGATGCCGCGATCCTGCAGGAAGCCTGAGTAGAAGCCCAGCTCCATGCCGTTGCCGGTCTGGAACAGGATCACCGCGATGAAGCCCCACAACAGGTGCCTGGCGATCCCTTGTCGTTCGAGGAGGCCCGTCGAGGAGCCTCCTCCGCTCGTCTGAGTGCTCATGTCAACCCTCTCCACCGCGGTCGCGGTGACACATTTCTGTGATGCCCGGGGTCCGGCGGCGTCGACGGAGGGTGTACCGGGGTTCGATGTTCACTTGAGCGGCGTGTCCCCCGCAGCCGGCGCAGGCAGCGATGCCAAGCGTGATCGAACGCCTCCCCTCCGGCATGTCGTCGGACTCGACGGGCCCGATGCGCCCGGTCCGGAGGCCACCAGAAGGTCTCCGTCGGCCGGCACGACAGCGGCGACGTTACGCTCATTCGCTCAATGCCATGCCTCCGAGAACCCTGCCATGCACACTTGTGCAAGATCGCGCATCGGCGTCTTGCGCGTCAGACATGATCGAACGCTCACACACGCGAGCGCCAGGACGGGCACCGCCTCGCTGGCGGGGCCCGTCGCGACTGCGGCCGTCGGCTACTTGATCCAGGAGTCGATGGTCGACTGGTTGGCGGCCACCCAGTCCTTGGCGATCTGCTCGGGCGAGGCGTCGGAGTTCTGCTGACGGGCCAGCAGCTTCTCGACATCGGTGAGGCTGATGGAGAACTTCTGGAGCATCGCGTAGTACTTCGGCGCCCTATCCTTCAGATCCTTGCGGGCTCCGACGTGGGCGCTCAGAGTCGGGATGGCGCAGTCATCGCCGGAACCCTCGAAACAGCCGGATCGGTAGGGTTCGGGCTCCTTGAGCTGCACCAGGTCGTACTTCTGGAACACCCAGTGCGGGTGGTAGAGGTACACCAGCACCGGCTCCTTGCGCTGGTAGGCGCGCTGGATCTGGGCGAGCACCGCGGCCTCGCTGGAGGGCTTGTGGGTGATCGCCAGGTTGAAGGCCTTGATGCGCTTGTCATTCTGCTTGGTGGTGACCCAGCCGGCGTCGGCGTCGTAGAGCTGACTGCCGACGGCGTCGGCCCACTTCTTGTCCTTGAGCTGGTCGACGCTGGTCAGGCCGTCGGCGGCACCGCCCTTGCTCACCAGATATTTCGGCACGAACCAGCCCTGGGTGGCCCCGCCGTAGGTCTTGCTCACCAGGCTCGCCTCCTTCTTCGCCTTGTCGACGAAGGGCTGCTGGTTGGGCAGGTTCACCTCGGGCATCACGTCGATGTCGCCGCGCTGCATGCCGATCCAGCCGGGAGCGGGGTCGAGCTGCTTGGACTCCACGGATCCGACGCCCAGTTCGGGATGCTGCTCGGCGACGAGCTTGAGGATCTCGGTCTGGACTGCGGCGGCCGTCCAGGAGAACTGGCCGATGGTGATCGCCTCCCCCTTGCCGGAACCGGCGCCCGAGGACTCGGACTGCGAATTGCTGGCCCCGCAGGCCGACACCAGGAGAAGCAGTGCGCAGATGAGCGCCGGCGCGGCGCGTCTGGTACGGGTGGTGAAGGGCATCGTGGCCCCGCCTTCCTGCCGACACGATGGCTCGACGGCCATACTCGGTACCCGGTTCACGGTAACGCGGATGCCGGCTCCCCACGAATGGTCCGGGAGGATTCTTGGCCCGGGACCCCTGGGCCCGCCAGGTTCCTCAGCGGGCCCCGAGGGCGTTGCGGATGCCGTCCTCCTGGACCCCGAGGGTCGGGGTGCGGCGGGTGACGACGTCATAGATCATCTTCAACCGGGCCCCGAACTCGCGGGACCATCCGTACCACCAGGTCCTGTCGTGGGCGCGCGAGGTGTCGGGGGAGCCGACGACGTTCATGCCTCCGGTCATCCGGCAGGTCGCCAGCGCCCTGGTCAGGTGGTAGTCCTGGGTGACCAGGGCGGCCGAGGTGACGCCGAAGATCCTGCGGGCGCGCACACAGGTGTCGTAGGTGTCGAAGCCGGCGTAGTCGGTGACCACTTTCGCGGTGGGGACGCCGCGGCTGTCGACGAGGTAGCGCTTCATGTTGTCGGGCTCGTTGTAGTTGTGCGTGCTGTTGTCGCCGGAGACCAGGATGGCCCGCACCCTCCCGCTCTCATACAGATCGGCGGCGACGTCGAGGCGACCGCGCAGGTAGTTCGAGGGGGTGCCGTCGGGCAGCACAGCCGCCCCGAAGACGATCGCGACGTCGCGGGACGGCGTCTGCTCCACGGTGTGGACGCGCCCCAGCGACAGGCCCTCGGCCAACGCCCAGGGGCCGCCCAGGGCCAGGACGGCCAGGCCGACGCCCCCGATGATCGTGCGCCTCAACCACCGGAAACGCCTGCGAGTTGTCATGGCCCGAGTCTACGGGCCCGGCGTCCGCCGGATCAGGAACGCCTTGCCCGGTACCAGCTCACCAGCCCCTGGGTGGAGGAGTCCTGGGAGGCCAGCGCGGCGTCGTCACCGGAGACCGCGGGGGCGATCTCCAGGGCGAGTTTCTTGCCCAGCTCCACACCCCACTGGTCGAAGGAGTCGATGCCCCACACCGTGCCCTCGACGAAGGTGATGTGCTCGTAGAGGGCGATGAGCTCGCCGAGGATCTTCGGGGAGAGCTCGTCGGCCAGGATCGAGGTGGTCGGGCGGTCACCGGAGAAGACCCGGGCGGGGACGATATTCGCCGGGGTCCCCTCGGCCTCGACCTCGGCTGCGGTCTTGCCGAAGGCCAGGGCCGCGGTCTGGGCGAAGAAGTTCGACAGGAAGAGTTCGTGGACGTCGGTGCCGCCGTCCTTGGTGGGATGGGTCGGATTGGCCACCGCGATGAAGTCGGCGGGGATCACCCGGGTGCCCTGGTGGATCAGCTGGTAGAAGGCGTGCTGGCCGTTGGTGCCGGGCTCGCCCCAGAAGATCTCTCCGGTCTGGCAGGTGACGGGGGTGCCGTCCCAGCGCACCGACTTGCCGTTGGACTCCATGGTGAGCTGCTGCAGGTAGGCCGGGAAGCGGTGCATGTACTGCGAGTAGGGCAGCACGGCGTGGGAGTGGGCGTTCCAGAAGTTGACGTACCAGATGTTGAGCAGCCCCATCAGCAGGGGCACGTTCTGCTCGGGCGCGGCGGTGGCGAAGTGCTCGTCGATGGCGTGGAAACCCGACAGGAAGTCGGCGAACCCCTCGGGGCCGATGGCCACCGCCAGGGCCGTGCCGACCGCCGAGTCGACGGAGTAGCGCCCGCCCACCCAGGACCAGAACCCGAAGGCGTTTGCCGGGTCGATGCCGAACGCGGCCACCCGGTCCAGGGCGGTGGAGACGGCGACGAAGTGCTTGGCCACCGCAGCGTTGCGAGCCTCCTCGGTGTCCTCGACGGCGCCGGCCGCGACCAGTCCGTCGAGCAGCCAGGTGCGCACGCAGCGGGCGTTGGTGAGGGTCTCCAGAGTGGTGAAGGTCTTGGAGGCGACGATCACCAGGGTGGTCTCGGGATCGAGATCCGCGGTCTTGACGGCGGCGTCGGTGGGATCGATGTTGGAGATGAAACGGCACTCCAGGCCGTCCTGGACGTAGGGCCTGAGGGCCTCGTAGGCCATCACCGGGCCCAGATCCGAGCCGCCGATGCCGATATTGACGATGGTGCGGATCGGCTTGCCGGTGGCACCCTTCCACTCGCCGGAGCGCACCTGGCGGGCGAAGTCGTAGATCCGCTCGAGCACCTCGTGGACGTCGGCCACGGCGTCCTGCCCGTCGACGGTCAGTGAGTCGCCGGCCGGACGGCGCAGCGCGGTGTGCAGGACGGCGCGGTCCTCGGTGACGTTGATGTGCTCACCGGAGTACATGGCGTCGCGGCGGGCAGGGATGCGGACCTGATCGGCCAGCTCGAGCAGAGCGTCGCGCACCTCATCGGTGAGGAGGTTCTTGGACAGGTCGACGTGGAGGTCGGCGGCCTCGAAGGTGTAGCGCTGCGCGCGACCGGGATCGGCGTCGAACCAGCGGCGCAGCACGTGCGGCCCGTCGACGATGGTGGGCTGGAGCTGGGCGAGCTTGTCCCATGCGGGGGTGGAGGTGGCATCAACCGGTGTCGTCATGACCACAGCCTAGACAACCCGCGAGCACATCCGGGAGGGTAATGGCGCAGTACTGCCCGGTACGGCATTGGGGGTGACGCCCGGCGGTTCAGGCCCTCTCGTCGGCGATGACCGCCAGCACCGATCGGCAGCGCTCGCGCAGGGCCGGCAGGGCGGCGTCGGTACAGGCGTCGCCCACCAGGATCTCGTCCAGGCAGGCCGCCGGCGCCCCCGCCGAGATCCACTTGCGCAGCGCGTAGCTGCCGACGCCGCCGCGCGGCAGGCAGGGAACGCCGGGGACCAGTTCTGCAAGGGCGGGGCCGTAGGTGGCCGAGCCGATGTCGGCGGGAACCACCTGGACGGCGTCCGCGCCGGCGGCCCAGACCGCACGGATCTCGGTGGGCGTCAGGGCATCGGGAGCGGCGGGGACACCGGCCTCGCGCAGGGCGGCCAGCACAGCCGCGCCGGGGCCGAGTGGCAGGGCGAACTCGATGCCGGCCGCGATGAGATCGTCGACGCTCCCGGGGTCGACGGGGCCGTGGACGCCGAAGCTGCCGCGGGCCCCGAAGACGGTGCGCAGTGCGATGAGCCGCTCGAGATCGCCGGCGGGCAGACTGAACACCTGGATGCCCTCCTGGAGCATCACCTCGACCGGGGCCATCATGGTGGCGACCGGCTCGTCGGGCAGGACCGCCACGACCTGACTGGACAGCATCCGTGCTGGAAGTGGAAGGCGTCGCGAATCGGATGCCGGCAGCGAACTCATGGTCACATCATGCCCACCCGGGGACGCGCCCCCCAACTGAGCCCGTCGGATACCGTGGGCCCGTTACCGCAATGTGAGGAGACACCGTGCGACTGGCCGAGGCACTGGACGACATGCTGGACGGCCGCCCGCCCGTCGAGGCCGACCGGGGACGCAGGCCCGCCGGCTGGGACTCCCCCGGCGCCCGGCCGATCGACCCGGACATGGCCCTGGATCACATCGAGAGGGCGGTGTCCCGCGACGGCCTGACGATGTACGACCACCAGGAGGAGGCGATCCTGGAGATCCTCACCGGGTCCCACGTCATCGTCACCACCCCGACCGGCTCGGGAAAGTCCCTCATCGCCGCGGTCGCGCACTTCGCCTGCGTGGCCGGAGGGGGTCGCTCCTACTACACCGCACCCATCAAGGCCCTGGTCAGCGAGAAGTTCTTCGACCTGTGCGGGATATTCGGCGCCGCCCGGGTCGGCATGGTCACCGGGGACGCCTCGGTGAACGCCGACGCCCCGATCATCTGCTGCACCGCCGAGATCCTCGCCAACATCGCGCTGCGCGAGGGCCGCCGCGCCGCCGTCGACCAGGTCGTGATGGACGAGTTCCACTTCATCGGCGACCCAGATCGCGGCTGGGCCTGGCAGGTGCCGCTCTCGGAGCTGCCCCAGGCCCAGCAGGTCATCATGAGCGCCACCCTGGGCGACGTCTCTCAACTCGCCGAGGACCTCACGTCGGCCACCGGGCGCCCGACCACCGTCATCGCCGGGGTCACCCGGCCGGTGCCGCTGATCTACGAGTGGTCGATCGAGTCCGACCACGACACCGTCGAGCAGCTCGTTGAGGAGCAGAAGGCCCCGGTCTACATCGTCCACCCCTCTCAGAAGGCGGCCCTGGAACGCGCCCAGTCGCTGACCTCGATGAAGCTGGTGAGCACCGAGGAACGTCACGGGATCGCCGCCGAGATCGCCGACTTCCGGTTCTCCAAGGGGTTCGGCTCCACGGTGCGCAAATTCATCACCTCGGGGATCGGCGTCCATCACGCCGGGATGCTGCCCAAGTACCGCCGGCTGGTGGAGACCCTGGCCCAGCAGGGGCGTCTCAAGGTGATCTGCGGCACCGACACCCTCGGCGTGGGCATCAACGTGCCGATCCGCACCGTGATGTTCATCGCCCTCACCAAGTTCGACGGGCGCCGGATGAGAGTGCTCAAGTCCCGCGAGTTCCACCAGATTGCGGGCCGGGCCGGGCGCGCCGGCTTCGACTCCGTCGGGTACGTGGTAGCCGAGGCCCCCGAGCACGTCGTCGCCAACGCGAAGGCCCTCGCCAAGGCCGGGGATGATCCCAAGAAGCAGCGCAAGGTCAAGAAGCAGAAGGCCCCCGAGGGATTCATCAACTACGACGAGGAGACCTTCAAGAGGCTCATCGCCTCGACCCCCGAGACGCTGCACGCCCGGATGCGGATCACCGACGCCATGCTGCTCAATCTTCTGTCGCGCGACGAGGACACCGTCGTCGCCGTCCGACACCTGGTCGACGCCGCCACCTCCAGTCCGGCCGAGCGCAAGCGTCTCTACCGCCGGGCCGTCCAGCTGGGCCGGGCCCTGCTGCGCTCCGGGGTGGTGCATCGTCTGGACGAGCCGACGCCGGGCGGGCGGCGCTACGCCATGAACGAGGACCTCCAGGAGGACTTCGCCCTCAATCAGCCGCTCTCCGCCTTCGCCGCCGAGGCCATCGAGACCCTCGATCCGGAATCGGCCACCCACGCCCTGGACGTCGTCTCGGTGATCGAGGCGACCCTCGACAACCCGATGACCATCCTCTACGCCCAGCAGCGGCTGGCCCGCGGAGAGGCCATCGGCGAGCTGAAGGCCGAGGGCTACGACTACGAGGACCGGATGGCCGCCGTCGAGGATGTCGAATGGCCCCGGCCGCTGGGCGAGACCCTCGACGCGCTCTTCGAGATCTTTGCACCGTCCCACCCCTGGGTGCCCGCCGACGCCCTGTCGCCGAAGTCGATCGTCCGCGACATGTACGAGCGGGCCATGACCTTCGGGGAGTTCTGCGCCTTCTACAAGGTGCAGCGCTCCGAGGGGCTGGTGCTGCGCTACCTCACCGACGCCTACCGGGCGCTGCGACAGACCGTGCCGGAGGCCGAGCGCACTGAGGAGCTGAGTGATCTCATCTCCTGGCTGGGCGAGGTGATCCGGACCACCGACTCGTCACTCATCGACGAGTGGGAGGCGCTCACCCATCCCGAGGAGGCCGACGAGCCCGAGGAGGTGCGCCCGGCCCACACCTTCACCTCCAACCAGCGGGCCTTCCGGGTGGCGCTGCGCAATGCGATGTTCCGCAAGGTGATCCTGGCCGCCGACGACGACTTCGAGGGGCTGGCCGCTCTGGAACCCGAGGGATCACCGATGAAGGCCCGTGACTGGGAGGAGGCGCTGGGCTCCTACTGGGACGAGCACGAGGAGATCAACGACGGGCCAGACGCCCGCGCTCCGGCGATGCTGGTGATCGAGAACGAGTCGGGACGCCGGGACTCCCGAATCAGGCTGGTGCGCCAGATCATCGACGATCCCGCGGGCAATCACGACTGGTCGATCACCGCCACCGTCGATCTGGACGAGTGCGACGAGGCCGACGACCTGGTGCTGCGCACCCGCGCGTTCTCAAGGCTGGATTGAGATGTCCCTGTCGGTGTGCCTGCTCTTCGATCAGCGGACCGACCGCGCGCTGAGGGCCCTGTGGGGACGGCTGGAGTCGATCGGCGTCTCCACCCTGCTCACCCACACCCATGAGAAGCACCTGCCGCACCTGTCCTACGCCGTGCTGCGGAGCTGGGACATCGACCGGGTGATCGAGGCCGTGGCGTCACTGCCGGCCAGCACCCCGATCCCGCTTCACTTCGACACCGTGGGGCACTTCCACCGCGGCAGGGCTGCGCTGATCGCCGCGCCGTGCACCGACCTGCTGGACCGTCAGAAGAGGATGGTGTCCGCGCTGACGAGCACCGGCGCCGACCTGCACCACTACTACCTGCCAGGACGCTGGGTGCCGCACACCGGCCTGGCCACCCACGTGAGAGCCGCCCAACTGGCCAGGATGACCTCCCTGGCCCACGACGTCCTGCCTTTGGACGCCACCGCGACAGGCGCCGCCATCATCGACTCCGGGACGGGCCTGCGCCATGATCTCGCGATCATCCCCTGAAGTGGGCATGATGGGAGGACTCGTGGAAAGGATGATTCGTCGTGGAACTCACCAGTACCTCCATCGCCGACGGCCAGCCGATCGACAGCCGTTACGCCCACCCCAATGTGGGCGGCGCCAATGTGATCCCCGAGCTCTCGTGGACCCGGGGACCGGTCGGCACCAAGTCGTACGCCATCACCATCTACGATCCCGACGCCCCCACCGGATCGGGATTCTGGCACTGGATCCTCGCCGACATCCCGGCCGACGTCACCGGGATACCTGAGGGCGGACCACTGCCCGAGGGGGTGCGGCAGTGGGTCAATGATGCGCAGGAGAAGGGCTACTCCGGTCCCTTCCCGCCCCCCGGCCCCTCCCACCGCTACATCCACACCGTCCATGCCATGCCCGTCGAGCACCTGCCTGTCGACGACGACGCCGCCAACGTCCAGGTGAGGTTCGCCATCCACACCTCCGAAGTGGCACGGGCCGGCGTGACCGGCACCTATCAGGTCGACTGACGCGGCCCTGACAGACTGGGGTCATGACACCTCCCCGACGCCGCGGATCCGTACGCGCCCTCCCGGCACTGATCGTGGCACTGCTGCTGATGCTCTCCGGCGCCCCGATCGCGACGGCGGCCTCCCCGACTCCCGAGGCTCAGAACCTGCGCGGGCCGGGAGTGGGCTGGAAGGCCGATCCGGTGGCGTCGGGGAAGGCGTCCACCCAGCCCTGCGCCTCGGTGCTCTTCATCGGGGTGCGCGGATCGGGCGAGGAGAAGCCCTACGGGAAGACCATCACCGGGGTGCGCGACGGCCTGGCCGCGCGCTGGGCCGGCCGCGGATCGGTGCGTCAGGTGTGGCTGGACTACCCGGCCGTCGACCCTCACACCCTCAAGGACGACTCGCTGAGCGCCCTACTCTTCGACGAGAAGATGCCCTCCACCAAGTACTTCGACTCGGCCGACATCGGCGCCACCAGACTCGCCTCACTGCTTCGCTCGCAGGGGAAGCGCTGCCCCTCCGAATGGGTGGTGCTCGCCGGCTACTCCCAGGGCGCCCAGGCCATCACATCGGCCCTCGCCCAGACCGATGTGAGCGCCCGTCTGGCCGGGGCGATCCTGGCCGGGAACCCGTCGCACTACCCGGGGCAGAACGTTCAGGAGCTCTCGGGCAGCGCCCCGCTCACCGCCGTCGGACTGGCCGCCCTGCTCTACGACCTGCGCGCCCACGCGGCTGCTGTCGGGGGCAGCCGCGACGAGCAGGTCAAGGAGCTCATCCAGGCCACCATCGATCTCCACAACGGCGACCAGAACCTCATCGAGCTGCGCAGCGCCATGAACCGGGCGAAGGCCGTGGTGCCGGCGGGCGCCTATCCCGCCACCTATTCAATCTGCCAGAGCGGTGATCCGGTCTGCGACGCCGCCCCGGCGATGACGCGCATCCTCTCGGTGCAGAGCACCTGGGAGGAGGAGCTCCGCAAGGCCAGCAGTGCGCACGCCGTCTACACCCCGGCGGTCATGAAGTCCTCGCTCAACGCCACCGCGAACAGGATGAACGCCGTCGCCCGGGCCGCGTCCAAGGGCCATCCGGTGCCCCGGGGCCAGCAGGTGCGGGTCGCGGTGGGTCGCTGGGGACCGCTGCAGATCGGGGTCGCGGTGGGCGCGGGCGTCGTCGGAGTGGCGCTGGGCTTCGGGGCGGCGACGCTGAAGGGACGATGCCGGCGCAAGTCTCTCGCCAGATCCTGAGACTCGCTCTCACAGGGTGAACAGCCAGGATCCGGTGGCGACCGCCACCCCGGCGTCGGTCAGCAGCAGTGCTCCGAAGAGACCGGCGACGACCGCGACGGTGCGCCGCACGGCCAGGGCGTGCCGGTTCATCACATCGTCGACGAGACGGCCCACCCGGGCCGGGCCGGCCGCCAGGTATCCGACCACCAGGACGATGAGCAGGCTGTGGCTGCACACCACCCAGATCGACGCCTCCAGGGCGGCCCAGCTGGCCCTCGGCCATCTCGCGGCGTGGACCACCATCGCCCAGAAGGCGGGATCGGCCAACGAGGACAGCCCGACGATCAGGCCACTGAGAGCCAGCGCCGGGACCGCCCCGGACCGTGGCCGGGCCCGGCCGGGCTCCTCCTTGCGGGTCTGGAGACGCGGATAGACCAGTGCCCAGATCACCAGAGCAGCACCGACCAGCGCGACCGCCACGAGCCAGACGGGATGCGGCACATGGGGCGGGTGGATGCCGGCTTCACGGCCCAGGGCCGCCAACCCGAGCGGACCTGCCAGAGCGAAGACCTCGGAGGTGAGCACCGCGGCGGCCCCGAGGGAGACGACCCCCCGGCGTCCGGCCCCCAACCCCAGGGCCGCCACCAGCGCGACGGAGCCGAGCGGGTCGAACCCCGCGATGCCGAGCGCCAGAGCCCCGATGAGCAGATGGATCACCGACACACTGTCCCACGCGGCAGCCTCGCGCGACGACCGGGCGCGGCGGTGTGTCCCGTCGTCAGGGGCGTGCTCGGAGGTCTCGGGCGCCCGACGCGGGGGCTCCGGGGCCCGGTCGGCGTCGACGGGCGCCTCATGCGGTCCCGATTTTTCACGACCGCTCCGGTTGTGCTATTTTTTCCGGGTTGGATTCGCCCGGCGGGTCCGATGCGCGAGTGGCGGAATGGCAGACGCGCTGGCTTCAGGTGCCAGTGTCCCTTGGGACGTGGAGGTTCAACTCCTCTCTCGCGCACAGCAGCGAAACCCCGCTGACGAGGATGAACACCCGTCAGCGGGGTTTCTCATTTCTACGGTCATCCTCGGGCGGGCCCGCGCGTAGGCTCGACGACGAGACCCACGACGTCAGGAGGATCCGTTGAAGTACCGCAATCTCGGCCCCTACAAGGCCAGCGCCATCTCCTACGGCAATATGCCGCTGTCGATCGAGGGACGTCCCGACCGCGCCACCGCCATCGACGTCATCCACGCCGCCCTGGATGCCGGCGTCACCCATATCGACACCGCCTGGGCCTACTACCCTTCGGGCGAGGAGCCGCAGTACGGCGAGGGACTTGCCGCGGAGGCCCTGGCCAGCTGGGACGGCGACCGGTCGGAGATCACCATCGCCACCAAGGTGGGCCACTACCGCAACTTCACCGACGGCGAGCCCACCTGGGGCGTCGACGACGAGCCCGACCACCTCAAGCAGAACGCCCACGAGTCCGCCCGAGCGCTGGGCGTCGACACTATCGATCTGCTGTACTCCCACCGCCCCTCCCCCGACGTCCCCTACGAGAAGGTGATCGGCGCGCTGGCCGACCTGCTCGACGAGGGATTCGCCAGGGTCGTCGGCATCTCCAACGCCAACGAGGAGCAGATCCGGCTCGCGCACCGGATCCTCGGCGACCGGCTGGTCGCGGTCCAGAACCAGTTCTCCCCCGGTTTCCGCAGCTCCGAGCCGGAGATCGACGTCACCGGTGAGCTGGGCCTGGCCTTCGTGGCCTGGAGCCCGTTGGGCGGTTACCGCAAACCCCTCGACGAGCCGAAGTTCGCCCCCTTCCAGCAGGTGGCCGACGCCCGCGGCATCTCCCGCGCGCAGGTGATCCTGGCATGGGAGCTGGCCAAGGCACCCCATGTGATCCCGATCCCCGGATCGCACCGCAGCGCCACCATCCTGGACTCCCTCAAGGCCGCCGATCTGGACCTGACCGATGAGGAGCTCGCCCTCCTCGGCTGAGGCACATCGGACCCACAAGAACCGCCCGGTCGTCTGGACCGGGCGGTTTTTCATGCCTTCATGAAGGGAAGTTCTTGCTGTTCACATTTGGTTCACTCAATCTCTGAACCCTCAAGTCTCACGTGAGGTTTAGGGTTATGTCGCCTAGTCAGCGGCACATTCAGAAGTCTCTCCTGAGTCTTCTCAAACGAAGCCGTAGCATCGGCAAAGCCATTAGGAATAGCCAGGTCGTGGCTCATGCGCCGCGGCGAACAGAAAGGTCGACAATGCGTCTTCCCCGCAGCAGCCAGCCATTGTCGCGTCGCCTTCGCCGGGCCATCGGTGGATCGGTCGTGCTCGCCCTGATCGCAGGAGGCGCGGCGACCAGCACCGCCAGAGCCGAGACTCTCGACGAGAAGCAGCAGCGCCTGCAACAGGCGCTGGATGTGTCCAAGGCCTCCCTGCGGAACAGCAGGGACGAGGCCGCCAGCAGCCAGGTGGACCTCACCACCTCACAGACCCGGCTCGCCACCCAGCAGCAGCTGCTCAGCCAGGCGACCGCCGACGCCGATGCCGCCAGATCCCGGGACCAGCTCCTCGGCACCCGGCTGAAGACCGCCCAGAACGCACTGGCGAAGGCCGACAAGGACGTCGCCGACGGCAAGACCCGCCTGGCCACCGAGAGACGGCATTACACGACGTCGATGAACCGACTCGTCCAGCAGTCCAGCCCACTCCAGAGCCTGGCCCTCATCACCACCAACACCGACGCCGCCACCATGGCCCAGCGGGCCCAGTGGTCGCGGGTGGCGGTCAACGTCAGCCACGATCAGGTCGACAAGGTCTCACGCCTGGTCACCCGCCTCCAGACCGCCCAGAAGACACAGGCCGCCGCCACCAAGCAGGCGGCCCAGCGCAAGAAGGAGTCCGCCGACCACCTGCGCACCACCACCAGCATTGAGGCGGAGGCGTCCGACGCCGCGGATGCCGTCGCAGCGACCGTCGCCCTCAACACCGCAGCGGCCGAGAACGCCCAGGCCCAGCTGGAGGCCGACCAGGACGCCACCACGACGATCCAGACCCAGATCGACACCACCACCCGGCAGATCGCCGAGGCCAAGGCCGAGGCCGCCCGCAAGGCCGCCGAGGAACGGGCCGCCAAGGCAGCCGCCGAGAAGGCGGCCAGGCAGAAGGCAGAGGCCGCCGAGAAGGCGGCCAGGCAGAAGGCGGAGGCCGCCCGCAAGGCCGCCGAGGAACGGGCCGCCAAGGCAGCCGCCGCCCAGAAGGCCGCCGCCGCGAGGGCGGCGAAGCTCGAGGCTCAGAAGGCCGCCCAGGAGAAGGCTCGGAAGGCCGCCGCGGCGAGGACCGCGGCCCAGAAGGCCGCTGCCCGAGCTGCTGCCGCGAAGGCCGCCGCCAAGGAGAAGGCGGCGCGCCAGAAGGCCGTCGCCGCCTCCAACAAGGCCGCCAGGGCGGCGGCCAGCTCCGAGCGCCGCAAGAACACCAGCACCAAGAAGTCCAGCTCCTCCAAGAAGTCGAGTTCGTCGAGCTCGAGAGCCAAGAGGTCCTCCTACACCGCGGGCTCCTACTCCGCCGTCGCCAACTACAACGGCGTCGACCCATGGGGCTTCTACTGGGGCCAGTGCGTCTCGTACGCCGCCTGGAAGGTCCGCACCACCACCTCCTGGTCGAACTTCCAGAACTACACCAACGGGGTACATTTCGGGAACGCCGTGAACTGGGGATACGCCGCCCGCCAGATCGGCGTGCGGGTGGACACCAGCCCGTCGGTGGGTTCGGTCGCCTGGCGCACCAGCGGCTCCGCCGGGCACGTCGCCTGGGTCACCGCGGTACACGGCGACGGGACGATCGACGTCGCCGAGTACAACTACCTGGTGTCCAGCGGCTTCGACACCCGCACCAGGGTGAACTGGAGCGCCGGAGGCTCCCAGGGGTTCGTCGGATTCATCCACTTCTGAGTTCCTGAGGCTTCTGAGCTCCTGAGGCAGGGGTCTGGCGTTCTGTGTGTTCGCTTTGCGCCTCCAATACCGGCGTTGGCCCTCTAGCAGGAGGGCCAACGCCGGTATTGGAGGCGCAAAGCAAACACACAGGTGGCCGACTGCCCCGGGTCCTCGGCCGACCGGGTTCGCGGAGGGCGGCGGCCGACGTCACCCCAGGAGCATGCCGAAGGCGGCGGCCACTACAGTGCAGAGGACGAGCAGCCGGCCGACGTCACCCGATGAGCATCCCCAGGCCGGCCGCCGCAGTGCCCAGCACGAGCATCCCGCCCGCATGCACCAGGCCCGCCCGGGCCCGACCCGACAGGAACAGCCGCGCCCCTTCTACTGACGCCGTGCTGAAGGTCGAGTAGCCCCCGCAGAACCCGGTGCCGATGACCGCCGTCCATGACGCCGTCATCGTGTGGTCCAGCCCCAGGCCCGTCGCCACGCCCAGGATGAAGCACGCGGTCACGTTGATGACGATCGTCCCCAACGGTGTGTTGAGACGATTGTGCCGTGCGATCACGGTGTCCATCAGGAAGCGGCTGGCGGCCCCCACTCCCCCGGCCAGCGCAACGACCAGCCAGATCATCGGCCCTCCCCCTCCATCGGTCGCGTCTTGAAGATCCCGCGGGCGCAGAGGATCCCGGCGGCGGCGCACACCAGCCCTGCGGATACGGAGACCACGGCGTAGACGAGACCGAGCACGGGCGAACCGCCTCCCAGCAGCCGGTCGGTCTCCACGGCGAAGGTCGAGTAGGTGGTGAACCCGCCGATCACACCGGTTCCGACGCCGAGCCGGACGGCCTTGCGGATCCCGGCGTCCTCACCGGTCCGGGCCAGCCCCTCCAGCAGCAGGCCGAGCACCGCGGATCCGACCAGGTTGATCGCCAGGGTCATCGCCGGGAAGTGGCCGTGCCCGGCCCCGAAGGCCCCTTCCAGAAGCGCCCTGACAAGGGTGCCGAGGCATCCCCCCGCCCCCACCAGCAGCGCCAGAGCCCACATCGAGGCCGTACTGCGCCGACCATGGCGGCGTCCACGGCCTCGCCCCGCCCCTCTTCTCACGGATCTCCCGGTATTCACGGTCTCCACGGTGTACGGGCGTCCTTCCAGTCGACGACCTCGATGGGCACGGTGAGCACCGGCCGGTGCTGATGGTGGGCCAGGTGGTTGGACACCGACCCCTCCGCCAACTCCCGGAACCGGCGTCCAGGCTTGTGGGAGCGCGATCCGACGACGAACACCGAGGCGTCCAGGGCCCGTGCCAGGTGGGTCAGGGAGCGGTCCGGACGACCGGCCAGATACCACAGTCTCCAGTCGATCCCCACGCCCGAATCGGCGAACACCGCCGCGGCCTGATCCTCCAGCTCTTCACGGATGGAACGCCAGTCCCGGGCCTCGGCGTCGGGGTCGATCGGGGCGTGACGGACCGTTCCGTCGCCGAACTCCTCGACGGTGTAGCGGTTCGTGTCGACGAAGGCCAGATGGACGACGTCGCCACCCAGCGACTCCGCCAGCCTCGCCGCCGTCACCGCCACCAGCGGATGCTGGCCCGGGGAGAACCCGGCGATCACCGGCCCGGACCTGAAATCGACCAGCCGCTCAAGTCCCGGCTGCGGGACGGACCGCTCTGCCATGCGAGACCCACCTTCCGCGGGCAGGATGCGCCCGCCTCACCGAGGACTGCGACAAGCATGGACGCCACAGCCCTTCACGAGACAGGGCCCATCAGCCGTACGGCGGTTCGGGGCCGGGATGCTCACCTC
The DNA here is from genome assembly GCF_003325455.1 of Acidipropionibacterium virtanenii. Lineage (NCBI taxonomy): Bacteria > Bacillati > Actinomycetota > Actinomycetes > Propionibacteriales > Propionibacteriaceae > Acidipropionibacterium > Acidipropionibacterium virtanenii. Next base: position 2,881,924 of record NZ_CP025198.1, read on the forward strand.
CGGTCCCGGGCGGGGTCCATCGCCCAGGTCTCGCGCGGGCCTGTTCCTCCCGTCGCGATCCTTGCGCCAGCGTATACGAGACCAACGGATCCTCCTTCCACCGTCCACGGCCGGCTCTGTTCCTCACACCTGCGCATGCCTGCGCCTGCTACTGTCGGACGTGGCGATGGAACCCGCCTGGGACCGATGTCAGATGGCCCCGAACCGCCGTCCGGCTGATGGTCCCTGCACGTCATGGCACGTGCGGGAGACGCCGTGCACGTCAGCCAAGGAGCACACGATGCCCACCATCACCACCCTGAACGCCCTGGAGATCCTTGACTCCCGGAGCCGCCCGACGGTCAAGGTCGTCCTGACCCTGGACGACGGCACCCGCGCACAGGCCCAGGTGCCCTCCGGAGCCTCGACCGGCACCCGCGAGGCCGTGGAACTGCGCGACGGCGACCAGTCCCGGTACCGGGGCCTGGGCGTCCGGACGGCCGTCGCCAACGTCACCGGCCCCATCGCCCGGGAGATCATCGGGCGGCCGTTCGACTCGCTCGAGACGCTGGACCGGGCCCTCATCGCCCTGGACGGCACCGAGCACAAGTCCGGGCTCGGCGCCAACGCGATCCTGGGGGTCTCGATGGCCTTCGCCCGCGCCCTGGCGACATCCGCCGGGCAGGAGCTGTTCGAGTTCCTGCCGTCCGTCGGCTCCCAGACGCCGCGCATGCCCGTGCCGTGCTTCAACGTTCTCAACGGCGGGGTCCACGCCGCCAATCCGCTGGACTTCCAGGAGTTCATGATCTGCCCGCTGGGAGCCCCGACGATGGCCGAGGCGGTCCGGGCGGGCTCTGAGATCTACGGGGCTCTCAGATCGCAGCTGGCCGACGCCGGCCACCCGGTCGGTCTGGGCGACGAGGGCGGCTTCGCCCCCGACATCGCCCAGCCCGAGGAGGTGCTCGACGTCATCGTGGCGGCCATCCGCGCGGCCGGCTACACGCCGGGCCGCGACGGTGTGGCGATCGCCATGGACCCGGCCTCCTCGGAGTTCCGCGCCGACGACGGCACGTACGTGGTGGCCGGGGAGCACTTCACCTCCGATCAGATGATCGACCGCTACCAGGCCATCGTCGACAGCTACCCGGTCTGGCTGCTGGAGGACGGGCTGGCGGAGGACGACTGGGACGGCTGGGCCCGTCTCACCGGTCGGCTGGGAGACCGGATCGAGCTGGTCGGCGACGACATCTTCTGCACCAATCCGGCCATCATCGGGCAGGGCATCGAGAAGGGCGTGGCCAGCGCCTCGCTGATCAAGCTCAACCAGATCGGCTCGGTCTCCGAGACCCTCGAGGCCATGCGGGTCTGCGCGGATGCGGGATACCGGCAGTTCATGTCGCACCGCTCGGGAGAGACTCCCGACACCTTCATCGCCGACCTGGCAGTCGCCACCGGATGCGGGCACATCAAGGCCGGGGCGCCGGCCCGAGGAGAGCGGGTGGCCAAGTACAACCGGCTCATCGAGATCTCCGCCGCCCATCCGGAGCTGCCCTACGGCCTCCCCGACTGATTCCCGGGCCGTTCCCCGACGAGTTCTGCCATCTGAGGGCCGCCGACGGCGATATCCGTCCGGCGACGCCGACGTGGCAGGACTCAGCCCGGACCGCCCGCACGGCTAGGGTGAGGCAATGACCTCCTGGCCGGCAGAAGCGATCGCCGGGACCGTGCTCCTCGTGGTCCTGGTGTTCGCGGTCGTTCGTCCGAAGGATCTTCCCGAGGCGGTGCCGGCGGTGCCGGGAGCGCTCCTGCTGTGCCTGGTGGGCGCCATCAGCTGGACGGAGGCCTGGTCCCAGGTGACCCGGATGCTGCCGACCGTGCTCTTCCTGGCCGGGGTGCTCATGCTGGCCAGCCTGTGCCGGGCCGAGGGGATGTTCGACGCCGCCGGCCGGCTGATGGCCAGGGGTTCCCGGGACAGCCCGGTGCGACTGCTGGGGCTGGTCTTCCTCGTCGCCTCGACGACCACCGCCCTGCTGAGCCTGGACGCCACCATCGTGCTGCTGACTCCGGTGATCTTCACCACCGCCGCGAAGGTCGGCGCGCGTCCCAAACCTTTCATCTACGGCACCGCGCACCTGTCCAACTCGGCCTCCCTGCTGCTGCCGGTCTCCAACCTCACCAATCTGCTGGCACTGAGCGCGGCGGGGATCTCCTTCCCCAGGTTCGCGGCGCTGATGGTCGGCCCCTGGCTGGTCGCGATCGGCGTCGAATACGTCGCGCACCGCCGCTATTTCGCCACGGAGCTGTCGGTCTCCTCGGGCTCAGTCCCGGCGGGCCGGGGCTCGTCGCAGGGCTCTGGGGATGACGCCGGCACGGCGGTCCCGGTCTTCTCCCTGGTGGTGCTCGGGTTGACGCTGGCCGGTTTCGTCGTGCTGTCGGTACTGGGGGCCGAACCCTTCTGGGCGGCTCTGGCCGGCGTCGCGGTGATCGGCGCGAAACGTCTCATTCGCGGCAGGACCTCCCGGAGCGCCGAGCTGAAGGATCTCGGTGCGGCCGCCAACCCGTTCTTCCTGCTCTTCGTGCTGAGTCTGTCCATCATCGTCGCGGCCGTCGTCGATCACGGCGTCGCCGCAGCGATGCGTGCGGTCATCCCGGGGGGCCAGAGCCTGGCCAGCCTGCTGATCCTGGCCCTGATCGCCGCCGTGCTGGCCAATCTGGTCAACAATCTGCCGGCCGTGCTGGTGATGCTGCCCCTGGTGGCCCCGATCGGGCCGGTGGCCGTGCTGGCAGTACTCATCGGGGTCAACGTCGGCCCGAACCTCACCTATGTCGGCTCCCTGGCGACCCTGCTCTGGCGCCGCATCGTGGCAGCCCACGATCACCGCACCGACACCGGGGAATTCACCAGGCTGGGCCTCATCACTGTTCCCGCCTGCCTGGTGCTGTGCACAATGGCCCTGAGCGCTGCCGCTTCACTGATGGGAGTGAGTTGACCATGAGAGTCCTCGCCTGGATCGCCCCCGCCACCTGGCCGGCGGTCGTCGATGCCCTCCTCGACCACCACGGGGACGATGAGATCACGCTGGTCGCCGCCGCCGACGCCTACGCCGATTTCCCGGCCGGGCGCCTCGGCGGCCTGCTGGGGCGCCGACACCGCGACGTCGACGCCCAGGACTCCGGACTGGTCCAGGAGATGGCCCGCGATGTGCTGGCGCAGGCGGCGGGGAAGCTGGGCGACGACGTCGGCACCACGGTCCTCATCGGGCCGACCGAACGGGTGATCACCGAGGCCGCCGCCGATGCCGACCACCTGGTGATGGCCCGCGACGGGGATCGGAGCCGACTGGGCCCGCCGAGCCTGGGAGCGCACACGAGATTCGTCATCGACCACGCCCCCTGCACCGTCGAGCTGGTCTGGCCCGGCCAGGCACCCGGCCTGAGCACCATCCCGCCTCCCCCCGACGACGCCAGGCAGCGTCAGCCCCGCGGGCGCAGCGACGCATAGGCGTGGGCGCAGCGGCGCATCGGGGAGGTCAGGAGAGATCGCTGCCTATCTCCCAGAACTGAGCACGGCCCTCGCGCTGTCGAGGAAGAGACCGGGGGTCGACGCCGGCTCCTGGCCGGCGCGCCAGATCAGCCCCACCTCGCGGCTGCGGGAGGTGGCCAGGGGGATGAACACGGTCCCCGGCAGCTGGAGGTACGGATCGTCGGCGGGCAGCAGGGCGACGCCGACGCCGGAGACCACCAGTCCAGCGACGGTGGACAGTTCGTCGGACTCGAAGGCGACGTTCACCTCGACGCCCTCGTCGGCCGCCACCTCCTCCAGAAGGTCACGGGAGTTGAAGCCGCCGGGAGTGGAGATGAACGGTTCGGCTGCGACGTCGGCAAGCCGTATCCGGCTGAGCCGGGCCAACCTGTGGTCGGAGGGCAGGCACAGGGCCAGGGGCTGGCGCAGCACCTCCAGCCATCTGAGATCGTCATGGTCGGGGCGGGGCGAACACAGTGCGACATCGGCCTCGTCGTCGCGGATCCGGGCGATGAGATCACGGCCGGTGCCCTGGTGCAGGTGGATGTCGGCGCGGGGATGGTCGTCGACGAAGCCGTGGATGAGGCGCGGCGCCAGCCAGGTCCCCAACGAGTGCATGAAATCGAAGCGCACCAGTCCGGTCTCGGGATCCAGCAGCCGTCGGACCTCGCTCTCCCCCAGGTCCAGCTGGGTGACGGCGGCGCGCAGCCGCCGCCCCAGCGCGGCTCCGCGGGTGTTGAGCGCCAGCGATCGGCCGTGACGATCGAACAGGGTGGTGCCGAGGCGCCGCTCCAGGCGTCCCAGCCACCGCGACAGGGTGGACTGCGGCATGCGCAGCTCGGCGGCCGCCTCCCCGATGTGTTCACTCTCGGCGAGGATCAGGAACCAGGACAGATCGTCTGACAGCACAGCCACCAGGCTAATGCAGATAGTGCATCAGAATGAGCGTTCATATGCACTTCCATTCGTGCAGACTACGGTTCACTGTTAAGGAGTGACGACGACCACCGCACCTCCGTCCACCCTCAGACCGGCCACCGGTGTCCCCTCCTCAGGGGACACGACCGCCGAGGATCCGGGCGGACTGGTCAGCGGCAGGCCGGGATACGCCAGGGCCTCGCTGGCCCTGCTGGCCGCCGGCCTCGCCTCCTTCAACGCCCTGTACTGCACCCAGGCCCTCATGCCGACCCTCACCGCCCAGATGGGAGCGACCCCGGCACAGGCCTCGCTGACAGTCAGCGCCGCCACCGGCGTCCTGGCGATCGCCATCCTGCCGGTCTCGGTGCTCTCGGAGCACTTCGGGCGCGGACGGCTCATGACCATCTCCGCGATGGCGGCGGTGATCGTCGGGCTGCTGCTCCCGCTCTCCCCCAGCCTGGGCTGGCTGGTCGCCGGACGTGCTCTCCAGGGCCTGCTCGTGGCGGGCGTCCCCGCCACCGCGATGGCCTGGCTCAGCCAGGAGATCCATCCCCGATGCCTGCCCAGGGCGATGGGCCTGTACGTCGCGGGCAACACGGTGGGCGGGCTGCTGGGCCGGCTCATCCCCTCGGGGGTGCTGCAGTTCGCCGGATGGCGCCCGGCACTGGGCATCGATATGGCCTTCGCGCTGGCCTGCACGGTGGCGATGGTGACCCTCATGCCGGCCGAGAGGCGGTTTCGTCCCAAGGCCCTGCGACTGGGACCCGAGCTGCGCACCATGGCCCGCCAGTGGGCCGATCATCGGCTCGCCGGACTGTTCGGCATCGGATTCATCTTCATGGGGGTCTTCGTCTCCCTCTACGACTTCCTCGGCTATCGCCTCACGGCCCGCTTCGGCCTGCCCCCGTCCCTCATCGGCCTGATCTTCCTCCTGTACCTGTTCGGGACGCTGGCCTCCGCCCGTGCCGGCCACCTCAGCGCCCAGCGCGGACGCGGCACGGCGATGCTCATCGGTGCCGCGATGGCCGTGATCGGAATGCCGCTGGCGGCGTCGGGCCTGCTCTGGCTGGCGCTGCCCGGTGTGGCGCTGTTCACCTACGGCTTCTTCACCGTCCACTCCGTGGCCTCGGGGTGGGTCGGCGCCCTGGCCCCGATGGCGCGCGGCGAGGCGTCGGGCACCTATCTGGCCTGCTACTACCTGGGCTCCTCGATCCTCGGCTACCTGTCAGGGCATGTGATGCACACCTTCGGCTGGTCCGGCCTGGTGATGTGGCTCGTCCTCCTCATCCTTGTCGGATGCGCTCTGGCGGCCATGGTGGCCCACTCGGCCCGTGAGGCGCGCGCCTGACCTGCGGGTCCCGGATTCCCGCTCAAGAGGGGTTTTCGGCTCTGTCGGGACGAAAAGGGCCGTTGAGCGGGAATTCCGAGCGGTACCGAACCGGCTCACAGACCCCACGGCAGACACCTACATTCTCGGTGAGGGGTCAGCGTGCCCTGGCGAGCGCAGGGGGTCGTTCCTCCTGTTGAGGGAATGGAACCGATCTCGGCCCGGCTACGTCTCATCGAGGTACTGCGCCCGCGCACCCTCCTGAGGAGTCTCCGTTGAGCCCGATCGTCTGGACGCTGACCATTGTCGGCCTGCTCGCCCTGTTGGCCGTCGATTTCATGGCCCATGTCCGCAAAGCTCATGCTCCGACTCTCAAGGAGGCGGGCGTCTGGTCCGCGATCTTCGTGGCGGTGGCGCTGATATTCGGCGCCGGGGTCTGGTTCCTCGGCGGCGCGGAGCTCGGCAAGGAGTACTTCGCCGGCTACGTCACGGAGAAAGCCCTCAGCGTCGACAACCTCTTCCTCTTCCTGGTCATCATGACCAGCTTCGCGGTACCGCGGGCCAATCAGCAGAAGGTGCTGATGTTCGGCGTCATCTTCTCCCTCATCGCCCGCACCGGGCTCATCCTGGCCGGCGCCGCTCTGGTGAACTCCTTCTCCTGGGTCTTCTACCTCTTCGGCATCATCCTGCTCCTGACCGCCGCGAGCATGGTCAAGGGCCACAACAAGGACGAGGATCCGGAGGCCGGCGACAACGTCATGGTGCGCCTGGCCCGGCGTTTCATCCACTCCACCGACTACTACGACGGCGACCGGATGACGACGATGCACCAGGGCCGCCGGGCCATGACCCCGATGATGCTGGTGATGGTGGCGATCGCCGGCACCGACGTGCTCTTCGCGGTCGACTCGATCCCGGCGATCTTCGGCCTCACCCAGAACGCCTACATCGTCTTCACCGCCACTGCCTTCTCCCTGCTCGGGCTGCGCCAGCTGTACTTCCTGCTCGACGGGCTGCTCGACCGTCTGGTCCACCTGTCCATCGGCCTGTCGGTGATCCTCGGCTTCATCGGGGTCAAGCTGATCCTCCACGCTCTGCACGAGAACCGGATCCCCTTCATCAATGGCGGCGATCCCCTGCACGTCCCCGAGGTCTCCACGAACCTGTCGCTGCTGGTGATCCTCGGCGTGCTGATCGTCACCGTCATCACCTCGCTGATCAGTACGCGCCGCTCGCGCCCTCACGACGGGGCCGGGGATGACGATGCGGACGCCGGCGCCGCCTCCTCCAGCGACGCCGCGCAGGGCGTCAGCTCACCGTCCTGACACTCTCCCCGACGCGCTGTACGGCGCGGCGACCCGTCCCGTCCCGCTCATCGGGACGGGACGGACGGCTTCCCGATGCTCGGACGGGCCGTGTTCTGCTTGTAGACCTCCGCAACGTAATCTGTGTGCCGTGAACGTGACGCGTCGTGGCTTCATCGGGGCGAGTACTGGTGTGCTCGCCGCCCTCTCGCTGTCGGCCTGCAACGGATCCTCCGGCGGCCCCGGAGGATCCGGCGGGGGGAAGAAGGGATCGAACGGGACGCCGGCCCCGGCGGCCATGACGAAGGCCGATCCGGGCCTCATCACGGGCGCGATCGCCACCAGTCTGAAGGCCTCGGAACCACGCAAGGTCAGCGCCGCGGTGCCTCAGATCCCCAAGGCCCGCAACCTCACCCAGGCCCTGGAGGTGGTGCGCGAACGCACCCTGCGCCAGGCCGCCTGGGACAAGGCCACCGCGGTCGAGATCTCCACCAGCTACCTCGCCGCCTCGACCGACGTCATCGGGGTGCTCGTCACGTCGACCACGACGACCGCGGGAAAGGCGACGACGGCCCTCACGTCGCTGTGGTACGACGCCCAGCTCTCCCAGACCTTCTCCCCGTCCGCCCTCATCTCCTGGCCGGGCTGGGCCGCCTTCGCCAAGGCCGTCGGACAGGCCGCCGCCGACGCGGGCCTCGACAAGGCCAAGGCCCTCAAGGCCCTCCAGGACACCCCGGCCCCCTACGGCACGGGACCGGCCATCTCCTTCGACACCTCAGGCGGCCTGGTCGTCGATTTCCCGCCCGGCGCGGTGAAAGCGGACCCGACCCAGGTGAGGGTCACGAAGAAGGTGGCCTCCCCGCTGCTGTCGGACTTCGGCACGATGGCGGAGGGAGCCTCCACCCATCCGAGCACCTTCACCGGCACCCCGACCGCGACCAGGACCTGGTGGACGCCGGGCCAGAACCATCCCAAGGCCGCCGCATCACCGAATGTGCGCCCGCTGCCCGGCGACTCGACGGCACCGGTCGCCACCGCGTCGGCGAGCCCGTCCGCCTCCGCATCGGCCGCTTCGTCGGGCCCCGAGCATCCGAGCACCGCCATCGGCATCGACTGCGTGGTCCACAAGGCGGTGGCCCTCACCTATGACGACGGTCCGGGACCCGAGACGGGCACGGTGCTCGCGGCGCTGGCGAAGCACAAGGGTGCCGCGACCTTCTTCGAGATGGGCAACTCGATCGACACCTACCCGAAGACCACGGTGCTGGTCGCCGCCTCCGGTTACGAGATCGGCTCCCACACCGTCACCCATCCGGATCTCGCCTCGCTGGGCTCCGAGCGCCTCGCCCAGGAGATCACCGGCAACAACACCCGGATCAAGAAGCTCATCGGGCGCTCGCCCCTCCTGCTGCGCCCGCCCTACGGCTCCCACAACGAGTCCGCCGACGCGGTGGCCAGCGCCGACAACCTGGCCATCGTCAACTGGAGCGTGGACACCGAGGACTGGAAGACGAAGAGCACCAGCGCCACCGAGGCGAAGGTGTTCAGCGACGTCTCGGTCTACACCGAGCCGATCATCCTGATGCACGACATCCACGACTTCACCGTCGCGGCCGCGGAGCCGATCATCGAGAAGCTCACCGCCGAGGGGTACAAACTCGTCACCGTCTCGGAGATGACGCTGAACACAGGAGGCTTCCGCACCGGTCACGGCTACTGCCGAGGAACCTCACTGGTGCAGGACGGCTACCTGTGCAAGGGATGACATCGCGAGATGTGGACGGGCGTCCTCCCTGGCCGGATGGTCATCTGTTCACGTGCGGCTGACACGATTGACCCGTTAATCATTGAGCGTCTACGCTGAGAAGCACCGCGGGAACTCCCCCCAGATCCCGCGAAGGGCCCAACAATGCCACCCCCTCCCCCGGCGGTGGCGGGCCGCGGGAGGCCCGATCCTCGGATCGGGCCTCCCGCTTCTATCTCGCCAGGTGCAGACGTCGCAGGATCGGGTCGAGCAGGCTGCCGACCTCGTCGATCTTCAGCAGCTTCGCCGCCGCCAGGAAGACGCCGACGAAGAGGCAACCGCCGACCGCCAGGGTGAGCAGGCTCATCAGTCGGCCCTCGCCGAGCAGTCCCATCGCCCACACGGCGACGGCGGTCGGGACCCCGCTGATGACCGAGGCCGCGAGCAGCCGCAGCCAGCTGAGGGCCACCGACCTCATGCCCAGGCCGTTCATCTGACGTGAGGCCGCCACGATCCAGACCACCGAGACCACGGCATTGCCGACGGTCTGCGCGGCCGCCACGGTCCACAGCGCACCGCCGGCCGGCACCACGAAGACCAGGCTCACCAGCACCAGCTGGGTGCCCGACAGGATGGCCTGCATGATGAGATTCTGCCGGCCGTCCTCGCGGGCGAAGCAGTAGCGCTGCTGGAGGGTCGAGATCCCGAAGGGCAGCAGCCCGATCCCCATGATCGCCACAGCCCCGGCCAGCGGCATCACCTGGTCCGACTGCAGACTCCAGATCGTCTGGACGCCGGGCCGGGCCAGCACCACCATCGCGATCGAGCACGGGATCACCGCCACCGCCGGCGACGTCAGCCCCCTGCGCACCAGGGACCGCAGCCCGTCGGTGTCGCCGTCGGCGTGGGCCGAACTCATCCGCGGAAAGAGGGCGGTGAGGATCGACACCGTGATGAGCCCGTGGGGCAGCATGAAGATGAGGAAGGCGTTGTCGTAGGCGCTGATCGAGGACACCTCGGGATGGTGCACCCGCACCCACGACAGCATCTTCTTGGTGGCGATACCCACCATCTGGGCGATGAGCAGGGCCGAGAAGGTCCATACCGTCAACCGGGCCGCGGCGCCCAGGCCGTAGCCCCGGATCCCCCACCGGGGACGCCAGCGGAATCCGCCGCGCCACAGCGGGATGATGAGGAACAGACCCTGGACCGCAATGCCCGCAGTGGTGGTCCCGGCGACCACCCACACCATGGACGCGGTCCAGGTCGCCGGGTCGCCGTGGGCCCCGAACTGGACGAGGAACCACACCAGTCCGCTGATCTGGATGACGTTGGCCAGCACCGGGCTCCACATGAAGGCGGCGAACTGCCCCCGTGCATTGAGGACCTGCCCGAGGATCGCGTAGAGGCCGTAGAAGAGGATCTGCGGCATGCAGATGAAACCGAAGAAGGTGGTCAGTGTCCGGGCCGGGCCCGAGCCCGAGAAGTAGATGTGCAGCAACCAGGGCGAGGTGAGGGTGGCGAGCACCGTGATGAGCAGCACCGCGGCGAAGGAGACCGTCAGAAGCCGGTCGACGAACTCCCGACCGCCGTCCTTGCGCTTCATCGCCTTGACGATCTGCGGAATGAGGATGGCGTTGAGGACGCCCGCGGACAGCAGGTTGAAGATGACATTCGGCAGCGTGTTGGCGGCCTGGAAGGTGTCGAGGGCCAGCGAGGTGCCCAGCATGGCGGTGGTGAGCAGGGAGCTGCGCACCAGGCCCAGGACGCGCGAGATGAGAGTCCCGGCGGCCATGATCGAGCTCTCCCGCTTGAGCGACGCCGTCTGCTCGGCCTCGCTCCTGGCGGCCTCGCCGGGCAGGGCCCCGGCGGCGGCCTCGGTACCGTCGGCGGGGACCGGTGCCCCGAGAGCCGGGAGGCCCATCCCCGTCTCGGCCGACTCCGGGGAGGCGGCGCGCCTGGGGCCGCGAGCGGCCTCGCGTCGCAGCCGGGCCCGGCGCTCCTCGTCCTCGGCCCGCTCCATGGCGTGGATGCGCGCCGCCAGATCGGAGCGCAGCATCGTGGCGTCGATGTCCAGGGAGTCGTAGACATCGAAGAATCCGGTGGAACTGCGCGGCTCCTCGGGGACCGTCAGCAGGTCGTAGACGTCGCTCGTGGCATGAGGCTGCCCGGCCCCCGGCGGACCGTCATTGGTCCGCCGGGGCGCCCGATCGTCGCCGGGCGGGTTGGCGCCCGCCCCTCTGCGGGGAGTCAGCGGCCCGTCCCCCCGTAGACGACGGCTTCGCCCTCGGCATCCAACCCGAAGGCGGTGTGGGCCACCCGCACCGCCTGATCGACCTGGTCGGCGGCGACCACGACCGAGATGCGGATCTCCGAAGTGGAGATCATCTGAAGATTGATGCCGGCCCCGGCCAGTGCGTTGAAATAGGTGGAGGTGACGCCGGGGTGGGAACGCATACCGACCCCGATCACCGACACCTTGCCGACCTGGTCGTCGTAGAGGAGCTGCTCGAAGCCGATGGACTCCCGGGCGCTGTTGAGGGCCTTCACCGCGGTGCGGCCGTCGGACATCGGCAGGGTGAAGGACAGATCGGTGCGGCCGTTCATCACCCGCGACGCGTTCTGGACGATCATGTCGATGTTGATGTCGGCGTCCGCGATGATCTGGAAGATCTGCGCGGCCCGGCCGATGGCGTCCGGAATGCCGGCGACAGTGATCTTCGCCTCGGAGCGGTCGTGGGCGACCCCGGAGATGATGGCCTCTTCCACAGCTGATCCCTTCGTGATGTCTGCAAGGTCTCTGACCCAGGTGCCGGGCCTGTCGGAGAAGGAGGAGCGGACGTGGACGGGCACATCCTCGCGGCGGGCGTACTCGACGCACCGCAGATGCAGGATCTTGGCGCCGCAGGCGGCCATCTCCAGCATCTCCTCGTAACTGATCTCGGGAATCCGCCGTGCTCCGGGCACGATCCGCGGATCGGCGGTGAAGACGCCGTCGACGTCGGAGTAGATCTCGCAGTACTCGGCACCCAGTGCGCTCGCCAGCGCGACGGCGGTGGTGTCGGAGGCGCCGCGGCCCAGGGTGGTGACGTCCTTGGTGGTCTGCGAGACCCCCTGGAATCCGCACACGATGACCACGTTGCCGGCGTCCAGGGACTTCTCGACCCGGCCGGGGGTGATGTCGATGATGCGGGCGTTGCCGTGCGCGGCGGTGGTGATGACGCCGGCCTGCGATCCGGTGTAGCTGCGGGCCGGCACGCCCAGATCGGACAATGCCATCGCCAGCAGCGACGCCGACTGCCGCTCACCGGTGGTGAGCAGCATGTCGAGTTCTCGGGGGGCGGGCTGAGGGGAGACCTGGAGGGCCAGGTCCATCAGGTCGTCGGTGGAATCGCCCATCGCCGAGATGACGATGACCACCTCGTTCCCGGCCTGCCTGGTGGCGGCGATCCTCTTGGCCACCCGCTTGATGGAGCCGGCGTCGGCCACCGAGGACCCACCGAACTTCTGGACGACGCGCGTCATCAACCCTCCCGTGAATGCGGACACTGCAGTCTAACCGAGCGAAAGGGACGACCCCTTCGAACCCCGTAGCGGCGGCTCTGACGGTGCTGCGGTCCGCGTCGCTGGCCTCTTCGTCGCACGTAGGGGCGGGACGACCCCTTCGAACCCCGTAGCGGCGGCTCTGACGGTGCTGCGGTCCGCGTCGCTGGCCTCTTCGTCGCAAGTAGGGGCGGGACGACCCCTTGAATGGTCTCGGCCGTCCTACTCTGGTGGTCATGGATCCCAGTGAGCAGCGCATCGGCGACGCGGAGCGTGACGCCGCGGTGGAGGCGCTGCGCGATCACCACGTCGCCGGACGGCTGACCCCCGAGGAGTTCGACGAGCGGATGGCGGCGGCACTGTCGGCCCGCACCCGCGGCGATCTCGCGCCGCTCTTCGACGACCTTCCCGCAGACGCCCCGGCGGCCCGGATGAGTATGGAGAAGGCGTCGTCGGCCAAGGAGGTGGCCGCCGGCGAAGGCCGCTACCACCGGCTGGTCGAGATCCTCAGCGCGATCGCCTGGCCGGCGGCGCTCATCATCAACTTCGCCACCGGATGGCAGTGGTGGTGGATCATCTTCATCCCGATATTCCTCGTCCCCGCACTGGTCGGCGAGGACCGCGGCCGCCGGCGTCGGCTCGAGCGGGGCCCGGGTTCCAGGCAGCGTCGCGGCGAGATCGGGAATGGTGACGACGGCGACGGGCAGGAGCCTCCCCGAACCCGCTAGCAGCCTCGTGAACGGCGACCGCCGGAGTGATCGGACATATCGCTTCGACAAGTTCCCGCGACTACCGGACGGGCGGGGCCAGGGAGCCTAGAGTTCTGCCATGGCTCCGATCGGATGGGGCATCGCGGGAACCGGGCGGATCGCCCGGACCGTCCTGCCCGACTTCATCCATGTACCCGACGCGCATGTGGCGGCGGTGGCTTCGCGCACCCGGGAGCACGCGGAGTCGTTCGCCGACCTGGCATTCTCGACCCTGCCCGATCATCCTCGGCCGAGGGCCTACGCCTCCTACGCGGAGATGCTCGAGGACCCCGACGTCGACGTCGTCTACGTCGCCACCCCGCACCCCCAGCACAAGCCGATCGCGCTGGCGGCCCTCGCGGCCGGCAAGGCGATTCTGGTGGAGAAGTCCTTCGCCGCCACCCATGCCGGTGCCAGTGAGATCGTCGAGGCCGCCCGGGCCAAGGGGCTGTTCGCGATGGAGGGGATCTGGAGCCGCTTCCTGCCGGTGATCCGGGAGATGGATCTGGCGGTGGCGGCCGGCGAGATCGGCGAGGTGACGTCGGTCCAGGGGGATCTCTTCGCGCTGCGGGATTTCGACCCCGAGGACCGTCTCTTCAACCCCGAGCTCGGCGGCGGCGCCACCCTGGATCTGGGCGTCTACGCCATCAACTTCGCGGTCGGCCGGCTCGGCAGCCCTACCAGGGTGACGGCGGCGGGAAGCCTCTTCCCCAACGGCGTCGACGCCGACGTGGCGATGCTGCTGGAGCACCGCGGGGAGCGCACCGCCACCCTGGCCGTCTCGCTGCGGGCCGACGGGCCGGGGCGAATGGCCATCCACGGCACCCACGGATGGATCGAGGTGGAGCCGCGATTCCACCACCCCAGCCGCATCGTGGTGCACCGCCGCGGCGTCATCCCGCAGGTCCACGAGGCCCCGCAGTCGGGCCGCGGCTACTCCCATGAACTCATCGAGGTGGGCCAGTGCCTGCGCGACGGCCGCACCGAGAGCACCATCATGCCGCTGGACGACACCCTGGAGGTGTCGCGGGTGATGCAGTCCGTACTTGAACAGGTGGGGGTCACCCACCATGACGACGAGGAACTTCCCCATGGTTGATCTCCACCACGATCTGAGGGTCCGGTGGGATCGCTCGGCCACGGCCGTCAACGGCGACCGGACCGGCGAATTCGTTCTCACGGTGGCCGAGTCCGAGGCCGCCGGCATCGCCCTGGAACAGGTCGAGCCAGGGGTCGTGAAGCTGCCGGCCGCCTATGTGCACCCCCGATTCGGATCGGGAATGCGCTCGGTGCTGCTCAAGGCCACCCTGGACCTGCTGCGCGACGACGGCTACCAGGTGATCCCGGTATCGCCCTATGTGACGTCCTGGATCCAGGACCATCCCGGCTACGCCGACCTGGTGAAGTAGGGCTTCGCGAAGTAGGGATAGGGATACATCTGCTCCCAACATGCCGTTGCGGCGCCCGTCCGGGCTGCCCGACGGCGTGTTGGGAGTAGATTCCTCGCGCTCGAGCCTCACTCGGTGATCCTCGCACGGAGATGATGACGTCTACGCACCAAGGGTATCGAGTTCGTCCAGATGCTCTGTCTCTAGCACCTCATTCAGCATGGCAACAGTCCTGGTGTCCCGTGCGACGAAGCACGCTGGCTCAGAAAGCCCGTAAGTTACTTTCCATCCTGGCAAGCCAGTGCTAGGCTCCCCTGCATGGACATACAAGAACAAGAGCCAAGCCCTGCCGAGGCCACCCAACACCTGACCAATCTCGTATCCGATCGCAGGAAGTTCGCAGACGATGTCAGCACACCGTGGCCCATACGATGTTCAGTCGCGCTTGTGATGGCTTTCTGGGTCGCGGAGTCCGCTCTTAACAAGATGCATGGCTACGACTCGATGACTGAGACCATTTGTTCTGCACTTCTCCCGCTCGCGCTTCTCTCAGTGCTCGTTTATCTAGTTGACGATCGCATAGGTATTCGTGCGAGGCGACTTGGCGCTATCGGAACAACGGCAGTCGTTATCTACGGAGCCGCTTTTGGTTGGATTCTCACGTTGGCCATGGAAGCCGCGAGCCACGAGAAAACATGGACTATTCTATGGCTGTGCATCGCGACTCTAGTAGTGACAATCGGCATGTTTATCGCCGTCGAGTACGCTATAGCACGGAAGATCAAACATGGATGATGCGGACATCAATCCAATCATCCATCAGCTGATGAACTTTCGAGTCTGCGGGCTTCTGAGACGGGTAGATCAGGCGCAGTTCAGTGCCCTTAGGGATACACTGCAAGTGTCAGACGCGACACTTTCGAAACACATCAAGTCGCTCATTAGAGTTGGCTATGTATCCGCCTCAAAGGTCGCCAACAAAGAACGCGCCGACAGCCGCAGGATCATGTGGCTGACGCTGACCCCGGCGGGTCGCAAAGCCTTCGATTCACATATCAGGGCCCTCCGACAGATTGCCGACCAATGGTCATAGGAACCGCAGCGTCAGCCACATGGGCTTAGAGTCGTCCGCCTCGTGAGCGTCAGACGCCAAGCCTCATGATCCGACAGCTTCACATTTATACGAGTTTCCACTCCCCGAATTTCTTGCAGCGATCCTCAACTGCTGATTATTGGGGCAGACCCCCACATCATTGATCGCTTTCGCGGCCACTCCACCGACGAGCGTTCCGATCGCAGCACCGCCAGCGCCACCGATTCTTGCACCAATGTAGGACCCGGCCGCGGACGCAGTCAGCGGCCCCATGTTATGGAGCGCAACCTGCTCGGCATGAGTCAGGACAACCCAGCCACACCCTGAGCTCATCCCTCCATCGATGAGCACGTGCGCATTCCCCGACTCGGCTGCCATGAAATCACAACCACTCGCAGCAGCGGCGGCGCCATCGGGTGCTGATCCGGTATCTGGTGTGACTTGGACGTGACTTGCGGCTGGCCTAGGAGCGGCGACCGCTGGAGTTGCCACGAGCGCTCCACCCTCGATAATCGAAGCGACCGCAATCGCACACGCCCTGATCCTCAAACGCTTCTTTCCGTACATCATTGTCATCCCTCCTATTCAGAGGACTCGGATCGGACCTCTTGTCCCCGGAGGTTACCTATTCCCCCCCCTGATCTCGTCAAGCGGATTCGGCAAGATCTGGCCGATTGGCCATAGTCACGGGGGCAAGACCCAACTTTTGGTCAGCCCTCATATCCAGCCCATCTGGTCACCAAGCCACTATTGCCACTCACGCCCTACACCCGGCCACGTCATTCCCGGGGAGATGAGAAGCAGACACTCCCAACACGCCGTCGTGGCTCCCGTGGGGGCTGCCCGACGGCGTGTTGGGAGCAGATTCCTCGCTCAGGCCTTGACGACGCTGATCGACAGGCCCAGATCGGGCTCGGCGGCCCAGCCGTCGTCGGGGGTCCCCTCCCCCATCGAGGTGGCCAGCACCTCCTCGGCGATCTCGCCAGCGTGGTCGCGGATCGCCCCGGCCAGGTCGCCGGTAGCATGCCAGGTCAGCGAGATCCGGTCGGAGACCTCCAGACCGACGTGCTTGCGGGTGTCCTGGATGAACCGCACCGCCTCACGTGCCAGCCCCGCCCTGGCCAGCTCGGGGGTGATCTCCAGATCCAGGGCCACGGTCTCGCCCTGCTCGTTGACCACGCTCCAGCCCTCCCGGGGCCTCTCGGAGATGATGACGTCGGCGGCGCCGATGGTGGCCTTCCCACCCTCGGCCTCGGGCACCTCGAGAGTCACCTCGTGGCCCGCGGCCAGTTCGGCGGCCAGCATGGAGGCATCACAGGCCGCCACCGCAGCAGCCACCTTCGGGGTCGCCTTGCCGAACCGCTTGCCCAGGGAACGGAAGTTGCCCTTGGCGGAGTGGTCGACGAGGTCGCCGGAGGAGCCGAAGGCCTCAAGTGCGCCGATGTTGAGCTCGGCGCGGATCTCGGCCTGCAGCGGCTCGTCCAGCTTGGCCAGAGCCGAACCGGCGATGAGGGCCCGGCTCAGTGGCTGGCGCACCTTCATCTTCGCCTCGGCGCGGGCCCCGCGTCCCAGCTCGACGACGCGGCGGGCCAGATCCATCGCGTGGTCCAGATCCTCGTCGATGACCGACTCGTCGGCCACCGGCCAGGCCGCCAGGTGCACCGACTCGGGGGCCTTGGGATCGGTGGGGACGAAGAGGTCCTGCCAGACCCGCTCGGTGATGAACGGGACCATCGGAGCCATCAGCCGGGTGAGCACGTTCAGCGTCTCGTGGAGGGTCCACAGGGCGCTGGGATCCCCGTCCCAGAAGCGGCGGCGGGACCGGCGGACGTACCAGTTCGACAGCTCGTCGATGAACTCCTGGATCAGAGCCCCGGCGCGCTGGGTGTTGAAATCGCTGAGGGAGGCGGTGACGTCGCGGACCAGCACATTCGTCGCCGACGTCAGCCACCGATCCAGCACGTGTCGCTGTGCCACAGGGGGCGCAGCGGTGGCCACCGCAGCGATATCCGGACCCCCACCGACCTGTTCGCCGAGGGGGCTCGGGGGGGTCGTCCCCCCCGCTTGGCACGGAACCCACCGGTTCGCATTCGCGTACAGGGCGTGGAAGGAGACGGTGTTCCAGTAGGTCAGCAGCACCTTGCGGACCGTCTCCTGGATGGTGTCGTCACCCACCCGCCGGGCGCTCCACGGGGAGCCGTCGGCGGCCATGAACCAGCGCACGGCGTCGGCCCCGTGCTTGTCCATCAGCGGGATGGGCAGCAGGATATTGCCCAGATGCTTGCTCATCTTGCGGCCGTCGGCCGCCAGGATGTGGCCCAGGCAGAGCACGTTCTTGTAGGACGACTGGTCGAAGACCAGGGTGCCGACCGCCATCAGCGTGTAGAACCAGCCCCGGGTCTGGTCGATGGCCTCGCAGATGAAGTCGGCCGGGTAATGGGCCAGGAACTTCTCCTCCGAACCCGGCACGTGCGGGTAGCCCCACTGCGCGAAGGGCATCGAACCTGAGTCCAGCCAGGCGTCGGCCACCTCGGGAACCCGGTGGTAGGTGTGGCCGTTCCTCTCGAAGGTGATCTCGTCGATGAAGGGCCGGTGCGGATCCAGATCCGAGAGATCCCGGCCGACGTACCCCGACAGCTCCGCGAGCGAGCCGACGCAGATGACGTCGTCGCGGTCGTCGTCATTGCGCCACAGCGGCAGCGGCGTCCCCCAGTAGCGGGTGCGCGAGACCGCCCAGTCGATGTTGTTCTCCAGCCAGTCGCCGTAGCGGCCGTGCTTGATGGTCTCCGGGTACCAGGTGGTGGCCTCGTTCTGGGCCAGCAGCTGCTCCTTGATCTGCGTGGTGCGGATGTACCAGGAGGGCTGGGCGTAGTAGATGAGCGGAGTGTCGCAGCGCCAGCAGTGCGGGTAGGAGTGCCAGTGCATCTCCAGGCGCCACAGGATGCCGCGCTTCTCGAGGTCCTCGCAGAGCGCCTTGTCGGCGGTCTTGAAGAAGACCCCGCCGACGATCGGCAGGTCGGCCTCGAAGGTGCCGTCGGGGCGCACCGGGTTCACCAGCGGCAGCCCGTAGGCGCGGCAGGTGGCGAAGTCGTCGGCGCCGAAGGCAGGAGCCTGATGCACCAGGCCGGTGCCGTCCTCGACGGTGACGTAATCGGCCAGGATGACGAAGTTCGCGTCGGCGGGGGTTTCGCGTCCGTCGAGTGTGCGGTGCTCGATGGCCGGCCATTTCACCCAGTCGTAGGGGCGCTCATAGGTCCAGAACTCCATCTCGGTGCCCTGGAAGGTCTCCCCGGTGCGCGACCACTCGTCGCCCAGCACGGCGTCGAAGAGAGGATCGGCGATGACGATATCCTCTCCCGGACCGGCCTCGGCGGTGGTCTCTGAGGCGTCGTCGGTCTGGGGGGCGGGGTTGCGATGGGCGACGACGTAGGTGACGTCGGGATGGACGGCCACAGCGGTGTTGGAGACCAGGGTCCACGGGGTGGTGGTCCACACCAGCAGCTTCGCCCGACCGGCCAGCGGACCCGAGGTGATCGGGAACTGCACGTAGATGGAGGGGTCGCGATCGTCCTGGTAGCCCTGGGCCAGCTCGTGATCGGACAGGGTGGTGCCGCAGCGCGGGCAGTACGGGGCGACGCGGTAGTCCTCGCCGAGCAGGCCCTTGTCGAAGACCTGCTTGAGGCCCCACCACACCGATTCGACGTACTGGGGGTGCATCGTCCAGTAGGCCTCGTCCATGTTCACCCAGTAGCCCATCCGCTCGGTGAGCTCGGCGAAGGCGTCGACGTGGCGGGTCACCGACTCGCGGCACCTGGCGTTGAAGGGTTCGACGCCGTACTTCTCGATGTCCGGCTTGCCGGAGAACCCGAGCTCCCGCTCGACGGCGAGCTCGACGGGCAGGCCGTGGCAGTCCCAGCCGGCCTTGCGGTCCACCCGATAGCCCTGCATGGACTTGAAACGGGGGAAGACGTCCTTGAACACCCGCGCCTCGATGTGGTGGGTGCCGGGCTGGCCGTTGGCGGTCGGGGGACCCTCGAAGAAGGTCCACGGCTCGCCGTCGGAGGTCTGCTCCAGGGACTTCTCGAAGGTGCGGTTCTGGTGCCACAGGTCGATGATCTCGTGCTCCATCGCCGGCAGATCGATCTGCGGCGGGACGGCATGGTAGGTCCCCGGATGATCAGTGTCGGGGTTCTGCTGTGCGCTGGTGGCGTCGCTCATCGCGATGGTCGCGTCCTTCGTCGTCGTGCTCTCGACGAGGGACGAGCCGCCGGAACGTCTCCGGGCCACCCGCGGTACCACCCTCATTGCATCTGGACGCCCCTGTGACGGGACCCGATGCCGCTTCCTTGACGCCGCTGCCGGTTCTAGTGAGGCCCTGTGCCCATGCGGATTGTTCCCAGGGGCGTGCCCGTTCTTCCGACGGCTCCGAGGTGATGGCCCCATCTGCGCCGTGCGACGCAGGAGATTCTACGACGTCTTTCAATTGGCGTGTCCTCGTGTCCACCTGCGCTCCGGCCGCCCGCCGGCGTCAATCAGCCGCACCGGCCCCGGGGGATTCCGCTCCCAACACGCCGTCGTGGCGCTCGCCAGGGCTGTGGGACGGCGTGTTGGGAGCAGAATCCCCCAACTGCACCGATCCTCCGACTGGACCGATCGCAGACGCTACGCAAGAGCTACATTTGTAGCATGACGACGATCAGTCAACGCGAACTGCGCAACGAGAGCGGCCGGGTGCTGCGCGAGGTGGAAAACGGCCAGGAATTCATCATCACCCGCCGAGGCGTGCCCACCGCCAGGATCGCACCGCTGCGGCAGACCGATGAACCCCTGCCTCACCGCCCGGCGCGGCGTCCCGCGGTGTTCTCCACCGACGAGCTGGTGAGTTCTCCGGTGCCGACCGGGAAGATCCTCGACGAGCTTCGCGAGGAGCGATGAGCACCTGGTATCTCGACATCTCGGCGGCCCTCAAACTCGTCGTCGACGAGGCCGAGTCACGGGCGCTCATCGCCGAAATCGACGCGGACCGTCCCGCACTGGCGTCCTGCACACTCCTGGAGACCGAGATGCGACGAGCGGCCCACCGGATCCCGGCACTCACTCAGCGTCACGTCACCGAGCTGCTCGACCGGATCGACCTCTACACGCCGTCGGCGGTGGTCTTCGCCCAGGCCGGACTGCTGCCGGGCACTCACCTCAGGTCATTGGACGCCATCCATCTGGCTGTCGCCATGCAGATCGGCGTGGACAATCTGATCAGCTACGACAGGCGAATGGTCGAGGCCGCCCGGGACGTCGGCCTGGCCGTCTCGGCCCCCCGATGAGGACGCTTGGCCCCAGTCTCAGGCCCCGGATTCACCGCTCAACGGCCTTTTCCGTCTCCGTGGAGCCGAAAACCCCCGTTGAGCGGGAATTTCGCGCGCGACCCTCAGGCGCGCACGGCCCTCAGGCGACCGTCTCGTCCCGTTCGGCCAGCAACTGCTCGATGACCTGCGCCACCCCGTCCTCGGTGTTCGGCCGGGCGATGCTCCCGGCAGCCTCCCGGGCGGCCGGCACCGCGTTGGCCACCGCCCACGACCGGCCCGCCCACCGGAGCATCTCGACGTCGTTGTCCCCGTCCCCGAAAGCCACCGCATCGGCGCTGGTCATGCCGAGGCGGTCGGCCAGTATCTGCAGCCCGGCGGACTTCGTGACCCCGGCGGCGCTGATCTCCAGCATCCCGGCCCCGGAGCTCGTGATATGCACCCGCCCGGCGCTGGGCAGCCGACGGGCCACCGCGGCCAGCTCGTGGACCGACAGGCCCGGGTGGCGGGCCACCAGCTTGAGGGTGGGCGCCCCGACCACCTCGTCGAGGCCGAGACGGGGCATGTCGGCGGGGTCGCGGTGATGATCGGTGAAGACGCACAGATCGGCGTACCCGGCCTGGGAGGCGAAGTAGGCGCCGTCGCGCTGGATGGAGGCGAAACGGGTCCGCGGCTCGACGTCCAGCAGTTCCCGGGCGAAGGCCGAGGCCACCTCGGCGCTGGTCTCCAGGTGGAAGAGCACCGTCTCGGCATGCAGATCCCAGCACACCGCGCCATTGCTGCACAGCGCCCAGCGCCCCAGCCGGTCGCGCAGCTCGTCGAGGCCGTAGAGCTGGCGGGCGGTCACCGGCACCACCGGCACACCGGCCTCCTCGGCCGCGGCGATGGCCGCCGCCGACCGCGCCGAGATGGTTCCGGACGGGGTGAGCAGGGTGCCGTCGAGATCGGTGGCGATGAACATCAGAGGGACTCCAGAAGGGATTCGACGACCCGGGCGAAGCCGTCCTCGGCGGCCGACGGGGCGATATCGGTGGCTGCGTCCTTGGCCACCTGCTGGCCGTCGGCCATCGCGAAGGAGCGCCCGGCCCAGCTCAGCATCTCGACGTCGTTGCCGCCGTCCCCCAGGGCCACGACGTCGGCGCTGGTCATCCCCAGGAGGCCGGTGAGACGGCCCAGGCCGGTCGCCTTGGTGAGCCCCTCGGCGCACATCTCGACCATCGGGAAGCCAGACCAGGAGGTGTGGGCCCCGGGAACCGTCAGCGCCAGGGTGCGCGCGACGAACTCCTCCAGCGGCAGTTCCGCGCTGCGCACCATGAGCTTCATGCAGTCGTGCGCACCGATCTCGGCGACCTCGACCCGCCGGTAGTCGGCCGGGTCCTTGATCAGCTCGTCCGGGCGGGTGAGTTCAAGGTAGCCGTCGGTGTATGCGAAGACCCGGCCCTCCTCGCGCACCGAGGCGAAGGAGGCGTTCGGGGAGTACCCCCGGACGGCATCGACGAATGCGGCGACGGTGGCGGCCGGGGTGGTCTCGCAGAACATCGTCCGCGCTCCGTCGGCCAGGTCGACGCCCATCGATCCGTTGTTGACCAGGGCGTAGCGGGAGAAGGCACCCAGGATGTCGCTCAGCCCTCCGAACTGACGCCCGGTCACCGGCACCACCGGCACCCCCGCCTCCTCGGCCGCGGCGATCGCAGCACGGGCACGCGGTGAGATGGTGTTGTCGTGGCGGACGAGGGTCCCGTCGAGGTCGGTGGCGATGAGCACGCCGACAGCCTATCGGGCCCCTCGGTGACGGCGCGCCGAACCGGTTTGGAGGGCCGGTCCGGATGTGCTGAAGTGTCGTGCTGGAATGACGTGGTGATACCTCCCGGACGCCGTAGGACGCGGCGCGCGGGGAGATCGGAAGGGGTGGCGGCGGTGTCGGGGCAACGGGGCGGGACGCCGCGCAGCGGGCGGGGATGGCGAGGGCCCCTGAACAGGTATTTGCGCGACGGCCACCCCCTCTCCCCCAGCCGCGACCTCGCCTCGGTGCGCGAGGACGAGATGGCCGCCGCCCAGGCCCGGGAGGTCTTCGACCTCATCATGCGGATCACCGTGATGGCGGTCTCGGTGGGCGCCTCGTCGGCCGAGGCCATCGCCATGGGGCTGCGGATCGCCGACGCCTACGGCATCAACGTCCACGTCGACATCACCAACACCTCGGTCATCGTCACCCAGCACCGCTCTCTGGACGACGACCCCATCACGGCACTGCGGGTGGTCCGCACCCGCACCGCCGACTACCAGCGCCTGGGCCGTCTCGAGCAGCTGGTCGACGACGTCAGCCACCGGCGAGGCGAGCCGGCCGGGGCCCGGGAGCGGCTCAACGACCTGATGACCGCCCCCAGGCTGTACAAGAAGTGGTTCGTCACGGTGAACATGGGCGTGATGGGCGCCGCCATGGCTGCCCTCTACGGCGCATCGGTGCTCGACGTCCTCATCGCCTTCCTGGCCACCTGCCTGGTCGACGTCGCCGTCCAGGGTCTGGCCCGGCGTCGGGTGGCCAACTTCTTCGTGCAGGCCGTCGGCGGCGCCATCCCGACCGCCGTCGCACTCGGCATGATGCTGCTGCGCACCGCCACCGGGATGAGACTGGACCTGTCGCCCTCGCTGGTGGTGGCCGCCGGGATGATCTCCCTGCTGGCGGGCACCGGGGCGGTGGCCGCCGCCCAGGACGCGCTGGACGGCTACTACGTCACCAGCTCCGGGCGCTTCCTCGAGGTCATCATGCAGACCGGAGGCATCGCCTTCGGGGTGATGACCACACTGTGGCTCGGGCTCAAGCTCGGTGTCCCCGGATACATCTCGCCCACTCTGGTGTGGACCAGCGCCCCATGGGTGCAGATCGTCGCCTCCGCCATCGCCTCGATCGCCTTCGGGGCCACCTCGCACTCCGGACCCCGCACCCTGGGGGTCACCGGGCTCCTGGGAGCTCTCGGCTGGGCCGGCTACCTCGTCGGGATGCGGCTCACCGACTCGATGGTCATCGCCTCGGGCTTCGGCGCCTGCCTCATCGGCCTGGTGTCGGCCTCGGCGGCCAAGCGCTGGCGGGTGCCCCAGGTGGCGCTGGTGACAATCGCCGTCGTCCCGTTGATGCCCGGCATGATGCTCTACCGCGGCCTGTACATGGTGATGGCCGGGCAGCTGGGCATTCCCGCCCCCGACGACGGCACCCAGGTACTGGCCCAGTCCCTGCTCGTCGGCGTGGCGCTGGCGGCCGGATCGAGCCTCGGAGCGCTGGCCGCCCGACCGATCGCGATCCCGGCCGACCACCGCACCCGGCGCGCGGTGATGGCGTCCTGGTTCCGCGGCTCGGCGGTGCCGCGCGACTGGGTGCCCCGGCGTCACCGCCGCCGGACCCCGCGCCCCGCACCCGAAACCGCCTCAGTCCCGGCGGCGCAGGACGGGTCCGGCGGCCGGGACGACGATCCGGACGACCACCGTCATCGACAGCACCGCGGCCAGCCCGGCGCACCAGCGTAGACAGGTCAACGCGCTGCGGTCCGGCCCGGCGGGCACGGCCGATCCCCTATCCTTCAGTCATGGCCGAAGACCCCGCCCCCACGAGGGCAGATGGCGCCCTGCTGCGCATCACCGACGACGGCGCGCTCACTCGTGGAGGCGCGCCCCACCGGATCCTCTCCGGCGCGATGCACTACTTCCGCGTCCACCCCGGCCAGTGGCGCGACCGGATCCGCCGGCTCGTCGACATGGGGCTCAACACCGTCGACACCTACATCGCCTGGAACTTCCACCAGCCCGACGAGGGCCGTCCGGCCGACTTCGGCGGCTGGCGCGACGTCGAGGAGTTCATCTCGCTGGCAGGCCAGGAGGGTCTCGACGTCATCGTGCGCCCCGGCCCCTATATCTGCGCCGAGTGGACGAACGGTGGCCTGCCGAGCTGGTTCACCCGCCGCACCGCCGCCGAGAACGGCGTCGGCCGGCGCCGCCTGGCGCTGCGCAGCAGCGACCCGGGCTTCACCGGACCGGTGGCCCGCTGGTTCGACGAACTCATCCCCCGCATCGCCGCCCTGCAGGCGTCCCAGGGCGGACCGGTGGTCGCCGTCCAGGTGGAGAACGAGTACGGCTCCTACGGCGACGACGCCGGCTATCTCACCTGGCTGCGCACCGTCCTGATCGAGCGTGGCATCAACGAACTCCTGTACACCGCCGACGGACCCACCGAACTGATGCTCGACGGCGGCACCCTCGACGGCACGCTGGCCGCCGTGACACTGGGTTCCGGGGCCGCCGCCGCCCGCGAACTGCAACGCTCGCGCCGGCCCGGCGAGCCCTTCCTGGCCGCGGAGTTCTGGGGCGGATGGTTCGACCACTGGGGCGAGAAGCATCACGTGCGCGACGCCGCCTCGGCGTCGGCCGCCCTCTCGGAGATCCTCGACGCCGGTTCGGTGAGCATCTACATGGCCCATGGAGGCACGAACTTCGGCCTGTGGGCCGGCTCCAACGAGGATCACGGGCGCATCCAGCCCACGGTGACCAGCTACGACTCCGACGCCCCGATCGGCGAGGACGGGAGGCTGACGCCGAAGTTCGACGCCTTCCGGGAGGCGCTCGGCGCCACCGGGCCGGTGCGCTCCCGGACCCCACGGTTCCTGCCCGAGACCTCCGCACCGCTGCTGGCCGCCTCGGACCTGCTCGGCGGCCTGCTGGTCACCGGGATGCCGACCGCCCGGACCCCGGCGCCGGCCTCCTTCGAGCAGCTACGACTGAACGCGGGGATCTCGGTGCATCTCAGCCGCCCCGTACTGCCCCACGGCCGGGTGCCCCTGCGCCTGACCGACCTGGCGGATCGCGCCACGCTCTTCGTCGACGGGCAACGGGTCGGCTCCCTGGAGGGGCCCGGGGAGATCACCGTCGAGGGGCACGGCGCCCGGGTCGACCTCCACCTGGTGGTCGGGCCTACGGTCGGATCAACTACGGCCCCCTGCTGGGAGCGCCGAAGGGCCTGCTGGGGCCGGTGCTGGTGGATCGCAGGATGATCCACGGCTGGCGGAACTGGGCGGTGCCGCTGCAGGACTGGGGTCGACGAGAACTGGCTCGGGCGGTAGCCTCCGGCGGCGGCGTGGCGGATCCGGCCGGAGCCGGGACCGGGACCGGAGCCGGGACTGGGGCCGGCTTCGCCACGGCGTCCTTCCACGTCGAGGAGCCCGCCGACACCCATATCCTGTTGCCCGGCTCCGGCCGGGGCTACTGCTGGATCAACGACTTCCTGCTGGGGCGGTACGACGAGGGCGGCCCCCAGCGCAGCCTGTACTGCCCGGCACCCCTGCTGCAGGCCGGCGAGAACACCGTCACGATCCTGGAGACCGAGCATCTGGGTGCGACTCTGGAGCTGCGGGAGCGGCCCGATCTGGGGTCTGCGGAGGAGTACATCGAACAGTTCTGAAGCCGCTCTCCGACCACGGGCGACAAATTCTGGTTCCAGAACCCCTGATCCGGCGTCGTCGACATCATTCGAGGACTTCTGGAACGAGTTCTTGCCGTCACCCGGCGATGCCCGGGCCCGCGATGAGGCCGTAGGCTGGTCCGCTGTGACCTCCGCCGCCTCCCCCACCCGTTTCACCCCACCCCGCCAGGCGGTGAGAGCCCGGATGGGCACCTTGCTGCTCTTCGCCACCAACGGCCTCACCTTCGCCTCGTTGATCCCGCGCTACCCCGAGATCAAGGCGGATCTGGGGGCCTCCCAGACGATCTGGGGGCTGGCGATCGGTCTGGGGCCCGTCGGCGGGCTGGCCCTGGGTCTGGCAACCGCCCGACTGATGGCCCGGCTGGGATCGCGGAATGTGGCGGCCTGGCCGCAGATCCTCTCCACAGCCGGCCTGCTGGTGATGGCCAACGCGCCCCATGTGGGGTGGATCTTCGTGGCGATGATCGCCATGAGCGCCTTCGACGCCGTCACCGACACCGCGATGAACTACCAGGCGCTGCGGGTCCAGGAGATGTACCGGCGCTCCATCATCAACACCTTCCACGGCTGGTGGTCGGTGGGCGCGGTGCTCGGCGGATTCATCGGGTCGGCGATGGCCCAGTGGAAGGTCGACATCAACCTGCAGGCGAGCATCACCCTGGTGGCGCTCGCCCTGGTGTGCGCCCTGTCCTGGTCGCTCATGCTCCCAGGCCGCGACACCGGAACCGGGCGTCCCGACGCCGGCGGTCGCGGGAACCACGGCAGGGTCCCGGCCCCCACCTGGCTTCTCATCATCGGTCTGGGACTGCTGGGGGCGGTGGCCGGCGGCATCGAGATCGGCGGTTCCACCTGGGCCCCGCTCTACATGGACGCCCAGTTCGACCCGACCCCGTTCATCGCCGGAATGGGATTCACCATCCTGATGATCGCCGAGACCGCCGGGAGGCTCGTCGGGGACGGCATCGTCAACCGGTTCGGACAGCCGCTCGCGGTGGCCCAGGGCTCGGTGGTCTGCCTGGTCGGGATGTCGGCGGCGATCGCCTGGCCGAGCACGACGTCCACTCTCATCGGATTCGCTGCGGCCGGCTGGGGCGTGGCCACCATCATCCCGCTGGCGATGGACGTCGCCGACAGCCTACCGGGGGTGCGCGCCGGGGTGGGCCTGACCGTCGCCACCTGGGTGATGCGTCTCGGCTTCATGCTCTTCCCCATCGGGATCGGGGCTCTGGGCGACGCCGTCAGCCTGCGCTGGGCGCTGCTCAGCCTGCCCGCCGGGGCGCTCGTCATGCTGGCCCTGGTGCCCCTGGTCAGGGCCGGGGGACGACGTCGAACCCCTGACCCGGAGACCGCCTGAACCTGCCCGGACCCTATGGAACCCTGACCAGGAGACCGCCAGAGACGCTGAAACCGCCTTGACGCCTGCCGCCCCCTGATACCCCGATCCCCTGAGCCCGGCGTCCGATTCGACTTCGGCAGTGAGTTTTCACTTCGGCAGCGGTATACCGCTGCCGAAGTGAAAACTCACTGACAGGGTGGCACGTCACTGAGCTGCGGGACTGGACGGGGTTGTCGGTGGCGAGGTGACAGTGTCGCCGGTAGCGGACTGGGGGCAGAGCTGGGTCGGACTTCGACGGACAGACGCATCTGGCGAGGGCCTTCTTCAGGGCCTTTCATGCCACATCCCGCACGCAGCGCCAGAGTGTGAACGCAGCGCCTGAAATTCCTGGCGCTACGTTCACACTCTGGCGCTGCGTGGATTCTGGCGGGTTGGGGGTGTGGGCCAGGGCCGGGGTGGCCGGAGGCCGTCAGGCCTTCTTGGCGATCTCGGCCTCGAGGCGTTCCAGCTTGCCGGTCATCTCACCGGTGCGCCCGGGACGGATGTCGGCCTTGAGCACCAGGGACACCCGGGTGCCGTATGCGGCGACCGCCTCGGTGGCCTGCTTGACGACGTCCATGCACTCCTCCCAGCTGCCCTCGATCTCGGTGAACATCGAGTTCGTGCGGTTCGGCAGACCGGATTCGCGGATCACCGCGACAGCTGCGGCCACCGCCTCGGCGACACCGCCGTCCTCCCGGGAGGCCCGTCCACCACTGGGTACCAGACTGAATGCTGCGATCATGAGGCAATCCTAGTCAACCGGGTGACGACCCCCGAGATACCTTGTGCCTTCGCTTTGCCATGTGTTCGCTTTGCGTCTCCAGCTCTGGCAGGGAGCGAGCACGAGCGCGAGGATGCATCCAGAGTTGCTGTCGCAAAGCCGAAACACAGCAAAGCTTGGGCACAGGTCCCTGCTAGTGGCTGACGGAGAGGTCATCCGCTCAGTGACGCCATCCTCCAGACCCGTCAGGGCTCGCCGCTGCCTCAGGCGGTGCGGGCGTCGGGCTCCGAGCTGACATAGCGCCGACCCTCGAAGGCACGGCCGAGAGTCACCTCGTCGGCATACTCCAGGTCGCCGCCGACCGGAAGACCCGACGCGAGCCGTGACACCTTGACCCCCATCGGAGAGAGCAGCCGGGAGAGGTATGACGCCGTCGCCTCGCCCTCGAGATTCGGATTCGTGGCCAGGATCACCTCGGTGACGACGCCGTCGGCCAGCCGCGTACACAGTTCCCGGATGTGAAGATCCGCCGGGCCCCTGCCGTCCAGCGGGGAGATCGCCCCGCCGAGGACGTGATACAGCCCCCGGAACTCCCGGGTGCGCTCCACCGCGATGACATCCTTGGACTCCTCCACGACGCAGATCACCGACTGGTCGCGCCGGGAGTCACGGCAGTAACGACAGGTCTCGTCGGCCGATACGTTGAAGCACACCGAGCAGAACTTCGCCTTCTCCTTGACCTCGCGCAGGGTGTCGGCGAGGGCGTCCACCTCCTCGTCCGACGCGTCGAGAATGTGGAACGCGATGCGCTGCGCCCCCTTCGGGCCGATCCCGGGCAGCCGGGAGAGGGCGTCGATGAGGTCTTGCAGCGGACCGTCGTACATCTGGGCTCCTTCCGATGGCCGTCCCCGACCACCACAGCAATGCTACGGCGCCCCACAGACAATACTGTCAATGGAGGGAGCGACCCCTCCACGCTCGCCAGGGCTCGCTTCCTCCCCGAGCCCGGTCAGGTCCGCGTCCGTGTTCAGCGCAGCCCCTCCATGCTCGCGCAGGCGCTCACCGCCTTCCCGAGCGAGAGTTCCGTCATCGGTCCGGTCAGCGTCGCCGGCCCGCCGCAGCGGCTCGGGTCCGCAGGCGCTCGCCGCCTCCCCGGACAGGTCGGGCCCGCGACCGCTCAGAATCCCAGGCCGGGAATCTTCGGAACCAGATCGGCCTGCTTGGCCGTGGCCTTCGCCGAGGCGTCCCGCACCGCGGCGACGATGAGATCGGACAGCGTCTCGACGTCCTCCGGATCGACGACCTCGGGCTTGATGCTGAGTGACTGGAGCTCCCCCGACCCGTTCACAGTGGCCGTCACCACGCCACCACCGGCACTGCCGTCGAAGGTCGCGGCGGCGAGCTCCTGCTGGGCCTGCGCCAACTGGGCCTGCACCGCCTGAGCCTGGGCCAGCAGGCCGTTCATATCGAAGCCGCTCATGTCGAAGCCGCCCTCGGGAGTGGTCATGCGGTTCCCCTCACAGCCCCCGGGCGAACCGCGGGGACGTCGTCATCCAATATGCCAATGAAACTACCCGACAGGCCGCACGCATCCCAGCCGCCCGGTCTCCGGCCGGGCGTCTACTGCTGTACGAGCGGGTCGTCGATCACCACTCCGCCCAGCTCCGCCATGATCAGCTGCGCCGGGGACTGGCTGGGCGACTCCACGATCTCCGAGTCCGTCCAGTCCGCCTCCTCCGGAACCTCATCCGGAGACGGCGGCTCCTCGACGTGGTGGGACATCGCGCGGATGCGCTCCTTGGCGCGCTCCGACCACCTGTGGGTCATGGCGCGGCGGGCCGCCTCGTCAATCGCGCCGGCATCACCCCCGGTAACCGGGTCTCCCACCTCCTGCTCGGGCGGGGTCGATGTGCTCGCCGGGCTCGGTGCGCTCGGTGGCGTCACCGCAGCGGGCGGAGTCCCCCGACCTGTTGACGCCGCCTCCGGGCCTCCGGGAACCGGGCCGGCCGGATTCTCGGGCCGACCCGGCACCGCACCAGCAGGCACAACACCGTCAGGGCCGAAAGCTCCCGGCACAACACCGTCAGGGCCGACCGGTACGTCCACCGCCCGGTCACGATCGGTCTGCTCGCGGCCGGGCTCAGAAGGGCCCGGGGGCTCTCCCTGTGGGTCGCCCGGCTCCGGTCCCGGGCCGTATCCGGGATCGTTGTCCGGCCCGTATCCTCCTCCGGGTCCGGGGGGACCCGGCCGGTCAGGATCGGGCCGGGACGGTCCAGGCTGAGCCGGACCGGTCGGCCCCTGCCCCCCACCGAGCACCGGGGTGAAGGTGAGATCGGCCCCCAGCACGTCCATCACCGCGTCGTGGAGCATGGCCTGCCCCGGACCGCTCTCGAACATCTCACGGGCGCCCGGGTTGGCGAAGGCGACGGTCGCGGTGCGCCCGTGCACCTCGATCACCTGCGCGTACTGGGACAGCACCATCCCGGCCACTTTCCGCTTCGCCCGGACGGCGTCGAGGACCTGCGGCCAGGCCCGACGCACCATCGCGATATCGACATGCCCCCGGCCCGAGGAGCCCCCCCCTGACGGGGCCGTCCCCCCCTCGCTCTGAGCACCGGCGACCGCGTCGGGCCGTGGCGCGGACGGACGCTCCGCAGCCTGTCGCCGATCCTGCTGGGGCTGGCGCTGCTGCGGCTGTTCCTGCGGGGGCTGCTCCCCTCGGGACTGCTCCTGGCGGGGTTCGGGAGACCGCCCGCCGGGGGCATAGTCCTGGCTGCTCGGCCGTGGCCGACGACGCGTCCGCGGGGCGGAGGACTGGGTGGAAGGCTGGGAGGAGGGCGCAGTGATTCCGGACGGCTGTTCGGCGGACGGCTGTCCGGTGGCGGGTTCGGCGACAGCCCGGTCGCCAGCCCCTTGGGAGGGCTGCTGGAAGGACTGCCGGGGCTGCGGCGTCTCCACCGGCTCAGTGTTCGGCGCGGCAACCGCGTCCTGAACCTCCGGCCCAGGTGCGGGAATCTCGGGAGCCCCTTCAGGCCCGCCATCATCCATCCCCATCCGGCGCTCCAGGCGATCCAGACGAGCGCTGTATCCGCGATCCCCGGCGTCGGCCCCGGGCAGCAGAATCCGCGAGCACATCAGCTCCAGGTGGAGCCGCGGCGCCGTCGTCCCCCTCATCTGGGTGAGCCCGGTCGCCAGCACCTCCGCGGCCCGGGTGAGCTCCCCGGACCCCAGCCCGGCGACCTGATGGGACAGCCGGGTGGCCTGCTCGGGGGAGACGTCGATCAGCCCGCTCGTGCAGGCGTCCGGCACCGCCGCCAGGATCACCAGATCGCGCATCCGGCGCAGCAGATCCTCGGCGAACCGCCGCGGATCCTGACCGACCTCGATCACCTTGTCGATGGTGGCGAAGACCTCGTGGGCATCGCCCGCCGCGAAGGCGTCGACGATCTGGTCGAGCAGCGCATCGGGGGTGTACCCCAGCAGCGCCGCCGCCTGCTCGTAGGAGACGCCGTCGGCCTGCGCCCCGCCCAGCAGCTGGTCGAGCACCGACAGGGAGTCGCGCACCGATCCGCCGCCGGCGCGGACCACCAGGGGCAGCACCGCATGATCGACGGCGATGCCCTCCTGGTGGCAGATCTGCTCCAGATAGGTCACCAGCGTCTTCGGCGGCACCAGCCGGAACGGGTAGTGATGGGTGCGCGAACGGATGGTCCCGATGACCTTCTCGGGCTCGGTGGTCGCGAAGATGAATTTGACGTGCGGCGGGGGCTCCTCGACGAGCTTCAGCAGGGCGTTGAAGCCCTGCGTGGTGACCATATGGGCCTCGTCGATGATGTAGATCTTGTAGCGGGAGGCGACCGGGGCGAAGAAGGCCCGCTCCCGCAGGTCACGGGCGTCGTCGACGCCGCCGTGGGAGGCCGCGTCGATCTCGATGACGTCGATCGATCCGGAGCCTCCCCGGGCCAGATCGCGACAGGACTGGCAGACACCGCACGGCGTGGGCGTCGGTCCCTTCTCGCAGTTGAGTGCTCTGGCGAGGATCCGGGCGCTGGTGGTCTTGCCGCAGCCTCGCGGCCCGGAGAACAGGTAGGCGTGATTGACGCGGTTGTTGATGATGGCGCGCTTGAGCGGCTCGGTGACGTGCTCCTGGCCGATGACCTCGTCGAAGGTCTCGGGCCGGTAACGCCGGTAGAGAGCCAGCGGCGGTTCGGGGACGTCATCGGCCGGCTCCGGCCCGGGAACGTCCACCTCGGGCTCCGGCTCTGTCTCCTCGATCTCTGTCTCCTCGACCGGGGGAAGCGGAAGGTCTCCGGGCTCGGCATCCTCCTCGGACTCCAGTCCCTCGGACTCGATCGGGGTCTCGGGGCCGCCGTACGCGGCGTCGGCATCCTCACCGATGCCGTCGTCGACGTCATCGGCGGGAACGGGCTCGGCATCGGGGTCCGGTTCGGGAATCGGCCCGGACTCGCCACCGAAGAGGTCGGGCCCGTCCTGGACGTAGTCGTCGAGACGATCGTCCTCACTCGGCTCGCCGGCCGTCGGGTCGTAGTCCTCGTCCACGGACCGAACCCTAGTTGACCCGGCCGACAGTTTTGTCAGCGGAGGGGCCGACCCCTCCACGCTCGCCAGGGCTCGCTTCCTCCCCGAACCCGGTCAGGTCCGCGTCCGTGCTCGGCACAGCCCCTCCACGCTCGCCAGTCACCCGAAGAACCACAGCAGCAGGGCGATCGCCGCGACCAGTCCGAAGACTCCCCAGGAACCCGCGACCACGCCTTTGACCCGATGACCGAGACGCTTGGCCTTCTTGTTGCTGAGGGTCACGACCACCGCCGGGATCGCGAACACGAGAATGTCCAGGACCAGCACGAGCCGATTGAGCCAGACCGGGATCCCCGCCGGCGCATCAAGCTGCGGATACCCCAGGTTCGCAGGGAGCAGGGTCTGCATGGCCATCGAGGCAAGCCCCGCGGGAAGGAAGAGCAGGACGCAGGCCCACGTGATCCCGCTCCAGATCACCCCGGCCCGATTGCTGGTGATGATGCGGCTTTCGGTCATTGGATCTCCTGAAGACGTCACGCCCACGCTATGCGTCCGCGCAAACCCATCACCGAGGGCACCGTGCGGAGTCGGGTGCGCAGGCCGTGAACGCAAAAAGGGCTCCCCGCGCACCCGGTAGAGCCGACCTACCCTTGCTACCTCTCGGTCCTGGGGGGGTTCGGACGGATGCCGCCGCACGGGGAACCACCTGCAGTATATATCAACTGACGACCCCTCCGCTCCTGCCGACACCCGCCGTCACCCGGAGCGGGGCGGTGGCAGAATCGGGCCCACCGTTGTGGACGCCCGAAGGAGGACCGATGACCAGGATCGATGTCTGGCTGTGGTCGGTACGAGCCTTCAAGACCCGATCGCTGGCCACCAATGCCGTCAAGGGCGGTCACATCCGCCTCAACGACGACCCGGTGAAGCCCGCCAAGGAGGTCAGACCGGGCGACCTCGTGACCATCAAGACTCCCGGTTGGGACCGGGTGCTCAAAGTGGTGAACCCGATCAGCAAGCGGGTCGGCGCCAGGATCGCCGTCGACGCCTACGAGGACATCTCGGCGCCCCGTCCCGAATGGCTCTCGGCACCGATGGCCCGTCGCGACCGCGGAGCCGGCCGGCCGACCAAGAAGGATCGCCGCGACATCGAACAGCTGCGCGGCCGCGAGAACCGCTGATTTGGCGTCTCCAGCGACGAACCGGTACTCTCTTCGGCGGAGGATTCGCCTAGAGGCCTATGGCGCTCGCTTGGAAAGCGGGTTGGGTTCACGCCCTCACGAGTTCGAATCTCGTATCCTCCGCCACCAGCCCCTCGTCATCACGGCGAGGGGCTTCTTCATGGTCATACCGTGCGCATATCACTAGCTGGAGGCCTCGATCCGAAAGGTATGTGCGGATCCCCGCGCTCCAGCTAGTGATATGCGCACCCGGCCACCAGCATCTGCGGGCGGACCCCACGCGTAGCATCGGGACGATGCCCTCGACCCTCCAGCTGCGCGACCTCCCCGCTGCCCTGCGCGATCACCTGGGCCCCCGCACCACCTGGTGGACGGTGAGTTCCCCCTTCGAGATCCTGGTCGGCTGCGTCCTGGTGCAGAACACGAACTGGCGCAATGTCGAGGGCTCACTGGCCTCGCTGCGCGACGCGGGCATCTTCTCCCCCGACGAGCTGCTGGCCACCACCCCCGAGGAACTCATCGCGCTCATCCGAAGCTCGGGATTCCAGACCGCCAAGGAGCGTGCCCTGCGCGGCCTGTGCGGGTGGTGGACCACCCACCTGGGCCAGACGGGCCCGCGGCTCGGCGCCCCGGTCGCGGCCTCGGCCCTGCTGGCCGCCGCCCCGGTGCTGCCCGGCGTCCCGACCGGCGATCTTCGGACGGAGCTGCGGGCTCTTCGGGGGATCGGCCCGGAGACCGCCGACGTCATCATGCTGTATCTACTGGGCCGGGGAGTCTTCGTCGCCGACACCTACTCACGACGGCTGCTGGCCCGGCTGGGCGCCCCGGTTCCCCGCAGCTACGACGCGCTCTCGTCCCTGGTGAGCCGCCACGTGGATCTGGATCTGGCGGGATGGCAGGAGTTCCACGGGCTGGTCGATGACTACGGGAAGCGCCACTGCACCAGCGATGCCGCATGGGCGGCCGGCCCGCTGGCCGGGCGCCGGTTGCTGCTGAAGGAGCCGTCCGCCTCGGGACCGGTGGAGCACCACGCGCCCGACCGCGCATGACGGGCAGTCGTCCCGGATCCCGGAGGAAAATGCATCGAATGAGCAGTGAACAGCTCGCAGCACCGTCGCGGGC
The DNA here is from genome assembly GCF_003325455.1 of Acidipropionibacterium virtanenii. Lineage (NCBI taxonomy): Bacteria > Bacillati > Actinomycetota > Actinomycetes > Propionibacteriales > Propionibacteriaceae > Acidipropionibacterium > Acidipropionibacterium virtanenii. The sequence goes on from NZ_CP025198.1 coordinate 2,917,200, forward strand.
CGGCGCGAGCCCGGTGGCCGACTCCGGACTACGACGCAGCCTGACCCTGCCCACCCTCATCGTCTACGGACTGCTGTTCATCGGCCCCACCTCGCCGATGGGCACCTTCGGCGTCCTGGATGCTCGCAGTCACGGGGCGATCAGCCTGGTCTTCATCATCGCCACCGTGGCCGTGGCCTTCACAGCGTGGTCGTACGCCCGGATGTCCCGGGCCGTCCCGCTCGCCGGATCGGTCTTCGCCTACGCCTCGGCCGGCCTCGGACGCCGGCCCGGGTTCATCGCCGGGTGGATGCTCGGCCTGGACTATCTGTTCATGCCGTCGATGATGTCGCTGATCCTCGGGATCGCCGCCCATCACCTCATTCCCGCGGTACCGGCCTGGATGTTCACCGCGGCGAGCATCCTGCTCATGACGGGTCTGAACCTCGCCGGGATCAGGACGACGACCACGATCAGCTTCATCGTCCTCGGGATCGAGATCGCGATGCTGGCCGTCTTCATCGTCGCCGCGATCGTCGTGCTGGCGGATCACGGACCTCAGCGCCCCTGGCTGTCCCCGCTGGTCGGCTCGGGCGGCTTCGACCTCGCCGGCGTGATCGGAGCGGTCTCGATCGCGGTGCTGTCCTTCCTCGGTTTCGACGGCATCGCCGGCTTCGCCGAGGAGACCACCGGATCGGGCAGGCAGGTCTCCCGAGCCCTGGTGGTCTGTCTCGTGCTCGCCGGGGGGCTGTTCGCGGCCCAGACGTACCTCGCCGCCCTGCTGTCGCCGAGGACTCCGGCATATCTCGCCGCCCACCCGGGAGATCAGGGCACGGATTTCTACCAACTGCTCGGCTCCCAGATCGGCACCTGGCTGGGCACCACGGTCACCGTCGTCAAGGCGATAGGGCCGGTCTTCTCCGCCATGGTGGCCCAGGCGGCGGCCAGTCGGCTGATCTACGGGATGGCCCGGGACAGTACCCTTCCGAGCGCTCTGGCAAGGATCGATCCGCGCACCCGGACCCCGCGCAACGCCGTCCTGGTGACGGCCGTTCTCACGCTGGTCATCTCCGTCACCGCGGCGGTCCGCCCCGACGGTCTCGAGTTGCTCTCCTCGCTGGTCACCGTCGGGGCGCTGGTCGGATTCCTGTTCCTGCACGCCGCGGTGATCGGCTACTTCGTTCGCGGTCGCCGCACCTCTCACCCGATCCCCCACATCGTGATCCCGGTGATCGGGGCCCTCATCATCCTGGCCGTGCTGTCATTGGCGGCGCACCCGGCCGTCGCCGTGGCCGCGATCTGGCTGGTCGTCGGCCTGGGGGTCCTGACCTTCCGGATGGTCAGGCGCCCGTCAGATTCCTCCGTCTGAATCCCCACAGCCCGACAGCCGACAGCACCACGGCGGAGGCTGACAGCCCTCCCAGAACAGCCACGGACGACGCCTCGGCCGGAACCATCCGCGTCAGCGCCACCGGCGAGATGTCGGCCGCGGCGTCAGGAATATCCAAGAGCTCCCCGAAGAAGACGACGACCGCCGTCCATCCGACCATCGCCCAGCCGGCCCTCGAGGCTCGGGGCACCAGCCCCACCAGCGCGGCGGCCAGCGCCATGACGGCGAGCACCGCGGGCAGATATCCGAGGGTCGCGCCGATGAGGCGCCACAACCAGGCCCGGTCCTCCATCGCGGCGGTCATTCCCGCGCCCAGCCCGACCGCAGAGCCCAGCAGCGCCAGCACCAGCCCGACCGACGTCACCCCCAGCCAGCCGCCCATCACGCCAGTGCGACTCGCCCCCATCGCAATCTGGTGCTCGATGCGACCGGTCATCTCCTCGTCGCGCAGTCTCAGCACCATCTGAACCGCCAGCGCCGTCACGGCTGCTGCGAGATAGGCGGCGACCAGCCCCGCGTAGGACTCCAGCAGTGTCTTGGACCCGCCGAGCCAGCGGGCGATGTCCGGCGACTCGGCGACCAGATCCTCGATCGCGCCGGCCAGACCGCCGAACACCGCACCGAGTACCAGGAGGGAGACGGTCCACGCCACCGCCGACGGCCACAGCAGCCGCATCGCCATGCCCGCCGGGGAGCGCAGACGCCCCGGCGCCGCCGCCCGTCCACGACGTCCAGGCAGCAGCCCCTCCCCCAGGTCGCGTCGACCTGCCAACACCGCCGCCACGACCAGCGCGACGACGGCCAGCCCCGCCCCCAGCCCCAGGGGCCACAGCCGCAGGTCGTCGAAGACGCGGATCTGCTGGGCCCAGGCGATCGGTGAGAGCCAGGACAGCCACGAGCCGCCCGACGGGTCGTCGACGTCGCCGACCGCCCGCGCCAGGAAGAGCGCCCCCAGCACGGCCATTCCGATCCCGCTCGCCGACCGCGAGTGCCCGGTCAGCTGGGCCGCGCACAGCGCCAGCGCCCCGAAGGCCAGCCCGGTGACCAGGCAGGACGCCCCGAAGGCCGCCGATCCGACGACGTCCAGTCCGGTGACCGCCAGGCATCCCGCGATCACCGCACCGAGGAGCGCATTCATCAGCGCCACCAGCAGCATCGCCGCCGTCGCCGGGGCGGCCCGGCCGGTGGGCAGGGCACGCACCAGCTCGGTACGTCCGGCCTCCTCGTCGGCGCGGGTGTGACGCACCGCCGCGAGGATGCTCATGACGGCCACCGCCACCAGCAGGAAGACGCCGAGTTCGTTGACGACCACGGCGCCCACACCCGGGTCGTGGGCCGATCCGGGCGCGCCCGCCCCGAAGAACGGGCCGGTCATCACCACAGTTCCAGGGGTGCGCGACAGTTCGGCGCGGGCGATCCGCGCCGCCGCGTCCGGGTAGGCGTCGCGCACCGCCGGGACGGTGGCCGCGGTGGTCGCGGCGACTCCGAGGCCCCACAGCAGGATCCGGATCCGGTCGCGGCGCAGCCCCCACCTCAGGATCCGCAGGGTCCCGGTCAGCGCGGTCATCGTCGGGCCGCCTGAGGCTCCCGCGGGGAGCTCTCCTCGTAGTGATCCAGGAAGAGCCGTTCCAGGCTGATCGGCTCGACGCTCACCCCTCGCGCCCCGGCGTCGGCCAAGGCCCCCAGCACCCCGACCACACCGGCGTCCTCGACCGTGAAGGACAGCCGATCGCCGTCGACGGCGGCGCCATGGACGCCGGGCAGAGAGCCGATCCGTCTGGCGGAGTCGCCGTCGACACTCGCCGACACCTCGGCGCCTCGCAGGTGACGCAGCTCGTCGAGGCGTCCGGCCTCTGCGGTGCGGCCGTCGCGGATGATGGTGACGGTGTCGCAGGCCTTCTCCACCTCCCCCAGGATGTGGCTGGACAGCAGCACCGTGCAGCCGTCTGCCTTGAGGCGGGCCAGCTCGGCGGTGAACAGCGCTTCCATGAGGGGGTCGAGGCCCGAGGTGGGCTCGTCGAAGAGGTACAGCTCGGCGTCGCAGGCCAGGGCGGCGACCAGGGCGACCTTCTGCCGGTTGCCCTTCGAGTAGCCGGCGGCCTTCTTCGTCGGGTCCAGCCGGAAGCTCTCCAGAAGCTCCCGGCGCCGTGCCCGGTACCGCTTGGAGCGCCGGTAGGCCGCCGAGCGCAGCCCGACGAGGTAGTCGATGATCTCGCCTCCCGACAGGTTCGGCCACAGGTTGACGTCGCCGGGCACGTAGGCCATCCGGCGGTGCAGCGCCACGGCGTCGGACCAGGGATCGGAGCCCAGCACCCGGGCGCGACCGGCATCGGCGCGCAGCACGCCCAGCAGGATGCGGATGGTGGTGGACTTGCCGGCTCCGTTGGGTCCCAGGAATCCGGCGACCTCACCGGCCTCCACCCGCATGTCGAATCCGTCGAGTGCTCGGGTGCGGCCGAAGGACTTCTCGAGTCCCCGGCAGTCGAGGGGCACGTCATTCATGGTGCGGGTCCGCCTTCGGGTCGTCGGTGTCGGTGAGGGCGTCGAGGATGCGGGAATCGGTCAGGCATTCGTAGGCCGCGATCTCCACCATCGGGATGATCGTCCGCCGGAGCAGTCTCCGGACTAAACCATTGAATCCATGCCCAACAGTCTGACAGCCATTCCCTGGCCTGTCCTGGATGTTCCTCGCGCCGCCCCGCCACCGGGTCGGCCGGGCCCGGCGGGAATGACCGGGCGGGGCGGCGGCGTTGTTCCCGGCGGAACTGTCACGGACGAGGAGCTGACATGGCGAAGGATGAGGCCGGCACGGCACCAATGACGCAGGACGGCCCCGGGCTGAGGCGCAGCCTGACGCTGCGGGATCTGATCGTCTACGGCCTGCTGTTCATCGGCCCGACGGCCCCGATGGGCACCTTCGGCGTCCTCGACGCCCGAAGCTGCGGGGCGATCGGCCTGGTCTTCGTGATCGCCACTCTGGCGATGGCCTTCACCGCGTGGTCCTACGCGCGGATGTCGCGGGCGGTGCCGCTGGCCGGATCGGTCTTCGCCTACGCCTCGGCAGGGCTGGGGCCGCGTCCCGGATTCGTCGCCGGCTGGATGATCGGTCTGGATTACCTGTTCATCCCGTCGATGGCCTCCCTGTTCACCGGCATCGCCGCCCACCAGCTGGTTCCCGCGATTCCGGTCTGGGTGTTCACCCTCATCGGCATCCTGCTCATCACCGGGCTGAATCTGGCCGGGGTGAAGACGGCAGCGGTCGTCGGATTCGTGATGCTCGCCATCGAGGTGGTGGTGCTGGCGATCTTCGTCGTGGCGGCCTTGGTGGTTCTGGCCGGCGACGGGGCCCAACGCGACTGGCTCTCCCCGCTGACCGGAGTCGGCGGGTTCGATGTCGCCGGGGTACTCGGCGCCGTCTCGGTGGCCGTGCTGGCCTTCCTCGGTTTCGATGCCATTGCCAGCTTCGCCGAGGAGACCACCGGATCCAGCAGGCAGGTCTCGAAGGCCCTGCAGTTCTGCCTGATTCTGGCGGGGGCGCTCTTCGTGGTCCAGACCTACCTGGGCGCGCTGCTGTCGCCGTTGACGCCCGACTACCTCAATGCCCACCAGGCTGAGCAGGGCACCGCCTTCTACCAGATGCTCGACACCGAGATCGGCCGCTGGTTCGGCACCACGCTCACCCTCACCAAGGCGATCGGCCCGGTCTTCTCGGCTCTGGTGGCCCAGGCGGCGGTGAGCCGGCTGATGTTCGGGATGGCCCGCGACGGCGCCCTCCCGAAGGCCCTGGCGACCGTGGACCCGCGCACCCGCACCCCGCGTACCGCGGTGCTGGTCTCGGCGGTGTTCACCATCATCATCGCCGTCGCCGCGGCCGTGCGCGACGACGGTCTGGAGGTGCTGTCCTCGATGGTCACGGTGGGCGCCCTGGTGGGCTTCCTGTTCCTTCACGCCGCGGTCATCGGCTACTACGTGCGCGGACGGCGCACCGAGCAGCGAGGCCGCCACATCGCGATCCCGGTGATCGGGGCGGTCATCATCGCCGTCGTGCTGGCGCTGGCGGCCCACCTGGCCCTGGCGATCGCGGCCGTCTGGCTGGTCATCGGGGTGGTGGTGCTCGTGGTCCGGGAGCGTCGGCCCTGACCCGCCAGCCCCGGCCCTGACCCCGTGCGCATTCTGCTAGCTGGAGACCGGATCCAGACAGGATTCGTCCGGGATAGCCTCTCCAGCTAGCAGAATGCGCACCACCTCACGGCAGGATCCGCCAGAAGGGAGCCCCGGGCTGATAGCGGACCCGCGAGAGGCTCGCCGGGCGGTGCGCGCGATGCAGACGGGAACACAGATCGGCCAGGAAGTCGTTGGGGTTGCTCCGCAGTTGAGCGGGAGTCACCGGGAACTGCCTCCAGCCGGCCGAGGCGAACCATCTCGCCCGCAAAGTGTCCTTGGCGAAGGCATCGGCGCTGTTGTGATACTGCTCGCTGTTCACCTCCACCGCCAGCTTCTCGGCCTCGAATGCGGCGTCGGGAGAGCGCTCCTTGAGGCTGGTTCTGCCCCCCTCGTTCACATTCAGCCGGACCGGCAGATTCCCCTTCCAGCCGGTGATCCCCACCAGCCGGAACAGCTCGTGGAGTTCCAGCTCGGGTACCGACCAGGGCGACTCGCCGATGTACCGCACCGTTCGGTTCATCAGACGGGCATCGGCCCGGCGTGGCAGGAGATCCCGCGCCTCGCGGATCTCCTCGGCGGTCACCGCTCCGGTGCGCAGCGCATCGCAGATCGGTGCCCAGTCGTCGCGGGATCCCAGGAAAAGAGCTGCGGCCGCGGGCACCGCCGCGAGTCCCGTCTCGAGGTCTGTGATGAGTTCCCCGGGCAGCGAGGAGTAGTGGAAGCGGAACAGACCCCGATCTGCATATCGGTACGGGAGCAGCGCATCGACTGTCTGGATGTTCAGCCGGGGCCGCATCTGAAGGCTCAGGGCGGCGCGCCCGGTGATCACCGAGGTGGGTCGCCACAACCAGTTGGCGTAGATCCATGCCCGGGGATCCCCCTCAACCCGGGTGGACATCACGATTCCCGGTAACGGCCGGATGGCCAGGCCGGCCATCACAGCGCGGCGAGCCTGGTGTCGCAACGGGCCGGCGGTCGGTATTCGGATGACGGAGCGCGACTCGAGCAGTTCAAAGATCCTCACACCCCAGTTCTCGTTGTCGCGAGGGCCGATCTGCACTTCGCAGAGCAATCTGTGGAGAACTTTTCGAGACCGCCGATCCTGTGGATGACTGGTCGCAGCACCGTTGCACTCGGTTCGTGTGCGCGAATCACTAGCTGGAGGTGCGGTTCCGACAAGATTCGTGTGAAATCACGCCTCCAGCTAGCAGAATGCGCAGAGGGGACCGGCGGGGCCGATCCCTCTTCGACCAGCTACCGCCCGTTGCCGAAGAACAGCGCGTGGAGCAGCGGGATCGCCGAGACCGCCATCAGGACGATTCCCAGCGGCGCATTGACCGGATGGAGCAGGATCCCCCCGAGGAGCAGCCCGACGAAGACGATCGCGGAGATCACCCGCCCGATGGCCCGCTCGATCCGCTTCAACAGCCGATCGATCTCGGGGGTCTCCACCGACAGCTGGCCCCGTTCCACCAGGGAGATGATGTGGTCGGCGCGCCTCGGCAGTTCGGCCAGCACCCGCAGCGTGCCCACGACCTCACGGGCCGCCTGCTCGGTCGGCCCCCCGCCCTCCTCCTCGATGAGACGGGCGGCGTAGGGCTGTACCGCATCCCAGATGTTGTAGTCCGGATCCAGCGACTGGCACAGACCCGAGAGCAGCGAGACGGTCCGGATGATGAGCAGGAAGTCCTGGGGCAGCTGGAAGGGCATCGCCTCCATGAGTTCGCGGAACCGCCTCCCGAGCCTGATGAACCGGGACGGGTCCACATGGCGCAGCTCGTTGAACCCCATCCCGCCGAATTGCTCGAACAGTTCGATGACGAGCCTCTCCAGCTGCCCGATGTCGGCGGTGGGCAGCAGCACATCCATGTCCTTCATCGCCTTGACGAGCCGCTGGCCGTCCCGCGACCCGATAGCGATCATGGCCTCGCGCAGGCCGCCCTTCAGAGCCGGGGGCACCTGCCCCATCATCCCGAAGTCGACGAAGGTGAGCACCCAGCCCTGACCGGCCGCCCTCGCACCGTCGGGGTCCAGCGGAGTGACGAAGAGATTGCCCGGATGAGGGTCCGCGTGGAAGAACCCGGTGCCGAAGAGCTGGTCGAAGAGCACCGACGCGAGCTCACGGGCCACCTGGCCGGGATCGATTCCGGCCGCCCGGATGCCCTCCAGATCCTTGATCTTGACAGCGCTGACGTCGGAGAGGGTCAGTACCCGCCGGGTGGTCTGCTCCCACGCCACGCGCGGATACCCGATCCGCGAATCCCCTCCGCTCTCCTCGGCGAAGCGCTCGGCGTTGGCACCCTCATTGAGGTAGTCGATCTCAAGCCTGCTGATGCGTCCGAACTCCTCGACCAGAGCCGACGCGTCGACCCGGTCGGCGATGAACCGGAACCGCATCAACCAGCGGGCGACCTTCCGAAGGGCCGACAGATCGGTGTCGACGACCTCCCCGATCCCCGGCCGCTGCACCTTGACGACGACGTCGCGGAAGCCGGCGATCCGGGCATTGTCCGGAGCCAGCCTGGCCCGGTGCACCTGTCCCAGGGAGGCGGCGGCCATGGGTGTGGCCTCGAAACTCTCGTAGACGTCGCCCAGCGGTGCGCGCAGGCTCTCCTCAGCGAGCCGGCGGACGTCGTCGAAGGGCACCGCGGGGGCCTCGTCCTGGAGCCCGGCCAGCTCGACGGTGACCTCGGCCGGGAGCACGTCCATCCGGGTGGACATGAACTGACCGAGCTTGATCATCAGTCCACCGAGATCGGCGACCAGGTCATGGAAGGTGCGCGCCGAGGCCCTCATCCGGGCCTCTTGACCGCGTTGCGAGAACCTCCCCAGACCGATCCGCGGCAGCAGGATGTCGAACCACCACAGACGGATGATCTGCGACGCGGCGAAGCGGAGGATCCGGTTGTACCGGGTCCTCAGCGCGTGCCGTCTCCTCCTGCTGGAACGCGCCGGCGGATCGGCCTGCTGGACCGTCCCACCGGCGCGTTCAATCTGCGCGTGGTCGTCGCTCACCAGCCGGTTCCTCACTCCTCGGCAAGAATCGAGTAGAGCTTACGGCGGGCGTCGTCGACCACCCTGACGGCGGCGTCGATCTGTTCAGGGCTGCCTCCGCGGACCACCTGGGCGACGGCCTGGGCCAGCTTGGAGGCCGCCTTCGGCAGTTCCACCGCCCGGCCGACGGTCTGGGCCGCAGCAGTCTCCCAGGGCGCGGGCCGTTCCCGGTCCTCCCCGGCCTCGTCGCGGCCGGAGTCCGTGAGCCGGTAGGTCTTGCGGCCCTCGGACTCCTCCACCTCGACCAGTCCCTCGTCGGCGAGCATCTGGAGGGTCGGGTAGACCGATCCGGCGCTGGGCTTCCAGACGCCGTGGCTACGGCTCTCGATCTCGCGGATGATCTGGTATCCGTGCATCGGTTCCTCGGCGAGAAGCTCGAGGATCGCGGCGCGGACGTCGCCGCGGCCCATCCGCGGGCCCGGGTGCGGGTGGCGCTCGGAACGCCCTGCGGCGAGGTCGCGGAACGCGTCGACGACGTCCCAGGGGGACGGCGGGTAGTTCCGGTCGCGACTGTGGTGGGGTCCGTGGCAGGGGCCGGGCCGGTCATCTGGATGCTGTGACATGATCTCTCCTCCTCGAATCGCGGACGCCGGGTGCGCCCCTGATCAGCGATACATCAACGATATATCGCTACTTGTCGAACAAAAGAGGTCTCCCACCAGCCGTCGAGTCGGGAAGGCCGACCGTCGAGTCTCAGCTCACCGGGACGGTCTCGGCCTCCGCCTCCACGGCGGCGGGCTCGAAGTCGACGAGGTCGCGGTCCTTGGTCTCGGGGATGGAGAAGCAGGCCACCAGGGTCAGGGCCGCCATCGCCAGCAGGTAGACGCCCACCCAGCCTGGACCGTAGGAGCTCGCCAGCCAGGTGGCGATGAAGGGGGCCACAGCGGCACCGAGGATCGAGGCGACGTTGTAGGCGATCGCCGATCCGGTGTAGCGGACGTTGGTCGGGAAGAGTTCGGGCAGCAGGGCCGACTGGATGCCGAAGGTCAGGCCCATCAGCGCCATGCCGATGAGCATGAAGACCACCATCAGGGCGATATTCGCGCTGTCTCCGGTGCCCATCCGCTTCGGGTTGAGGAAGAGGTTGAAGGTGCAGCCGAAGACCATGATGGCCACGGTGGTCCAGGTGAGGAAGCGCTTGCGCCCCATCCGATCGCCCAGCCACCCCGACAGCGGGATGGTGGCGGCGAAGGCGAGGATGGTGATGAGCTGGACCACCAGGAACCGCTGGTATCCGATGCCGAGGAAGCCGGCCGACGTCTTGCCGATGGCGTACGACAGGATCCAGGTGGTCATCAGGTAGAACAGCGTGTAGGTAGCCAGCATGAGGAAGGTGCCCTGCACGATCTGGCGCCAGGAGGTGCGGAAGGCCTGGGCGACCGGCGCCTTGACCACCTCGCCGCGGTCCTTCGTCCTCTGGAAGGCCGGGGTCTCCTCCAGCTTGAACCGGACGTACAGACCCAGAGCCACGATCACCGCGGAGAACAGGAAGGGCAACCGCCAGCCCCACACCAGGAAGGTGTGGTTGGTGCCGGCGGTGGTGGAGTCGTAGTTCATCGTCAGAGTCAGGACGAGGAAGAACCCGTTGGCCAGCAGGAAGCCGATGGGAGCGCCGAGCTGGGGCCACATCGAGTCGAATCCGCGCCTGCCCTTGCGGGCGTTCTCGCCGGCCAGCAGGGAGGCGCCGGACCATTCGCCGCCCAGGCCCATGCCCTGGCAGAACCTCATGATCGACAGCATCGCGGGCGCCCAGAGGCCGATCTGGTAGAAGGTCGGCAGCAGGCCGATGATGACGGTGGCCACGCCCATGGTGAGCAGGGAGGCCACCAGGGTGGTCTTGCGCCCGGCGCGGTCGCCGAAGTGGCCGAAGACCACCGATCCCACCGGGCGGGCGATGAAGGCGACGCCGAAGGTGGCCAGCGAGGCCAGCAGCGCGCCGGTCTCGGAGCTGGAGTGGAAGAACAGGAAGGGGAAGACGGAGATGGCGGCCGTCGCGTAGGCGTAGAAGTCGTAGAACTCAATCGTCGTCCCCACCAGGGACGACAGGATGATCCGGAACTTCGTGTTGCCGGAGGGCGCAGTAGCCGTCTGCTGCGGGGATGTGTCGATTGCGTTACTCACAGCTGTGAATTCTCCCCCTCGTCTCGATACCTGACACTCACCATCCATATCGTGGACATCCGTTGTTGACGTCGTGGCCGGCGGACGGCTCCCGAGTGCGGCCCGAGTGCGGCTCGAGTGCCCCCGGACGCGCACCGGGCCATGGCACGGCCCGTACTCTGTGATCGTGACGTCCTCCTCCTTCAGCACTCCGTCCGGCACCTACCGATTGCAGTTCAGTGCGGACTTCACCTACGACGACGCGCTGGGGCGGCTGGACTACCTCGCATCGCTGGGCGTCTCCCACCTGTTCTGCTCCCCGATCCTCCAGGCCGCCCCCGGATCCACCCACGGCTACGACGTCGTCGACCACACCCGCATCTCGGCCGAGTGCGGCGGGGAGGACGCCTTCAGGCGGCTGTGCTCGGCCGCCCACGAGCGCGGCATCGGCGTGGTGGTCGACGTTGTGCCCAATCACATGGCCGTGCCCACCCCGCTGTGGCACAACCTGCCGCTGTGGAACGCGCTGCGGGAGGGGCCCTCCTCCCCCTTCTCGGGCTGGTTCGACATCGACCTGTCGAACTCCCTGTCGGTGCTCATGCCGGTGCTGGGCGAGAGAATCGGTACGGAGCTGGCCAGTGGAAACATCCATCTGGAGACTCGTGACGTGCCGCGGATCGACGGCGGCACCGAGCGCCAGAGCGTCGTGGTCTACTACGACCACGTCTTCCCCGTCCGCCCCGGCACCGACGACCTGCCGCTGGCCTCCCTGCTCGATCAGCAGTGGTACCGGCTGGCCTACTGGAAGGTCGCCAGTGACGAACTGAACTACCGGCGCTTCTTCAACGTCGACACCCTGGCGGCGATCCGCGTCGAGGACGAGGAGGTCTTCCGGATCAGCCACGCCAAGCTCCTCGAACTGCACGCCGACGGCATGGTCGACGGCTTCCGGATCGATCACCCGGACGGCCTGGCGAATCCGCGCAAATACCTCGACGACCTGCGCGAGGCCACCGGCGGGGCGTGGGTGGTGGTGGAGAAGATCCTGGAGCCTTCCGAGACCCTGCCGAAAGACTTCCCCTGCGCCGGTACCACCGGCTACGACTCCCTGCTGCGGGTCGACGGGCTGTTCAACGAGTCGGCCGGTCTTCCGGGCCTGAACGACATCTGGGAGCGCCTGGCCAGTACTCCCGACACTCCGGCGCCGTCCTTCTCGTCGACCCTGGACAAGGCCAAGCACGAGGTGATCGGCGACATGCTGTTCGCCGAGGTGAGCCGGCTGACGGAGGTGGCGGTATCGATCTGCGCCTCCGACATCATGCTGCGCGATCACACCCGCCGACAGCTGGGGCGGGCGATCATCGAGCTGCTGGCCGCGATGGACCGCTACCGCGCCTACATCGAGCCGGGCATCGAGGCCGATGAGGACGAGGTCGCCGTGATCACCAGGGCCGCCGAGCGGGCCCGGGTGCGCCTGGACGCCGACGAGTCCGACACCCTCGATCTCATCGTCTCGCTGGCCTGCGGCACCGTCGGTCCGGCCCGCGACCCCTACGCCCAGGCAGATCGCGACGAGTTCATCACCCGGTTCGCCCAGACCTGCGGGCCGGTGATGGCCAAGGCCAAGGAGGACACCGCCTTCTACCGCTACACCCGGTTCACCGGCGTCAACGAGGTGGGATCGGATCCCGGGCTGGTGGGCGTCTCCCCCGACGACTTCCACAGTTTCGCCGCCGACCTGGCCCGCGACTGGCCCACCACGATGACGACGATGAGCACCCACGACACGAAGCGGTCCTCGGACGTGCGCGCCCGGCTGGGGGTACTGCTGGAGTTCCCGCGGGACTGGGAGCAGCTGGTCGCCGACCTGGAGAAGTACGCCGAGGAGCCGCGCTCGGATCTGGTCGACGGCGCCACGGCCAATCTGGTCTGGCAGACCCTGGCGGGCACCTGGCGGCTCGCGGGGACCGCCGCGGGGGCCGAACCGATCAGCGCCGAACGGCTGTCGGGCTATCTCACCAAGGCGATGCGCGAGGCCAAGACCCGCACCACCTGGACCGAGGTGGACGCCGACTACGAGCAGGCGGTGCTGGATCTGGCCACCGGCTGTCTCACGGATCCGTCGGTGGGCGAGCTGCTCGACGGCTTCACCGGGACCACCTGTCAGGCCACCCGGGCCGCGATCCTGGGCCGCAAGCTGGTGCAGCTCACCATGCCGGGGGTGCCCGACGTCTACCAGGGCTGCGAGGTGGTCGATCTGTCCCTGGTCGATCCGGACAACCGCCGCCCGGTCGATCTGGACTACCGCGACGACCTGCTGGGGCGGATCCGTTTCGGGTCGGAGGATCCGCTGGCCGGGATCCCGGAGGCCGAAAGGCTGGATGCCGAGAAGCTGCTGGTGACGGCGTCGGCGCTGAGGATTCGACGGCAGCATCCGGAGGCCTTCCGGGGGCAGGACGCCGTCTACCGCCCGGTGGCCGCGACCACCGGCCATGCGGTGGCGTTCTCCCGGTCGACCGCCGGGGCCGAGCGGATGACGTCGATCACCGTGGCGACCCGACTGGCCGGTGTGCTGGCCGAGCGGGGCGGCTGGAAGGACCATCAGGTGGTGCTGCCCGAGGGCTCCTTCCGCGACCTGTTGACGGGCCGGGGCTGGCCGGGCGGGGAGGTGAATCTGGCCGAGCTGCTGGAGTCGCTCCCGGTGGCCCTGCTGGTTCCCGAGGAGTGAGAAGGGTCATCCCTCGCCTCCACGGCGCCTTCCGAGTCATCGCCACATTGGCGGCGAATCCTGGTGAGAACTCGGACAAGGATTCGCCATCAATCCGACGCGAGCCCCTTCTGACATCGTGGGCAGTCATGGGGCTTTCCCCTCCAGCCCCTCGCCCGCAGCACTCGTGCCATGATGGCGGCCGTCTCGCAGGGGTGCCCCGCGACGTCACTCCACCCGAACCGCAGGATGGCGAGTCCTGCCACGAGGTGCTCGGCGTCCCTGCGCGCGTCGCGGATCTCCCCGGCTCCCCGGTGGCCGATCATGCCGTCGAGTTCGGCGATCAGCCCGTACTCCGTGTACCCCAGGTCGGACTTCCTGCCGCGCGAGTAGCACTTCTGGCGGCTCGGCGAGGGCAGGCCGTGGGCCTTCTCGACGTCCCGCTTGAACCGCACCTCCATCGGGCTCTCGGAGCCTCCCGCCACCACCGTGAGAGTTTCCAGGATCAGCGCGCGCTGGCGGAGTTTCGGTTTCTGGACGACGGCCCGGCGCAGCCGATCGGGTGTGGTGATCCGCTTGAACAGGGCTTTGGAGAGCCACCCGCCGATGTCGTCCAGCGACCCTTGTGAGCAGAGGGTGAGGATCGCTTCCTCGGCGGTGGTGCGGGGCGGTGATCCGAGCGATCGCCGAGCGCCGCGGTGGAATCGCCAGTACGGCTCTCGGCGTAAGACGCTCGAGACCTTGCCGGGGCACCAGACGTCTATCACGCCGGGCGGATCCGCGATACCGAGCAGATGGACGGCGGCAGCTCCTCCGAGTGCGGCGCCCGGACCGGCTATGAGCACACCGGCCCATGCGAGCTGGAGCCATGACGGGTGGCCCGCCGCGTAAATGCCGGCGCTCAGGGCACGCCACGTTCCTGACGCCGTGAAGTGGCGGATGCCGGCGTCGGTCAGCCCGTGCCGCAGAGCCTGGGCGCGGCTGATGACGCCCTCCTGCTCGTTGAGCAGCCAGACGACGGCATCGGGCACTCGCGTCATGGGGTGCATGGCACTGAGCATGCGCTAACACATCCCGATGTGGCCAGGGTCTGCGGCCAGATCTGTGGACAACTCCGAGGCTCACCACATTCGTGGCGGATCTTCGTGTGAGTTCGCACGAAGATCCGCCACGAACCCCCACAGGAAGTCGAGGACGACGTGATCGGCGCCCGGGCACGCGAGGAGGAGGGCCGGGCCGCTCTGGAGGACGCCGCCACCCTGCGTCGGCGCGCAGTTCATGCGCTCCGCGAGGAGGGATTGTCCCAGGCCGACGCCGCGGCCGTGCTCGGAATCTCCCGGCAACGCGTTCAGCAGCTCTCCCACTGAGGACGGGCGCGGGTCATCCTCCCGCTCCGGATCGGCCACGTCTCCCCGGAGCGAGTTGAGCGACACGCTGCTGACTGATCCCGAGGGCCAGCGCCGTCGCCCCCGACGGATAGCCGGCATCCCGGGCGAGGCTCGCGGCATGACGGCGGATCCGGGCGGCCCGGTCCAGATCTCTGCGCGCCTGCTCCTCGAGGTCGTGGCCCTCGTGCCAGAGCTCGATCACGATGTCAGGCACCACGACATGCACCTCGACCTGTACGTCACCCGGTTCCGCGTCGATCCATGCAGCGATGAGATCGCGGGCGGACGACTCGACTCCGCTCCAACTCGTCGCCGCTCCTGTGGCGGGAACGGACGTCCCATCAGGAGCCGGCGACGTCAACGATGGCACCTCGATCGTCCACACTCCATCCGTATCGACCCATGTTCTGGCCTGATGCACCGTCATTACGGCTCCTACCTCCATCCAGCTGCTTCGGTGTCATCCGGGAAGTGCGCCTGAATCTGCCGCACCACGCCGGCCGACACGATTCCCTCATGAGCCACAACAGTCACTTTGGCCCGCCCATCGGGCGACTCCCAGATCTCATGGCTTCCTCGCGTCCGAATCCTTCTCCACCCTCTGGCGGCCAGGAACCGCGATACCACTCGGTACGTCTGCGGCCTGACCACGTCGTAATACTAGCCCCGGCTGTTTTCCATATCAAGGGGCACTTGTGGTGATCTGTCGATCATCGCCCGGCTACCGTGGGGGCGTGACTCCTCGCGACTACGGGCAGATCAGCGTCTGGGCCCCGAAACCCTCCCGCGTCGACGTGATCCTGGACGGAGAGCGGATTCCGCTGACCCACGACGCCGACTGGTGGGTGCTCGACCGACGGGTGCATCCCGGTCAGCGGTACGCGTTCAGTCTGGACGGCGGCGATCCGCTCCCCGACCCGCGGTCCCTCCTCCAGCCCGAGGGGGTGCATGGCCCCTCGGAGGTCTTCGACCCCACGGCGTCGCCCCGCCCGCCGTGGACGGGCATGGACCTGCGCGGGAAGGTGCTCTACGAACTGCATGTGGGCGCCTTCACCAGCGAGGGCACCTTCGATGCGGCGATCGAGCACCTCGACAGCCTGGTCGGGTTGGGCGTCGAGGCGGTGGAGGTGATGCCGGTCGCCCAGACCCCCGGCTTCCGCAACTGGGGCTACGACGGCGTCGACCTGTTCGCGACGAACGCGAACTACGGCGGCCCGGCGGCCTTCCTGCGCTTCATCGACGCCGCCCATGAGCGCGGGCTCGGGGTGGTGCTCGACGTCGTCTACAACCATCTGGGGCCCGAGGGAAACTATCTGGCGCAGTTCGGGCCGTACTTCAATCCGGCCCATGAGACGCCGTGGGGCGAAGCGGTCAACCTGGACGGGGAGCACGCCCGGCCGGTGCGCGATTTCCTGCTGGCCAACGCCCGCCAGTGGCTGGTCGATTTCGGCATGGACGGGCTGAGGCTGGACGCCGTCCATGCCCTTACCGATGACTCCCCGGAGCACTTCCTGGCCGAGTTGTCCCGCAATGCGGCGCTCTGGAGCGAGGAGACAGGGTGGCCGCTGACGCTGATCGCCGAGTCCGACGTCAACCAGCCGGCCACCGTGTCGCCAGTGGGTTCGGTGCCGGGGGCCAGAGGGATGGGGATGCAGTGGGCCGATGACGTCCACCATGCGCTGCACGCCTTCTTCACCGGTGAGACTCAGGGCTACTACGTCGACTTCGGCTCCGCGGAGGTGCTGGCCAAGGCGCTGACCCGGGCATTCGTCCACGACGGCGGCTGGTCGACCTTCCGCGAGAAGCCCTGGGGCGCGCCGGTGGATCCGCGCGGCGAGCACTACGACGGGCATTCCTTCGTGGTCTTCATCCAGGACCACGACCAGGTCGGCAACCGGGCGGTCGGCGACCGCGTCAATCACGGGGCGAACGATGGGTTCCAGGCCGCAGCGGCGGCGCTGTATCTGCTGGGCCCCTTCACCCCGATGCTGTTCATGGGCGAAGAGTGGGCCACCTCGACGCCATTCCCCTACTTCTGCGACATGGGGCCCGACCTGGCGCCCCTGGTGACCAGGGGACGCCGCGAGGAGTTCGCCGACACCGGCTGGGCCGGAGACATCCCCGACCCGGAGGATCCGGAGACGTTCGAATCGGCGAAGCTGCGATGGGACGAGCGGGAGGACGACGGCCACACCCGGATGCTCGCCTGGTACCGGACCTTGCTGCGGTTGCGCACCGAGTACCCGGAGCTGAGGTCGCCTGATCTGTCCCTTGTTGAGGTGACATGCCCGGACGACGACACGGTGGTCATGGTCCGAGGCAGCCTGGCGGTGATCTCCACCCGGGCTACCGACACGGTCGAGGTGGACGTGGCCAAGGTGCTCGGCCCCGGCGGCCTGGAGAACCTGGCGAGCTGGGACACCGCGGAGCTGGAGGACACCCTTGTCGCCTTCGACGGACCCGGGGCTGTGGTGATCCGGGCACGGCGAGCCTAAAGACTCACTCCGCCGTAGCCTCACCCTGGGCCGGCAGTGCCTCCGCACCCCCAAGGCCGCCCACGTTCGCGACTCCGCTCTTACACTTGCAAGTGAAAATGTGATACCTTCATACAACAGCGCGAGAGGAGGAGCCATGACAACGGCTGTGCAGATGACCAGACGCATCGACGTGGATGAGGCGACCGTGCAGGACGCGAAGTCGTCAGTGCATGACGCCGACGCCCAGCAGCTCCGACTTACCTTAGAGGCTGCCGACGGCACCCTCCATGAGCTCCCGCTATCTGTCGAACGTGTGTTGCACCAAGCCCTCAGCTCATTGGCGGAGACGGGATCCGTTCGTATTGAGCGCTTTCCCGAGGAACTGACGACGACAACCGCAGCCGAACTCCTCAACGTGTCACGACCCACGGTGACGAAGTGGGCCAAGGACGGACGGCTGGCCTCCTTCAAGGTGGGCACCCACACCCGCTTCCATCGCGAGGACGTTATGACTTTCAAGAAGACGCGCGACGAGGAACGACGCTCCGCGTTCGATGAGCTGCGGTCGCTCGACCTGGAGCACATCGAGGAGTTCGACGACCTGGGCTGAGCCACGGGTGGCCACGCAGACAGGTACTTTATAGACGGTGGCTCGATGAATTTCCAGACAATCTTACCTTCACAGGAAAAGACGAGGGCGACTACCACGTCCATGCAGCCGCCGTCGCCTGCCGCGCAGACATCCTCTTGACAAGCAACGACGCTGAAGACTTCAACGCCGACGATGCCCACTACAACGTTTATACACCAGACGATTTTTTCGAACTCATCGGCCAGTCGGATCCACACTGCGTAGGTATCGTCACGGGAGAACAACTTTCCTACTGGAAGAGCCAACCCAAACATATTCAGCTTGATGATGCGCTGATAAAATCCGGCCGCCCATCGTTCGCGCGAACCGTCAGAGAGGCTCTCAAAGTGCTGTCACGCGACGGCTACGGTCTTTAGGTCTTTACGAGGGCTCGGCGACTTGCTAACCGCGGTATCCAGAGCCGGTGCCCCCGTTCCTCGGGCTGGCATCGACGCGTGCAAGCTGCCCGCCAGCTGGCGCTGCTGCACTCACCAGATCTGTCACTTGTTGAGGTGACATGCCCGGACGACGACACGGTGATCATGGTGCGAGGCAGTCTGGCCATCATCACCACCCGGGCCACCGGCACCGTCAAGGTGGACGTAGCACTCACGACGGCGTTTCACGGCATGACGACGCTGGCCGCCTGGGGCGAGCTCGCAGTGACGGACACCAGGGTGTCACTTGAGGGTCCGGGGGTCGTGGTGGTGCGAGCCGCCTGACCCGCTGTTCGCATCACTGTTGAAGCAGCCCCGTACCGTGAACATGTGACTTCTCCGCGCAGCGGCTATACCGATTCCCGCCCGTCCCCCGAACAGGGCACAGGGTTCTGGGAGCACGCCGTCCAGACTCCGAGAAGTCCACTGACCCCAGAGTATCCCCCGAACGAGGGACACGAGAATCCGCGTGTGGGCTCCGGGACAGTGATCGCCCGGCTGGCCGTGCCGCTCTACCTGATCGCCATCGCGGCCGCAGTTCTGCTTCCCGATCCCCAAGCGATCGGCACGTTCAAGTACAACGTCGGCATGCAAATCCAGCGGATCGCCAACCGGATCTCCCATGTCTCCCCCACGGCCCTAGGTGACATTGCGAGCAACATCATCGCCTTCATCCCGTTGACCTTCCTGCTTGGAATGGCATGGCGACGAGTCCCAGTATGGGTGTGGGGACTTGTCGGGATGCTGGCCAGCGTGGGAGCTGAGACCGCGCAGTATCTACTACCGGAACTCTCCCGACGCCCGGACATCTGGAACGTGATCGAGAACAGCATTGGAGCTTGGATTGGCGCGCTCTTGGCGAGTCTCACACGTGCCTGTCGGTCGGACCGCCGGACGCCGAAACTGCTTTCCTGACACCGGCCGACCTTCGCCGGGCCGCCACACGGTCATAACCGAACATCAGGATGACTGCCACGATCACCGGGAAGAACCGCCCCAGCGTCCAGTAGGTGAATCGGGGCAGTTCCAGCAGGCCGAGGAAGAGCACCGAGTAGGCGACGACGCCGACCTCGCATCCTGAGCATGCACGGCGGTACACCTTTCCAATGGCGATGCCGACGAGCACCCAGAACAGCACTCCCCCGACGACCCCAAGATCAGCCATCGGAACCAGGAATGATCCACTGTTGTTGAACTCCTCATTGGCATATAGCTGCAACTGACCTATCCACCAATCACTGACGTCGGCGCCGTGAACCTTCGGACGCCCGAATATCAGAGATATCCCAGGGAAATCGTAGGCGAACGGAAATGTGTAATACGGGTCATGTCGTACAGCTGATCCAAGATCATAGAATAGCGCATTGTTGTTGAACGCGGTCGCGTAATAGCCGACGAGCCGGAGCAGAACCCACACGACGAACGGGAGGTCAGTCACGTCGGAGTAGAAGATCCAGCTCCGGAAGTACTCCGAGACCGCGAAAACGACAACCATGCCCACTAAACCGACCGCCGGGAGCCACCGGGTAAGGCCGCGGCGCGCCGTGAAGAAGCTTGATTCGAGGACGAGCACCAGAGCGGCTGGGATGAGCACCTCCATGAGAGCAAGTCGCTCGGCGTAGAAGAGCGCCCGAAGCAACCCGGCGACCACCACGAGGATCCACAGGCGACCAACCCGTCGGGTCCGGACGAAGCGATGAGCACCGACAGCCGAGACGATGCCGGCCAGCTGAGTGACAGTGGTCACGCCACCAACCGGGGTGAGGTAACCCTTGAGATTCGAGATCGCTCCCAGATCCCGATCCAGAACCGCCTGAAACAATGAGACGTCGAGGCCACGGGTGAGCGCTATAATACCCCAGGCGATATAGCCTAGGCACACCAGAATCCCAGCTCCCTTATACCACTTGTTCAGGAGATCATCATGATCTCCATGGCCATGCATGTCTCCACCACGATCGGATGAGCCATTTCCGAACATTATCCCGACCAGTAGCGCTCCGATACCGATCCAGGTGAGCAGCGCGTGGGTGCGATCGAATATCTTGGCGACGCCCCACTCCTCGAACAACGAATCCGGGAGCATCACCGTGATGAGGGACAGCGAACCGGTGAATGCCACGATGACGACCGCGGGGTTCAGCCATGCCGGCCAGTTCCGGAACGGGGCCGGCCCTTTGCGGGTCACGACGCCTTCCCCTTCCGGGAGACGTTCGCCCCTACGCCGAAGCGGCGTGCCGCGACTGCGAACAGGATCCAGGACAGCGCCTCGCTGATCACGAATCCGGTCAGGACGCCGATGACGGTGCCGACGGCATTGACGGCGATCACTGATGCGGCGATGAACAGAGCGGTCGCGATGAGGCGAACCGTGATGACCACGGCGCCCTCACCCGAGCGGCGCAGGGCCGTGAAGGGGATGGTGGTGCCGGCCGACAGACCCTTCCACACGATTCCGGCCACCAGCATGCCCAGGCTCACCGCCGACCAAGTCGGTCCGAAGGCGAGATCGAACGCACCGGCCGCCTGGAAGGCGAGAATGGCGCCGCATCCCAGAACCAGGAGAACGCACGCCAGCCCGATGTCACGCACGGACCGGCGCGAGAGCAGTCTCAGCCGCAGGAAATACAGCACCGGCGAGACGATGTTGGCAGATGACAGCACGAACTTGAGCCCGGTCGCGGCCTCGGCCCCCAGGCCCCCGTAGGCCACCGACAGGGCAATGGGCTGCACCGAGCCCACCAGAGCGGTCTCGGCGACCACCCACCACTGGCCGCCCCGGGGAAGCGGGAAGCCCGCCCACCGGGGAGGCATCCGGATGAGCATCGCGCCGGCCACCGCGACGGCGACTCCGATGTGCAGGGCGACGGGGCCTCTGGAGATCAGGGTCCAGGCGACCCCGGCCGCCAGCAGTGCGCCGACGATGAGCTCCCGCCGCCAGCCTCCCTGGAGCACCGCCGAGGCTCTGGCGCATTCCAGGGCCGGGATCATGAGGAACAGGCCGGCCACGGCGATCACCGAGCCTGTGACGCCGGCTCCCCAGAGCACGCAGCCCAGAAAGCCGGCCGCGAAGACCACGGTGGGGAGCTCGCCGCGCCGGCCGCCACCGTAGAGGGGCGCCTCGATGCATACGGCGGTGAGCACTTGGGCCAGATAAGCGGCGAGCGCCAGGCAGACAGAGATGATGCCGGCGCGCCGGATGCCGTACACCGAGCCGGAACCGCTGAGGACGCCGATCGGGATCACGGCCGCCAGACCGGCCGAGACGATGCTCCCCAGGGAATCGGCAAGCCCCGAGCCGGACCGAGCCATCATGCGGTGCGTCCCGTCTTCGGTGACGCTACCCACCCGGTGAGCCCCTCGACCCGTCCGAGAAGCTCATTCCAGCTCCTCGCGACTCCGAGTCCGTCACGCCTGGCAAGACACAGAGTGAGCTTCGCGACCGTTCTCAGCACCAGTCCCGACCTGCCGGCGGCGCCATACCGCATCCGGTACACACGGCCGGTACCGCGGGCGTATGACCGCACCTTCGTGAGCATCTCAGACCGGGGGAGGCCTGGCTCGTCCTCATAGAACTGGAGCTGCGGCTCGAACTCGACGGAACCGCCCGCATCCATCACTCGCAGAAGCAGGTCGGTACCCTCTCCGGACTGATACGGTCCCGGTGAGCCCAGACCGAGCGCCTCGTCAAACCCTCCCGTCGCCATGAACGCTTCTCGTGATATCAGGAGTCCTCCCTCGAGCGCGCTCTTCCAGACGGTTCTCCGATCCAGTTCCTGAGCCTCGTTCAGATACTGAACGCGATCTCTGGACGATGCTGGCCTCGACACTCGTCCGGCATACACCATGATTCGTTCCGATGGTGCGTTGGCCAGCGTCGCGGCATGCTCGATCGTCGTGTCCGCAAGCCACAGATCGTCATCGGGAATCAAGACTCCACGCCAGTGGGTGCCACAGCATTCGATTCCATAGTTCCTGGACGCGGACAGCCCCGGACTGTGATGAACGATCTCTATCGGCAGGTCAGGCGTACCCGCTGCGCTCCGCTCGACGGCGTCGTGATCGCCCTGAACGACGACTACCACATGGTCTGGCGCGATTGTCTGTTCCGAAAGGCTCTCGAACAGCCTCCGGTAATGTGGCGAGCGCCCCAGTGTCGGAATGACCACGACAATTCCAGAACAGCTCATGGGCGTGACCCCCCTGAAGCCAGATTCAGGATGACGTTGCGCGCCGGAGGTCGTCTCAAGAGCATTGCCAGGTCCCCGCCGCAGCCGCTATACGGCTGATAGTCCTCCGGCGGCTGCAGTCGAGCCGCGGCAACGCCGCGGCAACCCTGGCGTCGAAGCGGTCCCTGACGGCCTGATCATGGGCCAGAGCCTCGGCCTGGGCCACCACCCGGTCCACCGGCATCGAGTAGACGTTGTGGACGTGGTCCTCGAGACCCAGGTCCCCGAAGGCCCCGAACCCCTTGCGCTCATAGGACAGATGAATCACATAGTGGCCGGCCGCCAGGGCCATGAGTGCCCCGTGAAGTCGCACCGATATCACCACCCGTGCCCTGTCCATGGCCCCGAGGTCCGCCTGGGAGTACAACCTGCTCGCGCCGAGCCGGCGGGTCCACTCCTCGTCGTTGTTCGCACCCACACTGCTCTGGACGAGACCGTCCACCGGAGCCAGGCGCCGCGCGATCTCCTCGACGTCGCAGGCCGCACCGCGACTGAGGGCACGGGTACCCACGACCACCGGGGCATCAGTGTCAAACGGCAGCTCGGCCCGGCTCAGTCCCAACAGGCCGCAGTCGGGAGCCCTCACGACCTCCACACCCAGGCAGTCCGAGACCGAGCGGTCGTCGCGCAGCATGACGGTGCCCATTCTTCCGAACAACCGCCGAACCACCGGGCCCGACACCGGGCCGAGGGGACCGCAGCTCTGAGGCAGATAGACGGCATTCCCGGCACGGGCGGCCCCGGCGAGCTGGGGCATGTGGACCAGCCATGCCTTGATCGCCTCGACGGGCTTGCCGAAGCGCAGGTAGCCGCCGCCCACCCCGACCACCAGGCCGTACTCGTCGAGGCGGGCCAGCCGGCGCAGATAGTCCCGTGAATACCCGCGCAACCCCGGCCGAGTCCCGACGATATGGGTGCCGGGCGCCGAGGTCCGGGCGAAGCCATCGGGCCTGGATGCGAAGATGTCGATGCGGACTTCGGCGCCGAGCGCCTCATGAATCAGGTCAATGGCTTGTTCGACAAGCAGCCCGTCTCCCGCATTGAAAGGGCTGTAGGCGTGCAGCAGGGCGATGCGTCTCATCCGACCAGCTCCTGGTAGAGGTCGAGGTGCCGGTCCACCGATTTCTGCCAGGTGAACCTCGAGGCCCATTGCGGGCCGAGGGTGCCAATCCGGCTGCGCCACCCTTCGTCGGACAGCGCATCACTGATTCCCTCGGAGATGCCTGCCACATCGATACCTGGCAGAACCTTCGCAGGCCCGGCCACCTCGGCCAGCGATCCACGGTCGGAGCACGCGACCGGCACTCCTGCTCCCAGGGCCTCCAGGACAGGCAGGCCGAAACCCTCGTAGTGGCTCGGGAAGACGAACAGCCGGCAGTGGCTGTAGAGCCAGGACCGTTCTTCGTCACTCACGAACCCGAGGTAGTCGACGTTGTCGGCCTGCTCGAAGGCGGCCAGCGACTCCTTGTAGTCCCATGCGGGCCGGCCGGCGACAACCAGGCGGGTCGATCGCAGTGCATCGGTCGAGAAGGCCCCGGCCAGGTTCACCAGGTTCTTCCTGGGTTCGACGTTGCCCAGGTAAAGCACGAATCCCTCGTCGACCAAGCCCCGCAACCTGGCCGGCGTCTCTTCCGGCGGGTGGATGACGTTGGCCTCCAGACCGTGATAGATGACGGTGATCCGGTCGGTGGGCACGCCAAAGACCTCGGCGACATCGGAGGCGCTCGAGTGAGAGACGGTGATGATCCGGTCGCACAGGCGCACGGCTCTGGCGACCCTCGTCCGCCAGAGGCGGTCCGCAGCGCGGCTCCTCGATACGGTCGTCCACCTGGACGCGACACCGTGAACGGTTACCACACTGGGGCCTCGTGGCGTCATGAGTGGGCCTGTATCAGCCAGGAAATGGACCACGTCGACGCTCGCGGGATGGCTACGCCCGTACCTGGTCTCGGCGAGGGCGGTGGCCATGGCCGACGAGCCGTATGGGATGAGCACGGTATGCTCCCCTCTGGCCTCCAGACCTTTTCGGAGCGCCCGTCCGTAAGTGGAGTTGCCACCGACGTTGCGCTCGATGAATCGTCCCGACAGGGCTATCTCCATCTCATGCTTCCTCTCGTCCGGCAATCGGCGACGCGGTCATAGACGCCCAACAGTGCCTCACGCTGGTTTTCCCGAGTGTTCACGGCCAAGACGTTCGCCCACCGGGCAGAACACTCCTCGCGTCGTTCGGACGATCGCAGCGTCGCGGCCACGATCCTGGCGAGTTGCGACGGCGAGTCTCCAAGATAGTCCTGAGGCATCCGCTCCATTGCGGGGATGGCCCGGGCTGCGATGGGCCGTCCAAGCTGGGACGCCTCGAGAATCGCCATCGGGAAACCCTCCCATGCACCAGTATGTACATAGATCGAACAGCTGGCCAGCTCCGCGGAAACATCGTCTGCATCCATCCATCCGCTCACTCTAATCCCAGCATCCGCAAGCTCGTGACGGATCTCCTGTCGACCGTCCCCGATCCATTCAGCATCAACCCCGTCAGCCACAATCCGGCGTAGATCACGCACCATCTCCATCGCGAACCGTGGATCCTTCTGTGCAGACAGTCGGCCCAGGAAGACGACCCTCGCTGCCGTCTCATGCGGTTCTTCTCCAGAACGTGTAAAATCCACTGATTCGAAACGTCCGACATTGGGGACAAGTTCCACGCTCTTCGACATCTGACGAGCAAGCCGGGCTTCACGATATGAGCATGCGGCTACCACCGAGGTCTTGACGGCGAGTCCTCGCTCAATCAACCAGAGCATCGCTCTCACAGGGGCTGCAACGTCTCGACGCTCAAATGCGAAACAGTGCGGGGTGTACACAACAGGCACGCCGATGCGGCTCAGCCGCGTATATATGCCGGCGTAACTCGAGTGTGCATGAACCAGTGATGGACTAAGCTTCTTGCAGAGTCTCTCAATCTGCCTAATTCGTGCATAGTGTCCGCTCTCCATAGAAATTAGCCGGTAGCCAGGATCAACATCGGGCAGCGGCTCACCACGGTTATTCGCCACTACGATATGTTCAACCATCGGAGTGGAAGCGATGTATTGCAACAGCGCCGTCTTCACCCCCGCGGCAAAGCATTCCACCACGTGCAGCACGCGTAGCCTTTCGGCGGATCGGGCCTCATCCAGTTCCATCCATTTCTCCTCGCGCCTATTATCTTGACAGAGCTGCAGACAGCACATCCAGGTCCGCGCATATCCGTCCGGCGGCACATTTAGCAATACCTTCGCCGCGTCTGTACGGGTCCTTGATCTCATCTGCCTCGCAAGGTTCCACGGACAGTGCCTGCACATCGTCGAGGAGTGTTCTCCAAGAGGAAGACGCGAGTCTCGGCCGAGACTGCAGCGCGCGGGCCGCCTGTCCGAGACTCACGGCCTTCGCCAGGTGCTCCGGGTACTCGTTCGCGATCCACTCCACATGCTCTGGCCCGAAGACGAGCACGACGTCAGCATCCTTAAGGATGCGGCCAGTGAGCTGGCGGGCGCGGTGCTTCCGGGCATCGATGCCACGCAGTGCGGCCTCGTGGGCCATCAGCGGATCCATCTCATTGCCCACCAACGCCGCGATCCCTGCGGAACTCACCCCAGTGCGATCCTCAACTTTCAGCATGCTCTTTAGACAAGCCTCCGCGAACGCGGAACGACAGATGTTGCCAGTACACACAAAGAGGATCCTCGTCATCTGGGAGTCATTGATGTCGCCCCGCCCGAGTCCGTCGCGGAGTGCCGCTCCTGGTTGATCCACCGGCTCTCCCTCCAATCAGGCCACTCACAGACCGCAACAGGATAACCGGTTGCGCGCCACTCGTCATCACCGTCAATTCCAGGTTGACACTTGCGCTACAGGATCGCCACGAGCACCTGTAATATCTAGCTCGTCGTGCTTCTGTACGGCGGTCGCAGAGTATTTTCTTAGTGGACGAGGACCCCGCACGATGACCCTTCGTGACTTCCTCAGACTGACCAGACGTCGGCTGGGAACCATCATCGCCTCCACCCTGCTCGGAGCCGCAGCGGCAGCCGGGCTGCTCGTGCTGCTCCCCACCCACTACACCAGTCAGGCCACCGCCTACGTTCGTGTGTCCGTACCCAAGTCGGCCAGCGGTTCGACCGACTCGAACGTCTACTTCAACGCCTCCCAACTGGCTGCCCAGAAGGTCAAGGCCTTCGTGCCCCTGTTCACATCCGAGTCCGTCGCCCAAGCGGTTATCACGCAGCTCAACCTATCTGTAAGCCCCACCGAGCTCGCGGCCGATCTCAGCGCCTCGAACGCAGCCAACTCGCTCACCATCAATGTCACCGCAACGGGGGACAGTCCTGAGCGGTCCCGACAGATCGCCGACGCTGTCGTCAACCAGGCAGCCGTCCAGGTGAGACGGCTCGAGGGGGCGAGTTCTCCCGTCCAGGTGGTGATGATGGCGCCTGCGAGTCTCTCCCAGGTTGAGAAGTCCCCCTCCCCGCTCAAGTACATGGCGGCCGGTGTCCTCGCCGGTCTGCTCCTCGGCTATGCCTTCGCGTTCACCCGCCAGCACTTCGACACGCGACTGCGCACGGCCGCCGACATCACCGATCGTTTCGAGGTGCCGATCCTGGCGGTCCTGCCGCAGTCGAAATCGATCGCCCGCACCGAGGCCGCCGCCGACAGCGACTTTCAGTCCGCGGAGTCCGTACGCAAGCTGCGTACCAACCTGCGCTACGCCAACGTCGACAAGCAGGCCCGCGTCATCCTCGTCACCTCGCCATTGCAGGGCGACGGAAAGTCGTCAGTGGCGGCCAACCTCGCCAAGGTGATGGCGGCCGCGGGCGACGACGTCGTACTCATCGACGCCGACCTGCGCAGACCCAGCGTCGCCGACACCTACAGCCTGAGAGGCCCGCTCGGCCTGCTCCAGGTGCTCGTCGGATCGGTCGACATCGAGAACACCATCCGTCACGGCCTCTCCGTTCTGCCCGCGTTCGAGACTCCGCCGAACCCCTCCGAGCTGCTCGGCTCCGACCGGATGGCCGAGCTCGTGAGATACCTCTCACGTGACCGCGTCGTCGTCCTCGACGCCCCCCCGGTGCTGCCTGTGACCGATGCCGTCGTACTCGCCCATCTCGCAGACTCCGTCGTCGTGGTGGCCTCCGCAGGGCACACCAGGGCCGAGCAGCTGGATCAGACGCTCGAAGCCATCGAGCACGGCGAGGGAGCCGTCGCCGGCGTCGTGCTCAACCGCGCCGCCTCCTCCAGGCTCGCCCGGATGCGCTATGGGGACGCGGAGTACAACTACGCATACTCCCAATCCGAGTACGCCCGGCAGGGGCGCCCCACACCGCCTTCCAGCACGCCACGGCCACAGTCCCACTCCGAGGAACTCTCGGAGACCCGCCGAATGCCCGTGATCTCCTCAGATGACGAAGAGGCCTTCTCGCACGCGGCCGCGCAACCCGTGCAGCGCACCGTGGCCGCCAGGCACCCCGCAAGCCACCGCCTCAAGCGCGCCGAGTCCGAGGATCTGCTCTGATGAGGTGCTGTCAAAGTGGCAGTGCATATATGCCGATGGCGAAAATTCCCCCCGGCTCTGCATTGCAACCGAGGCCGACACACAGTAGTTTTCCGCGCCGTGTCCGTCACGGAAGAGGTGTGCACCGCGGCCACATATACCCCGTCAGGGTGACAAAAAGAGCTTGCCCCTCGCCCGATTCACACCATAAACTTACCTGCGATACGCGAGAGCGCGAGTCTTCTCTGGCTGAGGTTTCCTGCGGGACGGGCTGAGACAGTCCCCGGGCCGCGCGGACGATCTCGTCGGGGGGGTGGACGCGAATTGACAATCGATGAGCTGACGGAATCGGCGAGCACCCTTCCTGGTAACTGTTCAGGTGGTGGCTTCGGGTCTGACGGCCTGATCTGAGGGGGCCTGCGGCGTGTCGCGTGGCTGGTCTGGGGGCTGAGGGGTGGAGGATTCGGGGCATGCCGCGGTCGCGTAAACCCACCTATGACGAGTTGGTCGCGCTGGTGGCCGCCCAGGCGGCCCAGATCGCGGAGTTGAAGGCCCGGATCGCCGAGTTGGAACGCCAACTCGGGTCGACCTCGCGGAACTCTTCGAAGCCACCCTCGACCGACGGGCTGGCCAAGCCCGCCCCGAAATCCTTGCGGCGTCCCTCGGGCAAGAAGCCAGGCGGCCAGCCCGGCCATCCGGGCACCACACTGCGCCAGGTCGATCATCCCGATCATGTGGTGGTGCATGCCCCCGGCCGGTGTCCGGCCTGTGGCGGGGTGCTGGACGGCTCCTGTGATGGGGGTGTGGTGGCCCGGCAGGTGGTCGAACTGCCCCAGGTGCGTGTGACCGTCACCGAGCATCGGATCCTCACGCGCCGGTGCGCCTGCGGAGCCCTGGCCGCCGGGACGGCGCCGGCCGGTGTCAACGCACCGGTCTCCTACGGGCCGCGTGCCCGTGCGGCGATGGCCTATCTGGCCGCCGGCCAGTACATACCGATCAGGCGGGTGGCTTCGACGCTGGCCGATCTGCTGGGGATGCCGGTGGCGACCGGGACGGTGGCCTCCGCCGTCGAACAGGCGGGCGGTGAGCACTTGGACGAGTTCACCGACCAGGTGGCCGCCGGGATCGCCGCATCCCCGATCGTCCATGCCGACGAGACGGGGCTGCGGGTCGCCGGGAAGCTGCACTGGGTCCACTCGGCCTCCACCGGCCGATACTCCCACATCAGCGTCCATCCCAAACGCGGCCGGAAGGGCATGGATGCCGCCGGCATCCTGCCGGGCTTCTCCGGGATTCTGGTTCATGACGCCTGGGCCCCCT
The DNA here is from genome assembly GCF_003325455.1 of Acidipropionibacterium virtanenii. Taxonomy (NCBI): domain Bacteria; kingdom Bacillati; phylum Actinomycetota; class Actinomycetes; order Propionibacteriales; family Propionibacteriaceae; genus Acidipropionibacterium; species Acidipropionibacterium virtanenii. Next base: position 2,946,606 of record NZ_CP025198.1, read on the forward strand.
ACGACACGCTCACCGGACCGGCCCACCAGTTGTGCTGCGCCCACCTGCTCCGCGAACTGGTCGCGGTGGCCGACTACCACGACGCCCACGACCCGCCCGGGGCGTTCTGCTGGGCCCGTCAGGTCCTCGACGCCCTCCTGGTCCTCATCCGCGACCCCCACGCCGCCGCCGGAAAGGCCGACCCCCAGTTCCTGGCCCGCCAGCGGCGGCTGGTCACCGATGCGGCACTGCTGGGCGCCGCCTCGGAGGTGCCGGGGAAGGTCGGGGCGAAGCATCGGGCCCTGGCCCGGCGGATCGGTGCCCGGATCGATGACTACCTGCGCTTCGCCACCACACCGGGCCTGGAACCCGACAACAATGCGGCTGAACGCGAGATCCGCATGGTCAAGGTCCACCACAAGGTCTCAGGCACCCACCGCACCCTGACCGGCGCCGAGGGCTTCCTCCGGCTGCGCTCCTACCTGGCCACCACCGCCAAGCAGGCCCGCAACACCTACCAGGCCCTCATCGACCTGTTCAACGGACAGGCCTGGACCCCGGCCACCACCTGAACAGTTACCCTTCCTGGTCGGACGGGACGTTCGGAATATGTTCGCCGCGGCTCACGCGAGCCGAGCTGGGGGCGCACGTATCGCCTTGTCCTCGTGGGTTGCGATCTGCTCGCTATCAGCATCGCGGTACTGATCTCGATGACGTTGGCCTCCACCGGGGAAGACGCCCTTGTCGGCCTCACCGGGGTGCCCTACACAATCGCCGCTCCGACGCTGGGGCTCATATGGCTCGTCTCCCTAGCGGCAGGCGGCTCCCGGAACGCATGGATCACCGGCGCGGGAGTCGAGGAGTACCGACGGGTCATCAGAATCAGCCTGTACGTCTTCGGCGGAGTGGCGATCTTCTCCTACATCCTGAAGGCTCAGTTCGCACGATCCCTGTTCATCCTCCTGCTGCCTCTTGGCATCTTGCTGCTCCTCCTCGAGCGGTGGTCCGCAAGGGCATGGCTCAATCATGCCCGAGTCCGCGGAAAATATCTGACCACCTGTGCCGTCGTCGGTCCCGAGGACCAGGTGGCGCGGGTGATCACCGATCTGCGCCACCATGTAGATGCCGGATTCTCCCCTCGCGGTGCCTGCCTGATCGGCGGCAGCGCGAAGGAGACGCCATCTGAATTACGCGGCGTTCCCGTACACAGCGCCGACGACCTTCTCGGTGTCTTCGACAAGTTCGAAGCGGTCGTCGCCACGGAGGGGCTCCCCGGCAGTTACCTGCGCGCCCTGGCCTGGAATCTTGAAGGTTCCCCGACGTCATTGGTAGTCACCCCGCGCGTGATGGATATCGTGGGCCCTCGCATGCATTACACCGACACGCCCGGCGTTTCGCTGATGCACGTCGAGATCCCTCAGTTCACCGGCTGGAAGTACGCGCTCAAGCGCGCCTTCGACATCATCTTCTCGATTCTGGCGCTCATCGTGCTCTCCCCGGTGTTCCTGGTCGCCGCGATCCTCATCAAGCGGGAGGATCATGGCCCGGTGATCTTCCGCCAGGAACGCGTCGGGCGCTTCGGCGAACCCTTCACCATCCACAAGTTCCGCAGCATGAGCATCAACGCGGAGTCGAAGATCCAGAAGCTCATCGACGACGCCGGCGGTCAGGCCCTCTTCTTCAAGATCGATCACGACCCCCGGATGACGAAGATCGGCGCCACCATGCGCAAGTACTCCATCGACGAGCTGCCGCAGTTCTGGACCGTGCTCAAGGGTGACATGAGCGTCGTCGGCCCCCGACCGCAGATGGCCCGCGAGGTGGCCGAGTATCTGCCCGCCTACAAGCGGCGTCTCCTCGCCAAGCCTGGAATCACCGGCCTGTGGCAGGTCTGCGGACGATCCGACCTGTCCCCGGAGGAGGGCATGCGCCTGGACCTCCGCTATGTTGAGAACTGGTCGCCGATCACCGATCTCACCATCGTCGCCAAGACCGTCACCACCGTCTTGAAGCCGAGTGGCGCATACTGAAGTAGACAGCCGCCCGGCCGGCCCGAGCACCGATCACGAAGCGAGACACGCCATGGCCAAGCACACGCCCGATTCGGGGGACACCCCCCGTCGTGCCGACACATCCAGCCTGGACGATCTGCTCGACTCGGAGGAGGAGGCCGAGAAGGCCTCGGGCGCATCGGCGAGACGGGCCGGCGGCAAGGGCGGACACCGCCGAGGACCGAAGATCTTCCTGGCCGTCGCGCTGGCCTTCATCCTGATCGTCGTCGCGGCCCTGGGTTTCTACCTCAAGAGCGTGAGCAGCGCCATCAGCAACATCGACCGGGATCCCGGCCTGATTCCCGACACCTCGGCGACCCCTGTTCCCCCGGGCAGCCGATCGACTTCGTGCTGATGGGTTCGGACTCCCGCGGCTCGGACCAGGGACGCTCCGACTCGCTGATGGTCGCCCACCTCTCGGGGGACCGGGAGACCCTCTACCTGGTGACCTTCCTGCGTGACATGTGGGTCACCATCCCCGCGAACAAGTCCGTCCCCCACGATTCGAAGGCCAAGATCAACGCCGCCTACTCCTGGGGCGGCCCGGCCCTGACCATCAAGACCCTGCAGAATCTCACCGGGGTAACGATGGACCACGCCGCCATCATCGACTTCGAGGGATTCATCAAGCTCACCGACGAGCTCGGCGGGGTCACCGTCAACAATCCCCAGGCCTCCACGAATCTCGGCTACACCTTCAAGAAGGGCACCATCACCCTCAAGGGCGAGCAGGCCCTGGCCTACGTCCGCCAGCGCTACAACCTCGCCAATGGTGATCTGGACCGCGCCGCCCGGCAGCGTGCGGTGGTCACCGCGATCATCGACAAGACCCTGTCGGGAGGGGTACTGGCGAATCCGAAGAAGTTCAATGACGTGATGGCATCGGCCTCCCAGACCATGACGGTGGACTCGGGTCTGACCAACGCCAACATCCGGAAGATCGCCACCAGCCTCAAGTTCCGCTCCGGAGCCGGCGTGGTCCCAGTCCAGGCGCCGATCTCGGGCTTCGGCAAGTCGGCCGACGGTCAGGCCTACGACATCGTCGACGAGGCGGGGATGAAGGCGCTGTCGGCCGCGCTGAAGAATGACACAATGGCGGACTACGTCGCCAACCACCCTCAGTAGGCCATCGATGACTTTCCGGATCCTTGTCGTGTGTACGGGGAATATCTGTCGCTCCCCTGCTGCGGCACAGCTGCTCGATGCAGCGGTCGAATCCGACGTGGACGTCTCCAGCGCCGGCACGGACGCTCTGGTGGGTCTCAGCCTGGATCCCGCGATGGCAGATGCCATGCGCCGGGCCGGTGCAGCGCCCCGGCCCCATCGCGCCCGCCGGCTCAACTCCTGGCTCCTGGAGGTCGCAGACCTGGTACTCACCATGGATCAGGTCCAGCGAAGAAGGGTCCTGGAACTGGCTCCGGAGGCCCTGCACCGCACCTTCACCCTCCGCGAGTTCGCGCTGATCTGCCAGAGCCTTCTCCAGGCCGGTGACTCGTCATGGCCGGCCCGGAGCTCCCAGGAGTCACGGTTCCGCAGTCTCACCGAACGCGCCGGACGACGGCACGGGCTGTTGCGTCCGGGCCCCGACGTCGTCATCGAGGATCCCTATCGGGGACCCGCCGCGGGCTATGACCGGGCGATGAACCAGATCGGGGCGGCCGTGAGACTCATCCTCGAGGCTCTCCATACGACCCGAGCGCCACGCCCCGTCCTCCTGCGGCCCTCCACACCCCGACGACTCCTACCGGACGGCCCCGCAGAGATCCTCAACTGGCCGCCGCCGATCGGTCGAGCACCTCGCCGTAGCGGCGAGCCGCCGTCTCCCAACTGAACTCGTCGACCCGGCGTCGCCCCTCGGCCGCCAGATCGGCCGACAGCCGTTGGTCGATGAGGAGCCGTCCCACGCACTCGGCCAACGGCGCCGACTCCCCGGGCGGAACCAGGAGCGCATCCATCCCGTGATGAACGGTCGCCGCCGCCGTGCGCGTCGCGGTGGCCACCAACGGCGTGCCCGAACGCCAGGCATCCACGATCTCGGCCCTGGACGTGCTCACCCGCCCAGGCAGCACCACCACATCGGCGTGATCCAGCCCGGCCGCCTTCTGGCTGGCGCTCAGCCGGCCCGGGAAGCTCACCGAGCCGGTTCCGCCGCGGCTGCGGGCCCACCGCTTCAGCCCTTCCAGGCCGTGCCCCTGCCCACCGATCACCAGCTGATGGCCGGCCGACAGACGCGCCGAGGCCTCGACCAGCAGGTCGAAGCCGGACATCTCATCGATCTCCCCGCAGGCGAAGACCACCGGGCGGCCGTCGATCTGCCACGGGATGTCGGACCAGTCGAAGGAGGTTGCCACCGGATCGATTCCATCGGGGATCACCTCCACCGTCGCCCCGAACCGGGAGCGCAGGTCGGCGGCCACCTCGGAGTCGGTCGCCACGACGCACGAGGCCCGGCGCAGCGCCTCGGCGTAGGCCTTGGCCAGCCCGGGATGGCGGGAGATGCTCCGGGCCCCTTGCGCCAAGGTCTCACCCCTGCTGCTGATCACCAACGGAGTACCGGTCCGCCTCGCCAACGACAGGGCCTGCACCCCCGCAGGGCCGAACCCGTGAACGTCGATCACCCCGGGATGATCCTGCTCGAAGGCGTGCTTCCACGCCTGCGTCGCCGAGGCGCGAGATCCGGCGTGGACGAGCCGGGACGTCATCGAACGTCCCGGCAGCGGGGCCGGAAGATGCCTCAGCACCAGCCCGTCGAGTGACCTGATCACCCTGCTCGGCCGATCGTCGGCCACCCAGATCACCGCCGGACGGCCCACCGACCGCAGTGCCCGGGCCAGGTGCAGCACCTCGGCGTTCCCCTCGGGGGGATCTCCCGAACAGACGAGTGCGACAGGACGCTCCACCGTGCTCCTTCCCGGACGCCCTCTCCCGGACGCCGTGGTGCGGATCCCCGACCCGCACCGCCAGTTCCGAGGCTACCCGCGCGGCCCTGGCGCGACGCCGGAACCTGTCACATCCCGCCGGGCCGTCCCGGCAGAGCACCCCCGACCGGCTGACCTCACCTGATCTGGGAACGTGCATCCACATGCGAGGGCCCGATACGTCGTCTGAAACCCCCACGTTGTACGATGTCGTCGATATGCACACCTCGGCCCGCGCCATCCTTCTCGCCAGGTGTTCACCGGGATCACCGGCGGTTCACGCCGGATACATGGCCAAATGGCCAGATCTATGAGGACGAGCACAACTTTTGGCTATTCGGGTGTAATGTACACATTGGTCACATCAGTTCGCTGAGTGGTTCCGCACGGCGCTGTAGCCGGTACGACCGGTGGGAGGAGTCACACGGTGACACAGGAGAGTTCGCTGGCCAGCCCGGGCCCGGCCCTTCGCGAGATCACAGGACGGGCCGTCCCCGCCCGTCGGGCCCCCACCGGGATCCTCTCCTTCCGCCTCCGGAATACCTCTGACGCTCCGCAGCAACCCCGGAAGCCCCGGAACCGACATGTCAGCATCCTCGGCGTCCTGCTCACCGATCTCACCACCGTGACGGTATCGACGGTCTGCGCGCTGCTGATCCGCGCCCGCACCGACATTCCGGTGTTCGAGGAGGACGCGGTCACCGAGCCCATCCTCGCCCCGATCGCACTGGTGATGGTGCCCGCCTGGCTGATCATCATCGCCCTGTTCGGCGGCTACCAACACAAGCATCTGGGAGTCGGGACGATCGAGTACCGGCGGGTGCTCAACGCCTCCCTGCTGGCAGCGGGACTGCTGGGCATCTCCGCCTACCTGTTGCAGTACCCGATGTCGAGGGCCTTCTACTTCCTCATGTTCAGCATCGGAATCCCCCTCGTGCTGGCCGGGCGCTACCTGATGCGCCGGCACCTGCAGCAGGCCAGGGTCCGCGGGCGCTTCCGCCGGCGCGTGCTCGTCGCCGGGGACTACGGCCACATCAGCGATCTGGTCGCCATCCTCCACCGGGAGCGCTGGCTGGGCTACGACGTGGTGGGCCTGCTCACCGACGACCCCTCGCCGAAACCGGAGGAGCTCACCGTCCCCACCGTCGACAGCCCCGAACACGTGGTCACCGCCGCCCGCCTCACCGGCGCCGACGGCGTCATCTTCGCCGAGGGCGCCTACTCCCGCGGCAGAGACTTCAACCGGCTGGCCCGCCAGCTCGAGAGCGAGAGCGCCGAGCTGATCGTCGTCCCCACCCTCACCGACGTCGCGGCCGCAAGGATGACGATCCGCCCGGTCGGCGGCATCCCCCTGGTACACATCGACAAGCCCCAGGCCGAACGTGCGACCACCTGGCTGAAGCGATCCTTCGACATCGTCGGATCCCTCCTGCTCATCATCGTCACCTCCCCGATCGTCGCCATCGCCGCTCTCGCCATCAAGCGGGAGGACGGCGGCCCGATCCTCTTCAAGCAGCGCCGGGTGGGCATGAAGGGCGAGATCTTCGAGTGCCTCAAGCTGCGCAGCATGGTGACCAACGCCGAGGAGATCAAGGCGAAGCTGCTCTCCGACAACGGCGGCGTGCTGTTCAAGATGTCGCGCGATCCGCGGGTCACCCGGGTGGGCGAGATCATCCGGAAGTTCTCCATCGACGAGATGCCCCAGTTCGTCAACGTGCTGCGCGGCGACATGAGCCTGGTGGGTCCTCGCCCCGCCCTGGAGAACGAGGTCGCCCAGTACAAGTCGCATGTGCGCCGCCGGCTGGACGTGCGCCCCGGCATCACCGGCCTGTGGCAGGTCTCGGGACGCTCGGATCTCTCCTGGGACGACGCGGTGCGCCTGGACCTCTACTACGTCGACAACTGGTCGATGCTCCAGGACCTCTCCATTCTCAAGCGGACCGTCAAGGCGGTCTTCTCCTCCTCGGGCGCCTATTAGACGGCTGCTCCTCGGCACGCGCAGCCTGGGCCGGCCTACTTGGCGATTCCTCCGCGGCTAACCTCGAATGAGGTACCCGTTTCAAGGAGGACGAGATGTCACGACGCGTGGTGTTCAGCGAGTTCGGCGATTTCAGCAGGCTCCGGGTGGAGACCGACGAGGAGATCCACGCCGGTCCGGGTCGGGTCCGGGTGAGAGTGGCCTATGCGGGCCTCAACCCGGTCGATCTCAAGATCCTCGCCGGCGGCCAGTTCATGCGTCCCGGGCTGCCCTCGGGCAACGGCAACGACTTCTCGGGGATCGTTGACGAGACCGGCGAGGGCGTCGAGGGCTTCTCGGTCGGCGATCCCGTCCTCGGCGGCCGGCGATTCTTCGCCCAGGCCGATCACGTCGTCGTCGATCCCGATTCCCTCACCCCGGTGCCGGCCGGCCTGGGACTCGACGTCGCCGGTGGCCTGTCGATCGCGGCCACCACGGCGATCGCCGCGATCCGCGCGATCGCACCGACGGCTGCCGACACCGTCTTCGTCGGCGGGGCGGCAGGCGGAGTGGGGGTGCTGGCCGCCCAGATCGCCCGCGCCACCGGGGCCCGGGTGATCGGCAGCGCCGGACCCGCCAATCACGACTTCCTGCGTGCGATCGGCATCGAGCCGGTGGAGTACGGCGAGGGCCTGTGGGAACGGCTGCGTCTGCTGGCCCCGGACGGCATCGACTCCGCCCTGGCCACCCGGGACCTCGACGAGGTGAAGGGACTCATCGAACTGGGCGTGCCGGCCGGACGGATCGATTCGATCGCCACCGGGAAGGCCGCAGCCGATCTTGGAGCCCGGACCGACGGCTCGGCCGCCGCCCGCCCCGACGACCTGGCCCATGTCGCAGCGGCCATCGCCGGCGGCGCGATCGTGGCGCCGATCGACTCCGTCTTCTCCCTGGATGACGTCTCCTCGGCATACCGGCGGCTGGCCGACGGGCACCTGCGCGGCAAGATCCTGCTGCGCACCGCCGCCGCTGCCGACGCCAGTGATCTGCTCGATCTCTGAGCGGCCGGAGGCACGACTGTCGGAGCCATGCGCTAGAACATAGGTCGTGACTCGACGATACGGACCCACAGACCTCTGCCGGCGCGCGGGAGCGGGGGTGATGGTGCTGCTGACCGCCGGAGGCATGGCCGCCTGCTCGGCGGCCTCCAGCTCCTCCCCCGCCCCCTCCACGCCGAGGGCGACGCCGCGGACGCTGACCGCAACCCCTGAAACGGCCAGGAGCACCAGCTCCGGCACCGCGACCCAGGGCACCGCCGCGGCCATGCTGGAGACTCTCCGGGTGAAGGGCCGGGCCCCGAAGACCGGCTACGACCGCGACAACTTCGGGCAGGCCTGGGCCGACGTCGACCACAACGGCTGCGACACCCGCAACGACATCCTGCACCGCGACCTCACCGCCGTCACCACCCGACCGGGCACCCGTGACTGCATCGTCACCAGCGGCACACTGCAGGACCCGTACACCGCCACGACGATCCGTTTCGTCCGCGGCGAGAAGACCTCGACGGCGGTGCAGATCGACCACGTGGTGGCGCTCTCGGACGCCTGGCAGACCGGTGCCCAGCAGCTCGGCGCCGAGCGGCGCCGGGAGCTGGCCAACGATCCGCTGAACCTGCTGGCCGCCGACGGCCCCGCCAATGAGCAGAAGTCCGACGGCGACGCGGCCACCTGGCTGCCGGCCAACAAGGCCTTCCGCTGCCAGTACGTCGCCCGCCAGGTGGCGGTCAAGCACGCCTACAAGCTGTGGGTGACCCCCGGCGAGAAGTCGGCCATCGCAGAAGTCCTGTCGGGCTGCACGGGGCAGAAGGTGCCCACCGCGACCAGCCCGCAGGTCACCTGGACGCCGAAGGCCACTCCCCCGAAGGCCACCGTCCCGAAAGCCCCAGCCCCGAAGCCCACGAAGGCGGCCACGACTGCCGCCACGGCGGCGCCGACCAGGGCCAGGACCTCCGCCCCGCGACGTGCGGCCGCACCGCGCACCACCAGCACCGAGGCGACCACCGATGCCGGGTCCGGCTCCGACGCCTACTACCAGAACTGCTCGGCGGCCCGGGCCGCCGGCGTCGCGCCGCTTCACCGCGGGGACCCGGGATACAGCACCAAGCTCGACCGGGACGGCGACGGGGTCGCCTGCGAGTGAGCCGGTCGGATCCTGGTGCGTCTGCTCACCAGGATCCGACACGCCCCGGGGCTCTCGTCAGATCTTCGAGACCAGCCCCCTGAGGTAAGCCCCGTAGCCGGACTTCTCGAACCGTGCCGCCCTCTCCAACAGGTCCTCGGCGCTCAGCAGCCCGCGACGCCAGGCGGCCTCCTCCGGGCAGCCGACCTGGAGCCCCTGACGGGCCTGGATGGTGCGCACGTAGTTCCCGGCATCGTTGAGGGATTCGAAGGTGCCGGTGTCCAGCCAGGCGGTGCCGCGCGGGAGCAGGTCGACATGGAGCCGCCGCTGCTCCAGATAGACCCGGTTGACGTCGGTGATCTCGTACTCGCCGCGGGCCGAGGGCGTCAGGGCGCGGGCGATCTCCACGACGTCGGCGTCGTAGAAGTACAGTCCCGGCACCGCCCAGTGCGATCTGGGACGGGCGGGCTTCTCCTCGATGGAGACCGCCATGCCCTCGTCGTCGACCTCCACGACGCCGTAGGCGTGCGGATCGGCGACCTGATAGCCGAAGATCAGCGCCCCGTCCAGATCGGCGACCGTGCGCGACAGCCGGGCGCCCAACCCCGGACCGGAGAAGATGTTGTCGCCCAGCACCAGGCAGCTCGGCCCGCCGTCGAGGAAATCCGCCCCGATGGTGAAGGCCTGCGCAAGCCCCTTCGGCTCCGGCTGGACGGCGAACTCGATGGAGATGCCGAACTGCGAACCGTCTCCCAGCAGCCTGCGGAAGGCCCCGGCCTCCTCCGGCGTGGTGATCACCAGCACGTCCTGGACGCCGGCGAAGATCAGCGTGCTGAGCGGGTAGTAGATCATCGGCTTGTCGTAGACGGGCATCAGCTGCTTGCTGGCGCCCAGAGTGATGGGATGAAGACGGGAGCCGGATCCCCCGGCCAGGATGATGCCTCGCATGTCGACATCCTGTCAGAGCGGCAGTGATTCCGGCTCCGAAATCCCTTCGCATACCCATAGCGGCTCCACAATTGTCCCCTCCATGGAGGACAGCGGTCTCCTTGTGGACGGCCGTCCCGACCGAGGCGCCCTCCCTTACACTGAGGCCGTGCCCTCCCTTCTTGTCACCGGCGGAGCCGGATTCATCGGCAGCAACTTCGTCCACTGGCTGATCGACCACACGGCCGCCTCGGTCACCGTCCTGGACGCCATGACCTACGCCGCCAACGAGGCCAGCCTGACCGGCCTGCCGGCCGACCGGTTCCGGCTGGTGCGCGGATCGGTGTGCGACGCCGACCTCGTCGATGGGCTGGTCGCCGACGCCGACGCCGTCGTCCACTTCGCCGCCGAGTCCCACAACGACAACTCGCTGGAGGATCCTTATCCATTTGTCGACACGAACATCGTCGGCACCTTCACGCTCCTCCAGGCGGTCCGTCGGCACGGCACCCGGCTGCACCACATCTCCACCGACGAGGTCTACGGCGACCTGGCCCTCGACGACCCGGCGAAGTTCACGCCGACCACCCGCTACAACCCGTCCTCGCCCTACTCGGCGTCCAAGGCCTCCTCCGACATGCTGGTGCGCGCCTGGGCACGGTCCTTCGGGGTGGCGGCCACCATCTCGAACTGCTCGAACAACTACGGCCCCCGTCAGCACGTCGAGAAGTTCATCCCCCGCCAGATCACCAACGTCATCGACGGCGTCCGCCCCAAGCTCTACGGGGCCGGGCTCAACGTCCGCGACTGGATCCACGTCGACGACCACAATGCGGCGGTGTGGACGATCCTGGAGCACGGCGTCCCCGGCGAGACCTACCTCATCGGCGCCGACGGGGAGATGAACAACCGCGACGTCATCGCGATGATCCTGGAGCTGATGGGCGAGCCCGTCGACGGCTTCGACCACGTCAACGACCGACCCGGCCACGACCTGCGCTACGCCATCGACTCCTCGAAGCTGCGCACCGAGCTCGGCTGGGAGCCCCGCTACACGAGCTTCCGCGACGGCCTGGACGCCACCATCGACTGGTACCGCGGCCACGAGGACTGGTGGAGACCGATCAAACAGGCCACCGAGGCCAAGTACGCCAGGAAGGGGCAGTGATGACCGACATCGCCCCCGCAACCGCCGTCCCCGACGAGCTGCGCGTCGAACAGACCGCCATCCCCGGCCTGCTGATCCTCCGCATGCCCCTCCACCAGGACAACCGCGGCTGGTTCAAGGAGAACTGGCAGCGCGCGAAGATGACCGCCCTGGGCCTGCCCGATTTCGCCCCGGTGCAGAACAACATGTCCTTCAACGCCTCCGCCGGGGCCACCCGCGGGTTCCACGCCGAACCCTGGGACAAGCTCGTCTCGGTGGCCTGCGGCAAGATCCTCGGGGCCTGGGTGGATCTTCGTGCGGGTGAGACCTTCGGGAGGGTCGTCACCGTGGAGATGGGGCCGCAGACCGCCGTCTACGTGCCCCGCGGGGTGGGCAACGGCTATCAGGCGCTGGCCGACGGCACCGTCTACACCTACCTCGTCAACGAGCACTGGTCGGCCGCCGCGAAGAACTCGTACACCTTCGCCAACCTCGCCGATCCCGCCATCGGCGTCGACTGGCCGATCCCCCCGGAGCGCTCGCAGCGCTCCGAGGCCGACCTGCATCACCCGCCGCTGGCCGAGGTGACCCCCTTCGCCCCGCCGCGCACCGTCGTCATCGGCTCGGCCGGACAGCTCGGCAACTCGCTGCGACCGCTGCTGACCTCCCCCGACTACCCGGGGGGCGCGGAGTTCCCCGGACTCGACGAGATCGATCTCACCCGGCCCGAGACCATCGACGGCTACGACTGGGGGGGCGTGGAGACCCTCATCAACGCCGCCGCCTTCACCGCCGTCGACGCCGCCGAGCAGCCCGAGAACCTCGCCACCGCCTGGGCGATCAACGTCACCGCTGTGAGGCATCTCACCGAGATCGCCAGGCGCCACCGCATGACGCTGGTGCACGTCTCCAGCGACTACGTCTTCGACGGCACCCGCGAGGTCCACACCGAGGAGGAGCCCTTCGCCCCGCTGGGCGTCTACGGCACCACCAAGGCCGCCGCCGACGAGATCGTCGCCACCTGGCCCCGCCACTACCTGCTGCGCACCTCCTGGGTGGTCGGACGGGGCCGCAACTTCGTCGCGACCATGGCCGATCTGGCCGCCAGGGGGATCAGCCCGAAGGTGGTCGACGACCAGTTCGGCCGGCTCACCTTCTCCGACGACATCGCGGCGGCCATCCGCCACCTGCTGTCCACCGGCTCCCCGTACGGCACCTACAACATCTCCGGCGAGGGCCCCACCTGCTCCTGGTACGACGTCGCCCGCCGGGTCTTCGAGCTGCGCGACGCCCCGGGCACCGTCACCCCCGTATCCACCGCCGAGTACAACTCCGGGAAGGTCACCGCCCCACGCCCGGTGCACTCCACCCTGGACCTGTCGCGGATCCGGGAGACCGGATTCACACCGCCCGACGCCGACCTGCGTCTGCGGGAGTACCTGGCCTCGATCTGACCGTCGCAGCACCCGGGCAGCGCCCGGAAACTCTCAACCACACCGGCCCGGTTCTGTGCCATATCCGGCCACGTCGGTAGACTCCGAGCGGTGGCGCCTTCCTGCGCCGCACACTGACCGGTTCATGGCAAGCCCGAGAGGAGGCACCTGTGGGATTCCTGGACAAGGTCGAGAAATCGATCGAGGGAGCCGTCAACGGCGTCTTCGCCCGAGCCTTCCGGGGCGAGGTCGAGCCCGTGGAGATCGCGGGGCGTCTGCAGCGCGAGCTCGACTCCGAGGCCCAGATCCTGACCCGGGACAAGAAGCTGGTCCCCAACGACTTCACCATCACCCTGTCCAGCCACGACTACGAACACCTGGTGCCCTACACCAAGACCCTCAACGCCGAGATCGTGCCCGCCCTGCGCGATCACGCCACCGAACGCCGCTACGTCTTCAACGGGCCGATCCACATCCGGTACGAGCTGAACGCCGAGCTGCCGACCGGCCGCTTCGAGGTCACCAGCGGATCGGTCAGCGGTGAGGAGTCCGAGACCACGGCGGTGCGCCGCACCCCCCTGGTTCTGGAGGTCAACGGGGTGCGTCATCCCCTGCTGCCCCCCGGCCTGGTCATCGGCCGCGGGTCGGAGGCGGATCTGAGGATCAACGATCCCGGGATCTCCCGGCGTCATGCCCAGGTACATGTGTGGCAGAAGGGGGAAGGTGTCGGCGTGTCCATAGAGGACCTCGGCTCCACCAACGGCATCACCGTTGACGGGGTCAAGGTCACCAGCACCGAACTGCGCGACGGATCCCGGATCGAGATCGGTTCGACGCGGATGCTGGTCCACTCCCCCTCAGGGATGTGATCGTGAGCGAATTCCTCGTCTCCGTCCTGCGCATCGCCTACCTGGCGCTGCTGTGGGTTCTTATACTCCTCGTCGCCCGGACTGTGCGCACCGACATGTTCGGTCGACGGGTCGTCGCCCGCACCGGTGCCCCGGCCGCCGGGTCCGCACCTCCACGGCTCGACCGGAAGTCCCGGCGCAGGGCCGCAGGCCGGGAGGCGATACCCGGTGCCCTGCGGATCATCTCCGGATCCCGGGCCGGGCTGGTGATCCCGATGAACGACCGGATCCTGGTCGGGCGCGGCGGGGACTCCAACCTCCCGATCGAGGACGACTACGCCTCCACCCACCACGCCGAGTTCACACAGGGGGTCGACGGCGCCTGGTTCGTCGAGGACCTGCGCTCCACGAACGGCACCTACGTCAACGGCCAGCGGATCGAGGACCCGACCCGGCTGTCCATCGGCGACGAGGTCCGCATCGGCCGGACGACCATGGCGGTCGAGGCCGACGGACGGGGGTGAAAATGGTCCTGTCGCTTGACATCCGCAGCCATTCCGAGATCGGTCTGGTCCGCAAGAACAACCAGGACTCCGGTTACGTCTCACCCACCATGCTCGTGGTCGCCGACGGCATGGGGGGCGCCGCGGCCGGCGACCTGGCCTCCACGGTCGCCGTCCGGCAGGTCGCCCGCGCCGACTCCCGCCGCGAGGGCGAGGAGATGCTCGAGGTGCTCGCCGGCGCCGTCTCCTCGGCCAATGACGAACTGGCCGATCTGGTCACCTGGGACCATTCCCTGGAAGGCATGGGAACCACCTTCTGCGGGGTGATGTTCGACGGCGCCCAGCTCGGCCTGGTACACATCGGCGACTCCCGCGGATACATGTACCGCGACGGCGACCTGGAGCGGATGACCCACGACCACTCGTGGGTGCAGTCCCTGGTCGACGAGGGCCGGATCACCGAGTCCGAGGCCGCCGTCCACCCCCACCGCTCGCTGCTGCTCAAGGTGCTCAACGGCCAGCCCCAGCACACCCCCGACACCAAGCTGGTCGACGCCCACCAGGGCGACCGGCTGCTGTTCTGCTCCGACGGCCTGTGCGGTTTCGTGCCCGATCACGTCATCTCCGAGATCCTCGGCCAGGACTCCCTCGACGACGCCATGGCGCTGCTCATCACCGAGGCGCACGCCGCCGGCGGCTCGGACAACATCACGATCGTCCTGGCAGACGTCGTCGCCCAGGACGACGCCCTGGACGCCACCGAGCCGAAGATCATCGGTGCCGCCGCCTTCACCGCGGTGCCCGAGCACGAGGCGACCGCCCCGATCCCCGTCGTACCGGCCACCCCCACCCCCGAGTCCAAGGGTTCGGCGAGGAGATCGGCCGAGGCGCCGCTGCTCTTCGACTCCGAGGCCGAGGAGTCGATTCGCTACGCCCCCATCGATCCGGAGCGCCGTCGCGGGCGCGCCTGGTTGTTCTCGGTGCTCGGGGTGCTCCTGATCGCGCTGGTCGCATTCTTCGGCGCCCACGTCTATCTGGGCGACCAGTACTACGTCGGCGACCAGGACGGCACGGTGGCCATCTACCAGGGCATCCCCGACAGTCTCGCCTGGGTGCAGCTGTCGAGAGTCGCCGAGACCACCGACATCTCGACCTCCGACCTGCCGATCTACTACCGGACGAAGGTCGAGAGCACCATCTCCGTCGACTCCATCGACTCGGCCCGCGCCACCGTCGCCGAGCTGAGGTCCGGGGCCCAGAGGTGCAAGGCCCTCAAGGCCACCCCGGAGCCCAGCACGAGCCCGGAGGCCTCCGGCTCGCCCAGCTCGAGCGCCGCTCCACCGTCCGCCTCGGCGTCGGCGTCGGCGGCCTCCCCCTCGCCGTCCGGGAGCACCCTGCCGAAGGTCTCGGAGGACGACTGCTCATGAGTGCCGCACAGATGTCCGCCCGGGGCCAGTGGGACGACTCCGCCCCCGGCACCGTCGTCGTCCAGAGCAAGCGGCGCTGGGTCGAGTTCTTCCTGCTGATCGTCGCCTGGGGGCTGGGATTCTCCGGCTATGTGCTCACCGGGCTGAACATCGACGGCGTCATCCCCCCCGACTGGAGGCTCGTCGGCGGGCTGTGGCTCGGGCTCATCATGGCCTGCCACATCGTGGTGCGGATATTCATCCCCTACGCCGACCCGATGATCCTGCCGATCGTCTTCACCCTCAACGGCATCGGGCTGGCGATGATCCACCGGATCGATCTCATCCCGGCCAAGAGCCCGGAGCGGGCGATCAACCAGTCCATCTGGACCCTGGGCGGGGTGATCCTGTGGGCCGTCATCGTCGTCCTCCTCAAGGACCACCGCAAGCTCCAGCGCTTCCCCTATGTGCTCTTCCTCGCCGGCCTGGTGATGATGCTGATGCCGCTGGTGCCGGGACTGGGCACCGAGATCAACGGAGCCAGGCTGTGGATCTCGCTGGCCGGTTTCACCTTCCAGCCCGCTGAGATCGCCAAGGTGCTGCTGGTGCTGGCCT
This sequence comes from Acidipropionibacterium virtanenii, assembly GCF_003325455.1. NCBI lineage: Bacteria > Bacillati > Actinomycetota > Actinomycetes > Propionibacteriales > Propionibacteriaceae > Acidipropionibacterium > Acidipropionibacterium virtanenii. The sequence continues at coordinate 2,962,571 of NZ_CP025198.1, forward strand.
TCGCCGCCTATCTGGTGGACAAGCGCGACGTGCTGTCGCTGGCCGGCAAGAAGATCGGGCCCGTCACCTTCCCGAGGGCACGCGATCTGGGCCCGATCGTCATCATGTGGATCGCCGCGATGCTCGTCATCGTCTACCAGAAGGACATCGGCACGGCAATGCTGTTCTTCGGGCTGATCGTGGTGATGCTCTACGTCGCCACCGAACGCGTCGGCTGGGTGGTGCTGGGCGTGCTCGGATTCATCCTCGGCGCGGTGGCCGCATATTTCGCATTCGGCCACATCCGGATCCGCTTCGACGCCTGGCTGGACCCCTTCTCGAACTTCGACCAGAACGACCAGATCATCAAGGCCCAGTACGGGATGGCCTGGGGAGGGCTGGCCGGGCGCGGCTGGGGGCTGGGACGCCCCGGCCTCACTACCTTCTCGTGGAGCGACTTCATCGCCGCCAGCGTCGGCGAGGAGCTCGGCGTCACCGGCCTGATGGGGATCATCGTGCTCTACGCCCTGCTGGTCACCCGCGGCCTGCGGGCCGCGCTGGCCTGCCGTGACGCCTTCGGGAAGATGCTGGCCACCGGCCTGGCCACCGTCATGGCGATCCAGGTGACCGCCATCATCGGCGGCGTCACCCGGATGCTGCCGCTGACCGGCCTGACCACCCCGTTCATGAGCCAGGGAGGCTCCTCGGAAGTGGCGAACTGGGCCATCGTGGGAGTCATCATGCTGGTCTCCCACCAGGCCAGGCAGCCCGCCGACCAGCTGGCCGCCAATGTGGACTCGGAGGCACCCCCCGTGCTCGACGACCAGGCGACCGATGTGATACCTCGACATGCAGGAGGGGGAGCCCGATGAACAAGCCGATCCGATGGGTCTCGGTCTTCTCCGCCTTCCTCTTCTTCGCCCTGCTGCTCAACGTCACCTACTCCTCGGTCTTCCGGCAGGCGAGTCTCAACCAGGACTCCCGCAACCTGCGGGTGCGCGACGCCGAATTCTCCCAGAACCGCGGCGACATCCTGGTGGGCAACACCGCGGTGGCCCACACCGTCTCCACCGACGGGCAGTACAAGTACCTGCGCACCTACCCGCAGGGCGCCCAGTACGCCCCGATCACGGGGTACTACTCGTACTACTTCGGGCGCAGCGCCCTGGAGCAGAGCCAGAACGCGCAGCTCACCGGCACCTCCGACTCCCAGGTGCTGCAGCGCATCACCGGAACCCTGTCGGGCAAGAAGCCCCAGGGCGGATCCGTGCAGACCACCATCAATGCGAAGGCCCAGCGTGCGGCCTGGAGGGGTCTGGCCGGCAAGAAGGGCGGCGTCGTCGCCCTGGACTACACCACCGGCGCGGTGCTGGCGATGGCCACCTACCCCTCCTACAACCCGAACCTGCTGGCCAGCCACAACCTCAAGTCCACCCAGTCGTCCTGGAAGTCGCTGCTGGCCGACTCCTCGAGGCCGATGTCCAACCGGGCCTCCAAGGAGATCTACCCGCCCGGTTCCACCTTCAAGCTGGTGACGGCCGCCGCGGCCCTTCAGACCGGCGAGTACTCCGCCGACACGCAGGTCTCCACCCCCAGCTCGATCACCCTGCCGCAGACCTCCAACCAGCTCGGCAACGAGATCGACTGCGGCAACGGCACGGTGAGCCTCACCGAGGCCCTGGAGAACTCCTGCAACACCGCATTCGCCAAGATCGGCATGTCGCTGGGCCAGGACAAGGTGCGCGAACAGGCGAAGAAGTTCGGATTCGACTCGACCTTCGACTCCGACGTCCCGATCGTCGCCTCGCGGTTCCCCTCGACGATGAATCAGGCCCAGGTGGCGCTGAGCTCCATCGGTCAGTACGACGTGGCGGCCTCGCCGCTGCAGATGGCGATGGTGTCCGCCGGTATCGCCAACAACGGCAAGCTCATGACGCCGTACCTCACGCAGTCGGTGCGGGCGTCGAATCTGCAGACCGTGTGGCGTCACCACAACTCCAAGCTGTCCCAGCCGATGAGCCGCGCCAACGCCGACCAGCTTCAGAAGATGATGGTCTCGGTGGTCGAGAACGGAACCGGCTCCCCCGCGCAGATCGACGGGGTCACCGTCGGCGGCAAGACCGGTACCGCGCAGACCACCAAGGACGCATCCCCCTACGCGTGGTTCGTCGGCTACTCCGAGAACCCGCACGTCGCCGTCGCGGTGTTCATCGAGTCCTCGGACACCGAACGCAGCGAGATAGCCGGCGGCAGCCTCGCCGGCCCCATCGCCAAGAGCGTCATCGAAGCGGTGCGATGAGATGACGCGCACACCATCACCCATGAGCCATCAGACCGCACCTCTTGTTGACGAAGGAGACCCGCGATGAGCGAAGCCGGAAGTTGGCTGGGCGGGCGCTACGAGCTGCTGAATGTGATCGGCCGTGGCGGCATGGCCGAGGTGTGGAAGGCGCGCGATCACCGGCTGGGACGCGACGTCGCCATCAAGCGGCTGCGCGCCGATCTGGCCTCCGACGAGACCTTCCAGGCGCGCTTCCAGCGGGAGGCGCAGTCGGCCGCCGGGCTGAACCACCCCAATATCGTGTCCGTCTACGACACCGGCGAGGGCCCCGACCCGAACTCCGGGCTGTCGGTGCCCTACATCGTCATGGAGCTGGTGCAGGGCCACACCCTGCGCGACGTGCTGCGCGACGACCGCAAGATCCTGCCCGCGCGGGCCCTCGAGTTCACCCAGGGCGTGCTGGATGCGCTGAGCTACTCCCACGCCGCCGGGATCGTGCACCGCGATATCAAGCCGGCCAATGTGATGCTCACCGAGACCGGCCAGGTCAAGGTGATGGATTTCGGCATCGCCCGGGCGGTCTCCGACACGTCGGCGACGATGACCCAGACGGCCGCGGTGATCGGCACCGCCCAGTACCTGTCCCCCGAGCAGGCCCGCGGCGAGGTGGTCGACAACCGCGCCGACATCTACGCCACCGGCTGCCTGCTCTACGAGCTGCTGGTGGGGCGCCCGCCCTTCCTGGGCGACTCCCCGGTCTCGGTGGCCTACCAGCACGTCCGGGAGATCCCGGCCCCGCCGTCGAGCCTGGATCCCGAGATCACCCCGGCGATGGACGCCATCACCCTCAAGGCCCTGGCCAAGGCGCCGTCCGACCGGTACCAGACGGCCAAGGAGATGCACGACGACATCGCCCGGGTGCTGGCCGGCCAGCCGCCGCTCGCACCGCTGGTGACCGGAGCCGCCGGCGATGCCGAGTCCACCGCGGCCACCCAGGTGATCTCCCCCGCGGCGATCACCGGGACGGCGGTCGGCGGCACTCCGGTCTCGCCGGAATCGGCCGGATACGCGACCGGCAACACCGCCGGCTACGGCAACACCGGATACAGCACGGCCACCTCCGGTATGACGCCGGTGGTTCCCGGTGAGGGCGAGCTGGAGTCCGGCGACGGGAAGGAACCGGCCAAGAAGCGCAAGCGCTGGCCGATCATTCTCGTGGTGGTGCTGGTGGTGCTCGCCCTGGGGGTCGGAGGCGTGGGCCTCTACCAGGTCTTCGGCGCCGGATCCGGCTCCACCCCGACGCCGTCCGTGAAGATGGTCAAGGTCCCGGCGGTGACCGGGATGAGTCAGGGGGGCGCCACCTCCACGCTCACCAACGCCGGACTCAAGACGAAGGTGACGACCGTCCGGAAGGACGACGACACCGCCGGACAGGTCATCGGCCAGGATCCCGCTGACGGCAAGTCGGTCGCCTCGGGCAGCACCGTCACGATCACCGTGAATCAGGGGCCGAAGAAGCTGACGGTCCCGACCGGGCTGGAGGGGATGAGCGAATCGACCGCCAAGAAGGCCCTCACCGCGGCCGGGTTCTCCTCGGGGGATATCGCCGTGAAGTACGAGGAGTCGTCCTCCTCGGACGCCGGGACCGTCACCGGGGTGAGCCCCAGCGAAGGCTCCGAGGTGGACGAGGGGACGTCGGTGACGCTGACCGTGGCGACCGCGCCGGCGCCCCAGCCCACCCAGACCAAGACGGTGCCGGCACCCCAACCGACCGGCGGCAATGGCGGGGGAGACGGCGGCGATGGCGGGGGAGACGGCGGTGGCGACGGCAACGACACACCGACCGGTGGCCCGACGAACACCGGTGGCGATACCGGGGGCGGCGACAAGCCCACCAGCGGCTCGACTCCTTGAAGGCCCACCATCACCCCGCCGCCGTGGTGGCCCTCAGGTCGCTGACCTGAGGGCTGCCGTCGGGCGGGGTGGGGCCGGACCGGTTCCCGGAGAGTGACGGACCCGACGGGGTCCCAGGATGTACTGCCCGCAGGGTGCCAGGACGTACTGCCCGCAGGGTGTCAGGACGCCGTCATGAGCGGTGTCATGGAGACGGCGCGCCCCGGTGCCCCGGCGTCGCCGCAGTCTGCCAGCCAGTGGGCCAGCATCTGATGGCCGTGCTCGCTGAGCACCGACTCGGGGTGGAACTGGACCGCCTCGACGGGCAGCTCCTTGTGCCGCAGCCCCATGATGACGGGCCCAGCCGCGGAATCCGCGGTGGCGGTGATCTCCAGGCAGTCCGGAAGGGTGTCAGGGTCGGCGGCCAGGGAGTGGTAGCGGGTCACGGTCAGGGGTGAGGGGAGCCCCTCGAAGACTCCGGTGCCGTTGTGGACGACCTGCGAGACCTTCCCGTGGAGCTGCTCGGGGGCCCGCGAGACGGTTCCTCCCCAGGCCACGGCCATGGCCTGCATGCCCAGGCAGACGCCGAAGATCGGGACGGTGCCGCAGTGGTTGCGCAGCACGTCGATGCAGACCCCGGCGTCCTCGGGGCGCCCGGGGCCCGGGGAGAGCAGGATGCCGTCGTAGCTCTCGGCCCAGGACTCGGAGTCGAAGCGCGGGTCGTCATTGCGCCAGACATCGACCCGGGCACCGATCTGTCCCAGGTAGGAGACGATATTCCACACGAACGAGTCGTAATTGTCGATGACGAGGATCCGGCGCTCTGACATGCCCGGAATTCTAGAGGTCAACTGGGCGTCGCCTCGCTGGGCACCGGCCCCTGGTACGCGGGCATGGTGACCCGGCCGGCGTCCTGAACCTTCCAGCCCAGACGGTAGGCAGTGGCGTACTCCTTGTAGATCTTCACCGACTCGTTGGAGTCCAGGGCCCGATGGATGGCGTCGACGTCGCCGATGGCCTCGATCCGGTAGGGCGGGGCGTAGGGCACGCCGTGCAGGACGACGGTGTTGCCGACGCATTTCACCCCGGTCAGCGAGGTGACCCGCTGGCCCTGGATGGTCATCGCCTCCGCACCCGCCGACCACATCACGTTGACCACCATCTGGATGTCCTGCTGGTGGACCACGAGCATGTTCTGATCGACCCCGCCGGGGTTGACGTCGAGGGGGGCGTCGTCGAGGGTGACGCGGACCGCGGGGCCTCTCACGGCCTCCATGCCGGCTCTCGGGGCCGCGGACTCGAATGATCGCGAGGAGGAGCCGGTGCCGGTGTTGCGGGAGGCGGCGAGGCGGTCGACGTCAGCCCGGAGCCTGGCGATCTTGGCGGCCTGTCCGGCGTTGTGATCGGCCTGTCCACGGACGACGGTGGCGAGGTCCTTGTCCTGATCGGGGCGCAGATCCCGGCCGCCGGAGGTGGTGGCGGCCGAGGCCACCATGAATCCGGCGAGCACCAAGACGCCGGAGGTCGCCATCCGCCCGCGGCCGAATCGGCGTCTCGCGTGCCGCGGGGACGACCGGTCCTCGTCGTTGGCCATCCTCACCCCCCGAGGCGTTGTTCGGTGCCCGGCCGGAATGCATCGGTTGGGCGGCGTCAACTAGGCTACCCGGGTACGTCCGGCCGGGTCGCACCCGCGTCGAGGTTCCGTCACGTCAGCGCCAGGAGTAGTCATCGTGCCCGAGTCCAAGGTTCGCAAGTCCGCCAAGAAGGGACAGAACAAGAACTCCAGGAAGGCACCCAGTGTGAAGAAGGCGGCCGCCGAGAAGGAGGCCGAGGAGGCCAGGAAGGCCGAGGCCGAGTCCCCCGAGGGCAAGGCCGCCGCGGCGAAGGAGGAGGCCGCCGAGGAGCGTCGGCGCCGTCTCACGATGGACCGGTCCTGGGTGCCGTGGGTCTTCATCCCGGTCGGCGTCCTCGGGGTGCTGTGGCTGGTGGTCTACTACATCGCCGGGGCGCAGATCCCGTTCATGCTGGCCCTCGGAGACTGGAACATCCTCATCGGGATGGGGGCCATGGCCGCCGCCTTCGCGATCGCCACCCTCTGGAAGTAGCGTCCGCCCGGAAGAAGCGCCGCCCGAGGTGGCAGGAGCGAAGCGACGTAGAGGGGTCCCCACTCTTACAGGCTTGGCTTCAGCAGCGGGAAGAGGATGGTCTCGCGGATTCCCGCGTTGGTGAAGAGCATCACCAGGCGGTCGACGCCCAGGCCCAGGCCACCCATCGGGGGACAGCCGAACTCCAGGGCCTCCAGGAAGTCCTCGTCGAGCTGCATGGCCTCCGGATCGCCCGCGGCCGCAGCCAGGGACTGCTCGGTGAGCACCCGGCGCTGGATCACCGGATCGACCAGCTCGGAGAAGCCGGTGCCCCGCTCCATGCCGCCGATGATGAGGTCCCAGGCCTCGACCATCCGCGGGTCGTCGCGGTGGGGGCGGGCCAGCGGCTGGGCGATGGCCGGGTAGTCGCACACGAAGGTGGGCTGCATCAGGGTGGGCTCGACGAGCTCGCCGAACAGCTCCATGACGATCTTGCCGGCGCTCCAGCCGTCGTCAACCGGGATCTGCCTGGCATCGGCGATCTCCCGGAGCCGCCCCACGGGGGTGTCGAGGGTGATCTCCTCGCCGAGGGCCTCCGAGAGGCCCGGATACACCTTGACCCACGTCCACTCGCCGTCCAGGTCGATGACCCCGGCGTCGGTGGTGATCCGGTGCATTCCCACGGCGTCGGCGGTCTCCATGATGATCTGCTTGATCACCCCGGCGATGGTGAACTGATCGCCCCAGCTCATGTAGGCCTCGAGCATGGAGAACTCGGCCGAGTGGGTGGAGTCGATGCCCTCGTTGCGGAACACCCGTCCCATCTCGTAGACCCGGTCGACGCCGCCGACCATGGCCCGCTTGAGGTAGAGCTCCAGGGCGATCCTCAGGCTCATGTCGATGCCGAAGGCGTTGAGGTGGGTGTTGAAGGGCCGTGCCGCCGCGCCGCCGTGTACCAGCTGGAGGGTCGGCGTCTCCACCTCGAGGAAGCCGTCATTCTCCAGGGAGGTGCGGATCGCCCGGGTGATCGCGGCGCGGGTGCGCACCATCTGACGGGACTCCTCGCGGACCACCAGGTCGGCGTAGCGGCGCCGCACCCGGGCCTCCTCCGACAGGTCGGTGTGAAGGTTCGGCAGGGGCCGCAGAGCCTTCGACGCCATTCGCCACTCGGCGGCCATCACGGACAGCTCGCCGCGGCGGGATCGGACGACGCGGCCCTTCACCCAGACGAAATCGCCCAGGTCGACGTCGGCCTTCCACGCGGCCAGGGCGTCGGCCCCGACCTCGGCCTTCGACAGCATCACCTGGAGGCGCTCGCCGTCGGAGGCGTCGGTGAAGCCGTCCTGAAGGGTCGCGAAGCACAGTCTGCCGGTGTTGCGGACGAAGACGACGCGTCCGCCGATGGCCACGACGTCGTCGGTCTCCTCGCCGTCGGCGAGGACGGGTTCGCCGTCGGCGCCGGTGTACTGGGAGCGGATCTGCGAGAGGGTGTGGTCGCGCCTCAGGTCGACCGGGTAGGCCTGCCCGCCGTCGTCGAGGATCCGTGCCCGCTTGTCCAGCCGGACCTTCATCTGTTCGGACATGTCGGGGGCCGTCGACGCCTGGGAAGTCTGCGCGGGATTCTGCTCGTCACTCACCGTCACAGCCTATCCGGCCTCGATACGATGAGCCCATGAGCTCATCCCTGCCTCCCTCACAGCCGCAGCCCGGGTGGCAGCCGCCCAGGCAGGGCCAGCAGCCTCCCCAGGGTCAGCCTCCCCAGGGCCAGTCCCAGCAACCGCCGCAGGGCCCGCCGCCCGGCTATCCGGTGCAGTATCCGCCCCAGGGTCCGTGGCCGAACCGGTACTCCAGCGCCGGATATCCGACCCCGCCGGTGCCCCAGCCCGGACAGCTGCCCCCTCAGCCACCGGTGCAGCCGCCGACCCAGCACAGTCAGCAGTCCCAGTCGTCGCGCTCGGCCCAGGGCCCCTCCCCCGAGGAGAGGCAGGTCGCCCCGCCGGCCCCGGTGCCGCCGGTGAGGATGCCCGAGCCGCCCGCGGTGACGGCGTCCTTCCCCCGCCATGACATCCCGGTGCTCACTCTGGCGGACTTCCCGGGCCGGCGGATCGCCGCGGTCCTCGGGTCGGTGGAGGGCTGCGTGACCCGTTCACGGGAGCTGGAACCGCGCGCCGACCTGTCGGAGATCCTCATGCTGACCAGGCAGGACGCCGTGGATGCGATGGTCACCCTGGCTCTGCGGGCCGGCGCGGACGCCGTACTGGGACTGCGATTCGACACCTCGGCGATCAGCGACGGGGCGTCTGAGATCTGCGCCTACGGGACGGCGGTCAAACTCGCCGAGGAGGCCTGACGCCTGAAGCACTGTCGAGTTGATGCGAAATGACCAGCATCAACTCGACAGTGCTTCGAGGGCTCGGCGCCTCAGGAGACGGTGAAGGGCTCCAGCAGGCCGATGTATCTCTTGGGCAGCGGCGCGGCGTACTCCCCACGGGAGCAGGCGCCCACGCCGTTGCGCACCATGGCCTCCACCAGCCCGACGGCGGCCCCCACGCCGTCGATCACCGGCGCCCCGGTCTCAGCGCTCACCCGGGACGCCATCTCGGCCATTCCGGCACAGCCGAGCACGATCGCCTCGACGCCCTCGTGGGTGAGCGCCTCACGGGCCAGACCGGCGACCATGTCCTCGGCGGAATCCACCGCCAGGACCGGCACCTCGCAGGCCAGCACCTCCCGGCAGCGGTCCGCGAAGCCGTAGGCCCTGGCCAGGTCCCAGGCCCTCCCGGCGGTGCGCGAGAGGGTCGTCACGACGGCGAAGCCGCGAGCGGCCAGCACCGCCAGGTGCATCGCCGCCTGGGCGATCCCGATCACCGGGCGCCCCTGGGCCAGCTCCCGGGCGGCGTCCATGCCCGGATCCCCGAAGCATGCCAGCACGAAGCCGTCGACCTCGTCGGCGACCCCGCGCGCCACCTCGGTGAGCACCCCGGGAACGGCCAGCGCCTCGTCGTAGTGACCCTCGATGCTGGCCGGCCCCATGGCGGGAGTGACGGCCTCGATGATGGTCCCCGGCGCCGCGGCGGCGATCGCGGAAGCTTCGATGGTGGCCGTCATGGCGGCGGTGGTGTTGGGGTTGATGACCCGGAGTCTCATGGGCTCAGGCTTCCACGGATCGGGCTTCCACGCCGCCGGCAGGCGCCGTCCCGGGACCGGCGAGGTGACCGTTCGCCTCGGCGTCGGTCCGGTACTTCTCCCGCAGCCCCTTGGACATGAGGAAGTAGGCCGCCGCGCCGACCGCCGCCCCGATGAACCAGGAGAAGTTCGCCAAGGTCTTGAAGGGCTCGACGGGGATGAGCACAATGCTCAGCGCCACGACGCCGCCCACGACGGTGGCCCACACCGCGGTGGGGTTGACGCCCTTGCGGTAGTGGTAGCGGCCGTCCGGGTTCATCGTGTAGAGGTCGTCGGTGACGATGTGCTGGTGGCGCACCAGGTAGTAGTCGGCGACCAGGATGCCGAAGAGCGGGCCGGTGAAGCTGGCCAGCACGTCGAGGGTGTAGTGGATCACCTCGTCGCTGGAGTACAGGTTCCAGGGGGTGATGAGCACCGAGCCGACGGCGGCGATCATGCCGCCGGCGCGCCAGGAGATCTTCTGCGGGGCGACGTGGGAGAAGTCGAAGGCGGGGCTGATGAAGTTCGCGACGATGTTGATGCCCACGGTCGCGATGGCGAAGGTCATGGCCCCCAGCACGATGGCGAAGGTGTTGTCGATCTTGCTGACGGTCTCGATGGGATCTGTGATGAGCTGCCCGTAGACCGGGATGGTGGCGGCGGCGCAGACCACGGTGAGGATCGAGAAGAAGGTGAAGTTGACGGGCAGCCCCCAGAAGTTGCCGCGCCTGACGTCGCCCATGGTGCGCCCGTAGCGGGAGATGTCTCCGAAGTTGAGCAGCGGTCCGGAGAAGTAGGCCACCACGATGGAGGTGGCGATGACCATCTGGCCGACGGCCTGCCAGCCGGAGTACTTGACGGAGCCGAGGGTGAGATCGATGTGGCTCATCCCGGCCTTGGCGACCAGGTAGACGGTCAGCACGATCATCACGACGTAGACGGCGGGGCCGGCCCAGTCGATGAATCTGCGAATGGCGTTCATGCCGTTCCAGAAGACGAGGGCCTGGCCGATCCACAGCACGATGAAGGCTCCCCACCCGACGGTCGACAGGCCGGCGAGGCCGTGCTGGGCGGCGTCGGCCCAGGGCACCAGCCCGGGCCACAGCTTGAGGGCGACGACGACCAGGGCGTCGGAGGCGAGGTAGGTCTGGATGCCGTACCAGGCCACTGCGATGATGCCTCGAAGCACGGCAGGGACGTTGGCCCCGCGGACGCCGAAGGAGGCCCGGGCGATCACCGGGAAGGGGGCGCCGGCCTTCTGGGAGGGCCTGGCCACCAGGTTGGCCAGCAGCATCACGATGACGATGCCGATGATGAGGCAGACGAAGACCTGCCAGCTGGCCAGCCCGAAGGCGAAGAGGCTGCCGGCGGTGACATATCCGCCGACCGAGTGGACGTCCGACATCCAGAAGGCGAAGACGTTGTACCAGTTCCACTTCTTGTTGACCAGCGGGGCCAGGTCGTCGTTGTACAGGCTGGTGTGGTAACCGGGGCCGACATGGACGTCGGTCGCGGCGGTGGTGGCCGAGCCCGTCGAGGACCCGCCGCCTTCGAGTTCTGTAGTCGCCATGGGAACCTCCAGGGATCATGATTGCCGGAATCGGGACGGGTGGCGGGCGCAGCGCCGGACATGAGACGGATGCGGACGGTGACGACGGTCGTTGCGGATCGCCTCCTACCGGAACCGTCAGGCCGCCGGACCGGGGGATCGACCTCCGACTGGTGCGAAACGCGCGTTTCTTGACGATGAGGTTTCCAAACCGATGTTTCATACGGGTGTCAGATCTGGGCATTTTGGTTTCAGTTGCGTTTCAGCGCGGAGCAGGACGGCGGGGTCGAGCACCGTGCGCGGGGAGGATTCCGCTCCCAACACGCCGTCGTGGCGCCCGTCAGGGACGCGTGACGGCGTGTTGGGAGCAGCTTCCCCACCCGAGAGGCAGCCCCCCAGGCGACTGATGAAACATGAATTTCACACTGGCCCTGTAGGTTTCAGATCAAGCTCAGCTCTCCACCCCGGAGGATCCCATGGCAGACAGCTTCACGGTCTCGGCCCCGGCCGCCGTCCACGACGGGCGCGTCGGTCCGGCCACCCTCACCGTCGTCGACGGCGTCGTCACCGCCGTTGACGACCACCAGACCCCCGGCGCCGACGTCCTCATCCATCCGGCCGACATCCTGCTGCCCGGGGCGGTCGACACCCACGTCCACCTCAACGAGCCCGGCCGCACGCAGTGGGAGGGCTTCGCCACCGGCACCCGCGCCGCCGCGGCGGGCGGCGTCACCACCGTGCTCGACATGCCGCTGAACTCGATCCCTCCGACCACCACCCCCGACGCCCTGGCCGCCAAGCGCGAGGCCGCCGCCGGGAAGCTGTCGGTGGATCTGGGCTACTGGGGAGGCGCCGTCCCCCAGAACCTCGGACACCTCGAGGAGCTGTGGGAGGCCGGCGTCTTCGGCTTCAAATGCTTCACCCTGCCCAGTGGGGTCGACGAGTTCGAACCCCTCGACGCCGTCCAGTTGCGGGCCGCGATGACCGAGATCGCCGGCTTCGGCGGGCTGCTCATCGTCCACGCCGAGGACGCCGGCACCATCGACGCCGCCACCTCGCCCCACTCGACCGCCTACCGGGACTTCCTGGCCAGCAGACCCGACGAGGCCGAACTGAAGGCCATCGCCCTGGTCATCGACACCATGCGCGAGACCGGATGCCGGGTCCACCTGCTCCACCTCTCCAGCGCCCGCGGCCTGGAGCTGGTGGCCGCCGCGAAGGCCGAGGGGCTGCCGCTGACCGTCGAGACCTGCCCGCACTACCTGTGCCTGGCCGCCGAGACCATCCCCGACGCCACCCCGGAGTACAAGTGCTGCCCGCCGATCCGCGACCGCGGCAACCAGGAGGCCCTGTGGCAGGGCCTGGCCGAGGGCCTCATCGACATCGTCGTCACCGACCACTCCCCCACCACCCGCGCCAACAAGTACGCCTCCGGCGGCGATCTGTCGGCGGCCTGGGGCGGGGTGGCCGGCGTCCAGGTGGGCTACACCGCCATGCTGGACGCCGCGCCGGCCCACGGCGTCGGCCTGGAGAAGGTCGTCGAATGGATGTCCGAGGGACCGGCCCGGATCATGGGCGTGCCCGCCAAGGGCGGCATCGCCGTCGGCCACGACGCCGACCTGGCCGTCTGGTCGGCCCGCCCCCAGACCGTCGACGCCGCCGCGCTGAAACACCGCAACCCCGTCTCGGCGTGGCACGGGCACACCTTCGGCGGCACCGTCACCGATGTCCGGCTCCGGGGAGCACTCCTCGGCCAGGAGCCCGAGCCGAACGGCCGCGAGATCTTCCGCGCGTGAATCCCAGGAGAGAGATGACACTCGACCAGCTGAACCCCCCGACCCGGCTCCTCATGGGGCCCGGGCCGATCAACGCCGACCCCCGCGTCGCCCGCGCCACCGCCTCGGCCCTCACCGGCCAGTTCGACCCGTGGATGACGGCGACCATGAACGAGACCATGGGGCTGTACCGGTCGGTCTTCTCCACCGCCAACGAGCAGACCCTCCTGGTCGACGGCACCTCCCGGGCCGCCATCGAGGCCGCCCTGGTGTCCCTGCTGTCGCCCGGGCAGAAGGTCCTGGTGGCCGTGATGGGACGCTTCGGGCTGCTGCTCGAAGAGATCGCCGAGCGGGCCGGGGCACAGGTGATCACCATCGAGCGGCCCTGGGGCACCGTCTTCACCCTCGACGAGATCGAAGAGGGGCTGCGTACCCACCGTCCGGCGCTGTTCGCCACCGTCCAGGGCGACACCGCCACCACCATGAACCAGCCGCTGGAGGGGCTGGGGCAGCTGTGCCACCGCTACGGCGCGCTGTGCTACGTCGACGCCACGGCGTCGGTGGCCGGCAACGCCCTGCTGGTCGACGAGTGGGAGCTCGACGTCGTCTCAGCCGGGCTGCAGAAGTGCCTGGCCGGGCCGTCGGGGTCGGCTCCCATCACCATCTCCGAGCGGGCCCGCGAGGTGATCTACTCGCGGCGTCACGTGGAGGCCGGGATCAGCGAGGGGGCTGACGGTCCCGGGGAGCGGATCCGCTCGAACTACCTGGATCTGGCGATGCTGATGGACTACTGGGGCCCCGAGCGCCTCAACCACCACACCGAGTCCGGGCCGATGCTCTACGCCGCCCGCGAGTGCGCCCGCATCATCGCCGACGAGGGCATCGCCGGGACGGTCGCACGGCATCGGCTGCACGGCGCAGCGATGGCCGCCGGGCTGGAGGGCCTGGGGCTGGAGCTCTTCGGCGACCAGACCCACCGGATGAACAACGTCATCGGGGTGAAGATCCCCGACGACGTCGACGGAGACCGGCTGCGCGCCGCCCTGCTGGAGGACTTCGCGGTGGAGATCGGCACCTCCTTCGGGCCCCTGGCCGGGGTGGTGTGGCGGGTCGGAGTGATGGGATACAACGCCCGCCGCGACGCCGTCCTGGCCACCCTGGCCGCGCTGGAGGCCGAACTACGCCGGTTCGGCCACCCCACCCCGGCCTCCGGCGGCGTCGAGGCCGCGATGAACCACTACCAGGAGCAGGAGTCATGATCGCAGGAACCACGCTGAACGGATCGGGGCCGCAGAGCGGCCGGGCCGCACGCGCCGACGTCCAGCGCGATATGACGGCCGCCCGGCGAATCATGGAGCGGGCCGACGAACTGGCGCGCCACTCCGCCATGGAGGGCGGCATCGAACGGACCTACCTGAGCCCCGAGCACGCCGAGGTGGACGCCCTGGCCGCCGGCTGGATGCGCGAGGCCGGGCTGACCACCTGGCAGGACGCCTCCGGGGCGCGGGTCGGGCGGTTGGAGGGTGAGCGCCCCGGGTTGCCGGCGCTGATCCTCGGCTCCCATCTCGACACCGTCCCCGACGCCGGGCGCTACGACGGGCCGCTCGGCGTCCTGCTGGCCATCGAGGTCGCCAGGCGGATCGCAGAGTCGGGACGTCATCTCCCCTTCGCCCTGGAGACCTACGCCTTCGCCGAGGAGGAGGGGGTCCGCTTCGGCGCCACCCTGCTGTGCTCCCGGGCGCTGGCCGGCACCTGGACCGACGACCTGTGGAGTCTGCGCGACGCCGACGGGGTCTCGCTGCGTCGGGCCTTCACCGACTTCGGACTGGATCCGGCGCGGGTCGGTGATGCGGCGCGCGTCGCCGCGGAGCCCGGGCCCAGTGCCGATGCCGGCCCGCGCGGCGTCGTCGGCTATCTGGAGGCCCATATCGAGCAGGGCCCGGAGTTGGAGGCCGCCGGCCGTCCGCTGGGCGTCGTCACCTCCATCGCCGGGGCCCGGCGCCTCGAGATCACTGTCACAGGGGAGGCCCGCCATGCCGGCGGAACCCCCTATCCGCGACGCCGCGACGCCCTGGTCGGGGCCTCCGAGGCCGTGGTGGCGATCGAGCGGATCGGCAGGGAGCGCGACGTCATCGCCACCGTCGGAAGGCTCCACGTGGAGCCCGGCGGGGTCAACGTCGTGCCCGGACGGGCCGTGTTCAGCCTCGATCTGCGGGCCGAGACCGATGAGAAGCGCGACGCCGCGTGGGAGGAGATCGCCGCGACGATGAAGGAGATCTGCACCCGGCGCGGGCTGGACCTGGGCGTCGAGCAGTTCCACGAGGCGCGGTCGGTCTCCTGCGCTCCGCCCCTGATGGACGCCGTCGCCTCCGGTATCCGGACCGCCACCGGAGCCGGCGCCGAGCCGATGCGGATCTGGTCGCGGGCCGGCCACGACGCCATGGCCGTCGCCGACATGTGCGACATCGCGATGATGTTCATCCGCTGTCACGACGGGATCAGCCACGCCCCCGACGAGTCGGTGCTGGAGTCCGATGTCGCGGTGGCGCTGAACGCCTATGAGGCGGCGATCCTGGCGCTGGCCGAGAGGTACGAGGCCTGAGGAGGCGAGATTTCTCTCTCCAGAAGCGGTCAAACAGCACCGCCATCGACGTTGACGCACGTCTCGGGCGTGAAATCTCGCCTCGCCGGACCGGCGGCGGGGCAGGATGGCGACACCACCGACGATGGAGACGACGATGACTGGTGAGCCCGGGCGCAGCGGCGAGTTGAGCCAGGAGGAGCGGATCGGGGACGACGAGTCCTCCGCCAATCCCGTCGAGGAGCGCATCCGCGAGGCCCAGTCCGGGCTCACCGGCCAGGAGCGGCGGGCCGCCACCACCATCCTGGAGCATCTGGACGATCTGGCCACCTACTCCTCGGCCGACCTGTCCCGGCTGTCGGGTGTCTCCCGCCCCACCCTGTCGCGGCTCTACCGGCGGCTGGGATACCAGGGATTCGCCGAACTGCGGGCCGAGGCCAGGCAGGCCCGCGGCGTCCCGCTCGGCCCGTCACGGGGCATCGATGCGCATCTGGCCCAGGAGTCCCGCAACATCGCACACCTGGGCCGGCTGGCCGACGGGCGGCTCCAGGCGGCGGTGACCAGCATGATGGGGGCCACCGATCTGGTGATCATCGGGGAGCGCAACTCCTACCCGGTGGCGCTGCACCTGCGCGAGCAGCTGGTGCAGTTGAGGCCCCGCACCCGGCTGCTGCCAGTGCCGGGCCAGACCCTGGCCGAGGACCTGGTCGGGATGGGTCCCGGAGACACCGTCGTCCTGGTGGGTCTGCGACGCCGCACCTCCGGGTTCGAGGCGCTGCTGAGGTTCTGCTGCGAGCTGCACGCCGACGTCGTACTCATCGCCGACAACTCCGCCCTGCGTCACGCCGGGACGGTGAACCACTTCCTGCCCTGCTCGCTGGGCTCTTCAGGACCCTTCAGCTCCTACGCATCGGCGATGAGCCTGGTGGCGATGATCGCCAACGAGGCCAGCGCGATGACCGGCCCCCAGGGGTCGCGGCGGGTCGGGCTCATCACCGACGGCTACGACGCCCTGGGCGAGATCGAGGACTGAGTTGTCAACGGAGGGGGCGACCCCTCCGCGCTCGCCAGGGCTCGCTGCCTCCCGAACAATTCGGGCCCGCGACCGCGCTCGCATCCGCCCCAGAACGTGACATCGGGATGGGTGGGTGAGGGCGTTCAGGAGAAGGCCCGCCAGCCCATGTAGATCGCCATGGCCACGCCGAAGACGACGATGAAGGCCCGGAAGTACTTCGCCGGGAGGCGCCTGGCCACCCACGCTCCCGCCAGGGCGCCCACCACCGAGCCCACCGCGATGCATCCCGCGTAGTTCCATGCGATACCGCCGGAGACGATGAAGAACACCGCCGCGACGAGGTTGACCAGGGTCTGGAGCAGGTTCTTCAGCCCGTTCTGCTCCTGCAGGCCGGCCTTCAGACACAGCCCGAGCACCCCCAGCAGGATGATTCCCTGGGCGGCCGAGAAGTAGCCGCCGTAGATGCTGGCGAGCAGCACGACGATCAGCAGCGGGCGCCACCGGGTGCCCTCCACCGGTTTCATGGCGGCGGCGATGCGCGGCTGGAAGGCCACCAGCAGGGCGGCGAACAGAATGAGGAACGGCACCACCACCGAGAACACCGACGAGGGCAGCCGGGTGAGCAGGAAGGCACCGATGAGCGCCCCGACCACCGCCACCACCCCCAGCCGCAGCAGCAGGGGACGCAGCGCCGACAGCTCCCGCCGGTACCCCCACGAGCCGGCGATGGAACCGGGCACCAGGCCGACGGTGTTGGCGATATTGGCGCTCACCGGCGGCAGGCCGAACATCACCATCACCGGGTAGCTGATGAGCGACCCGGAGCCGACGACGGTGTTGATCAGCCCCGCTCCGGCACCGGCCAGGATCATCGCCACGATCTGGAGAGCATCCATCAGCGGGACTCCTCATTCCTCGACGCCTCGGCACTGGCACTTGCCGCGCCACTGACACTGCCACCACCCGATGACACCTCATTGGTATACCAGTCGTCGAAGAGTTCGAGGCTCGACTCGCGGGTCGAGGTGACATGGAGATGGGCCAGAAGTCCTGCCGTGGCGACGTCATGATCCACCAGGGCGTCGACCATCCGGGCATGGTCGTCGGCCAGCTCGGGGGCCCGCCCGACGATGGTGCGCCGGAAGAGTCTCTCGATCCTGGTCTGCAGAGGCGCCATGAGACCCACCAGCAGGACGGATCCGGAGGCCTCCACCAGAAGATCGTGGAATCCGGCGTTGGCCAGCGCCCCCGCCCGGTCGTCCCCGCTCGAGGCGGCCCGCCGGGCCCGGTCCAGGTGCTCGCGCAGCCCCGCCAGCTGTTCATCGCTACGATGTTCGGCGGCCAGTCTCGCGACCAGCGGCTCCAGGGCCTCGCGGGCATCGAAGAGCTCGGCGACGTCGCGCCGGTCGAACCGGGTGACCTGCAGCCCGGCGGCGGGAGAGCCGTCGGAGCGGCGGGCCGGGGCGACCAGCAGATCGGACTCCAGAGCCATCAGCGCCTCGCGCACCGGCACCCGCGAGACCCCCAGCCGTTCCGAGAGGGTGCGCTCGCGCAGCCTCGTCCCCGGCGGGAGCTCATTGCTGAGGATCATCTCGCGAAGTTGCGCGACGACCCTGTCACGAAGACTGTCCATGCCCGAACCCTACCCGAACCTCCGGCCTTTGGTATACCGTTGTCTCAAGTACCGAAGGCCGGAGGTCTCATGCTCACCACCATCGTCCAGCGGAACCACTACCAGGACTCGGTCGCCCTGATGGTGCTCAGCCGCGCCGTCTCCGAGCTGCCCGGCGTCACCAAGGCGTCGGCGATGATGGGCA
Source organism: Acidipropionibacterium virtanenii (assembly GCF_003325455.1). Lineage (NCBI taxonomy): Bacteria > Bacillati > Actinomycetota > Actinomycetes > Propionibacteriales > Propionibacteriaceae > Acidipropionibacterium > Acidipropionibacterium virtanenii. The sequence continues at coordinate 2,980,710 of NZ_CP025198.1, forward strand.
CCCCGGCCAACCGGGCGATCCTCGCCGACACCGGCTTCAACTCCTCCGAGCTGGCCACCGCCACCCCCGCCGACCTGGTGATCGGCATCGACGCCGTCGACCCGCAGAGCTGTACCGACGCCGCGGCACGGGCCGACGAACTGCTCGCCGAGCAGGGCTCGGCGGTCTCCGGCACCGGTACCCCGCAGGTCCACAGCCTGGCCCGGGCCCGCACCCTGCTGCCCGACGCCAACCTCGCGCTGGTCTCGGTGCCGGGCGTCCACGCCGCCGCCGAGGCGCGCCGTCTCCTGGAGGCCGGGCTGAACGTCATGCTCTTCAGCGACAACGTCACCCTCGACGACGAGGTCGCACTGAAGTCCCGCGCCGAGGAGCTCGGCCTGCTGCTGATGGGCCCCGACTGCGGCACCGCGGCCTTCGCCGGCGTCCCGCTGGCCTTCGGCAACCTGTGCGCGCCCGGATCGATCGGCGTGATCGGCGCCTCGGGCACCGGCACCCAGGAGGTGATGACCCAGGTGGACCGGCTGGGCGCCGGCATCAGCCATGCCATCGGCCTGGGCGGACGCGACCTGTCGGCGCCGGTGGGCGGACGGGCGGCCGTGGCGGCGCTGCGGGCCCTGGACGCCGATCCGGCCACCGACGTCATCGTCCTGGTGAGCAAGCCTCCGGCGCCCGAGATTCGCGCACGCATCGAGCAGGTGGCGCAGGAGCTGTCGAAGCCGGTGGTGACGAACGTCGTCGACGGCGGATCCCCGGCCGGCCCCGGCGGCTCCGGCCGCGACTCCGGGCGCCGTGGCAACATCACCGCCGCCCCGACCCTGGCCGACGCCGCCGCCCGGGCCGTCGAACTGGCCGGAGTGGCCTCCTTCACCCCGCCGAAGCCTGATGGCCCTGGTGATCCTGATGGCCCTGGTGATCCTGATGGCCCCGGTGACGTCGCCCTGGTGGGCCTGTTCACCGGCGGCACCCTGGCCGACGAGGCCGGCGTCATCGTCCGCCACGAGCTCGGCCTGGACGTCGCGCTCAACAGCACCGGCCCCGGCGTGGTGCTCGATGCCGGGGGCCACCGGATCATCGATCTGGGCGACGACGTCTTCACCCGGGGCCGTCCCCATCCGATGATCGATCCCGCGCTGCGCGCCGAGGAGATCGTGCGGGCCCTGGCCGATCCGGCCACCGCGGTGCTGCTGCTCGACGTCGTCATCGGCCACGGCTCGGCCCCCGACCCGGCCGGGGCGATCGCCGGGCCGATCCGCGAGGGTCTGGAACACGCCGCCGCGCAGGGGCGCGATGTCCGCGTCGTCGCCTCGGTGTGCGGCACCGCCCGCGACGAGCAGGGCCTCGACGCGCAGATCGCGACCCTGACCGACGCCGGGGTCAGGGTGCTCGGCAGCAATGCCGCGGCCGCCCGGCACGCCGCCGCGCTCATCCGCCGCGCCCGGGACCGGCGCCGGATCCCCACCCCCTCGCCCGTCCCGCCGCGGATCGCCGGCCTGCTGGCCGGCCCGAAGGTCGTCAATGTCGGGCTGGCCGGATTCGCCGAGGACCTGGCGGGCCTGGACGTCTCCGTGGTCCAGTGGTCCTGGGCTCCCCCGGCCGGCGGCGACCCGCGCTTGGCCCGCATCGTCGAACGTCTCCTCGCCCACTGATCCCGCCAGCACTGATCCCGCCACCACAGAAAGGCAGCGATGAATCCCCCCGAGCAACTCACCGACATCTCCCGCACCATCGACGACTTCGACTCGATCACCGACGCCAACAAGGCCGTCGTCGACGTCATGACCGCCGGCCAGCCCGTCCTGGTCGACGTCGCGCAGGCGCACACGCTGGTCCCCGAGCTCGCCACCGACGAGAAGGTGCTGCTGCACGCCGGGCCTCCGATCGACGTCGAGCAGATGCCCGAGACCATCCAAGGGGCGTGCATCGGCGCCGTCCTGTTCGAGGGCTGGGCCGATGACGAGGAGACCGCCCGCCGGGTCCTCGCCGAGCAGGTGCGGCTGATCCCCTGTCACGACGTCGGCGCGGTGGGCCCGATGGGCGGCATCACGAGCGCCCACATGGCACTCATGAAGGTGGTCAACACCACCTACGGCAATGTCTCCTACTCCACCCTCAACGAGGGCATCGGAAAGGTGCTGCGCTTCGGCGGCTACGACGCCGAGGTGATCGAGCGGCTGGCCTGGATGCGCGACGTCCTGGGCCCGGCCCTCTCGCGCGCCCTCGCACTGGCCGGGAGCGGGAGTGACGGGAGCGGGAGAGCCGGTTACCCGCTGACCCCGGTGATGGCCCGGGCGCTCACCATGGGCGATGAGATGCACCAGCGCAATATCGCCGCCTCGGCGCTCTTCGCGCGTGACATGGCCCCACTGCTGGTCCGCACCGGACTGCCCGCCGCCACCGTCGCCGAGGTGAGCGACTTCCTGGCCCGCACCGACCAGTTCTTCCTCAATGTGGCGATGGCCGCCGCCAAGGCCTGCGCAGATCCCGCCCGACAGGTGCGGGCCGGATCAGTGGTCACCGCGATGTGCCGCAACGGCCACGAGTTCGGCATCCGCGTCTCGGGCCTGGGCGACCGCTGGTTCACCGCCCCGGTCAACACCCCCTCGGGCCTCTTCTTCACCGGCTACGACCAGTCCCAGGCGGCCCCCGACATGGGCGACTCGGCGATCATGGAGACCTTCGGGCTGGGCGGGATGAGCATCGTCGCCGCGCCCGGCGTCACCCCCTTCCTGGGGGCCGGCGGATTCGCCGAGGCGCTGGCCACCACCGAGGAGATGGCCGAGGTGGTCACCGCCCACAACCCGAACATGCCCATCCCGACCTGGAACTTCCAGGGGGCTCCGACCGGCATCGACATCCGCCTGGTGGTCCAGACCGGCATCACCCCGATCATCAACTCCGGCATCGCCTCGAAGCACCCCGGCGTCGGCCAGATCGGGGCCGGCACCGTGCGTGCGCCGATGGGCTGTTTCACGTCCGCGCTGGAGGCCCTGGCCGAGGTCTACGGGGTCGACGTGTCATGACGACGACCCCCGACGGCCGGACGCTGCAGGTCCGGGCACTGCAGGTCTCGGCGCTGCAGGTCTCGGCCCCGGTGGCCCTGCTCGCCGGCGCCCGGTCCGCAGATCGACGCGAGATGACCGGGACGCTCTGCGGCGTCCACGCCCACTCCGTGAACCTGAGGGCCCGCGACGCCGCAGGACCACTGCTGGTGAACCTCTGCGCCGAATCGGTCGAGTCGGTCTGCCAGGCCCGGATCTGCGGGCCGGAGCTGCGTCGTCTGCAGGGGACGCGCATCGGCACCCCGGTGGTGCTGCGGGTCTCGGCCGACGACGTCGTGGCCACCCGGTTGAGCCCCTCGAGAGCCCCGCGCCCCTTCGAGGTGCCGGCGTCCTGGTTCGACTCCGGCGAGGGAGACGTCTACGGCCGGCCCCGCCTGGAGCGGGCCGCACGGGCCCTGGCGGCCGACCGCGACGTCGACGCCCTCGACGAGCTGTGCGGCCTGGGCATCGGGCTCACGCCGTCGGGCGATGACGCCCTGGTCGGTCTGATCGCCGCCTCGATGAGCGCCGGCGTGGGCGCACGGGCCAGACGCCGGCTGGCCGGGCGGCTCCGGTCGGGATGGGCCCACGGCCGTACCACGGAGGTCTCGCTCACCACCCTGCGACTGGCCCTGGCCGGGGATCTCGCGCCCCCCGTGCTGGACCTTCTGGCCGCTCTCACCGGCCCCGGGGCGGGTCTCCCGGCCGCGCAGCGCCCCGAGACCGGGGCCGTCGACCGGCTGGCCCGCCACGGGCACACCTCCGGGGCGGATCTGATGGCCGGGGTCAACGCCCTGGCCGAAGCGGTCGTCTGCCACGAAGCAGCAGTCTCCGACCGAACAGTCATCTCCGAAGAGGGGGACGTGTCATGAGAGTCGTCATCGGCGTCGGGGGCAATGCGATCGCCCCACGGGGACGCCCCAACACGGTCGCCGACCAGCGCGCCCAGATCCGTCAGGTGTGCGGCACGCTCCTGGACGTCGCCGCGACCGATGAGCTGGTGATCACCCACGGAAACGGCCCCCAGGTGGGCATGCTCGCCCTCCAGCGCGATCCAGGCGGGAGCGCCCCCCTCCCTCTGGACGTGCTGGGCGCAGAGACCCAGGGAATGATCGGCTACCTCATCGAGACCGAGCTGCGCAACGAGATGACCCGGCGCTCCCGCGCTCTCACCAAGCAGCAGCGGGCGCAGGCGCACCGGGAGGGGGAGGTCATCCGCAGCGGCGGCGCCCGGCGGCTGGTGACCACCGTGCTCACCCTGGCCGAGGTCTCCCTGGACGATCCGGCCTTCGCGCACCCCACCAAGTTTGTCGGGCCGGTGTACACCCGTGAGCAGGCCGAGGCGCTGGCGGCCGAGCACGGCTGGGCCTTCGCCGACGACGGCGGCCACCCGCGCCGGGTGGTGCCCAGCCCCCGGCCCCGCAGGATCATCCAGGTCGACTCCACCAAGCAGCTGCTGGCTGCCGGGCACATCGTCATCTGCACCGGTGGAGGCGGGATCCCGATCGCCCGCGACCACAAGGGCTACTACGTCGGCGTCGAGGCGGTGCTGGACAAGGACACCAGCTCCGCGCTGTTCGCCGCCGAGCTCAAGGCCGATGTGCTCGTGCTGGCCACCGATGCCGACGCCGTGATGGCGGACTGGGGGACGCCGCGCGCCAGGCCGATCCGGTCGGCCACGGTGGCCGAGCTGGAGGCCATGGATCTGGCCGAGGGGTCGATGGGACCGAAAGTGCGGGCCGGCTGCGATTTCGTCGCCAAGCACGGCGGACGCGCCGTGATCGGCCGGCTCTCGGAGCTGGAGAAGCTCATCGCCGGGACCGCGGGGACGTCGATCACCCGCTGACCGGCATTCCCCGCAGCTGTGTCGAGTTGATGCTGGTCATTTGGCATCAACTCGACAGCTCTTCAACCGAAATCAGTCCGCTCCCACCGCGGCGAGCATCGTCTCGGCCCATCTGCCGGCCCGCTCCAGCTCCCCGTCGGCCAGCGGGCCGGTCGTGCCGAGCACCCTGAAGTCCTCGCGCTCGGCCTCCTGGACGCCGTGGCGCCGCAGTCTCTTGGCCATCTGCTTGGACGCCGACCCGGACATGAACCCTCCGGTCACCGTCGAGAAGACGACGACGCGCGCCGCATCCAGACTCCTCGGCCGGGCATCGATCCACTCCCCGACCCCCGGGAGCGGCGCCCGGGCGCCCTTGGCCTCGGCCTGCGAGCGGCTGGCGGGATTCGGCAGGCCCATGTTGTGGGTGGGGGCGCCGATCATCACCAGATCCTCCCCCGCGGGGGCGGGCGCCGCGTCGGCCTGGACGAGACGGACCTGCGCCCCACCGGCGCGCAGTGCGGCGGCGATGGCCCCGGCCACCTCGGCGGTGTTGCCGAAACACGATTCCACGATCATCAGAACATTCATCGGACTTCTCCTCCTGAGGTCCTCGTGCGCCCCGAGATGTGCCCCCGGACGCATGCCCGCCTGGACGTGCGGCCCGTCCAGGCCCGGTCTTCAACCACTTCGGTATCCGTCCGCCTCGGTCTTCGACATTCGGTACTTGACATTCGGTACTTGACATTCGGTCTTTGGTATTTGGTATTCGGAGTACCAAGTACCATCAGCGTACTAGCCTTGCCGCATGGCAGACAAGAGGACGGGCGCGAAGGAGCCCGCGCATGACCCACTGCGCAAGCCGATCCACAAGCCGATCCACACCGGCACCGGCAGACGCGGGCGGCTCTCCGACGCGCAGACCGAGCGGAGGATGCTCGACGCCGGCGCCCGCTTCGTCGCCGAGAACGGCCTGTCACTGAGCCTGGAGCACCTGTCGATGGAGGATCTCATCCGCGACGCCGGAGTCTCCCGGACCTCCTCCTACCGGCGCTGGCCCACCAAGGACCAGTTCGCCGCGAGCCTCCTGCTGGAGATCGCCCGGGCCACCGAGCTGTCCAGCGACATCGACGCCCTCGTCGCCGCCCTGACCGACGACATCGCCGCGATCGACGTCACCACGCCCGAGGGGCGCCGCACCGCCCTGGTCGAGGCGCTGCGGGTGCTCATGCAGACCGATCTGGTCACAATGCTCGGCTCCCCCCGGTGGCGCACCTACATGGTGCTTCGGGCCGGCCACATCGGGCTCCCTGACGCCGAGCTGCGCACCCGGGTGGCCGAGGCCCTGACCGCCACCGAGCAGCGTTTCACCGCGACCCGTGCCCGGGCCTTCGAAACCCTCTGCGGGATCATCGGCTACCGGCTCGACGAGCCGGACGCCACGACCTGGGAGCAGCTGTCGCTGAGCGTCGGGGCGATGGCCACCGGCATGCTCATCCGCGGCTACTCCGACCCGACCCCCATCGTCGCACTGACTCCGCGACGCGTCCTGGGTTCACAGGTCGTCTCGCCGTGGAGCGCGGCGGCCCTGGGTGCGGTCGGCGTCTTCATGGACGCCGTGCAGCCCGATCCGGGCATCCGCTGGGACGCCGGCCGTCTGTCCGGCCTGCACGATCAGCTCGCAGACCTCCCCGCCATCGCCCGGAGGATCCTCACCGCGGACTGAGACGTCAGCCCGCGGGCCGGCCCGTCGAGGCAGTGTCGAGGTGATGTCCGTCAATCAGCATCAACTCGACAGAGCCTCGGACGGTCAGCGCGGGGTGATGCGCACCCCTTCGGGCCCCTTCGCGAACCGGACGCGCGACAGATCCTCGACCACGGCGTCGGCATCGAGTTCGCCCGTGCAGGTGGTGCGCAGCGCCAGGGTCGCGCAGCCCGCGGCGCGTGCGGCGTCCAGGCCGGCCTGGGAGTCCTCCACCACCAGGCAGCGGGCCGGGTCGACGCCCAGTCCCGAGGCGGCGAGCAGCCAGGGATCCGGGTGCGGTTTGCCGTGCTCGACGTCGCTGCGGGTCACCACCACCGGAGGAGCCGGGATGCGGGAGGCGGCCAGGCGGACCTCCATGAGGTCGCGGTCGCAGGATGTGGCGATGGCCGAGGTGGCGGCATCCAGGGCGGTGAGCGCGTCCACCGCGCCGGGCAGCGGCACCACGCCGTCGACGTCGCCCAGCTCCAGTTCGCGGATCCTGGCCAGCGCCCGGGAGCGCCGGGCGGGCTCGATGAGCCGGCTGACGATCTCGATCACCGGCACCCCGTGGTGGATGTCGGTGTCATCGACGCCGAACTCCTCGGTCCACCGCGCCCAGGCCCGCTCCACCACCGGCGTGGAGTCGATGAGGGTCCCGTCGGAATCGAACAGCACCGCCTCGAAGACGCGCCCGGCCAGTGCTCCCAGTTCCTCGCTCATGACCCCATCCTCCCCCATCCCCCGTGCCGTATCCCCCGATACCGCCCAGGCCAGGACCGGCGATGAGTTCTGCCACCACTTGTGAGTGACCACTCACTCACATATGCTGCATCGACGTGACACGAGCCCACCCCATGCCCCCGGGGCAGCGCCGCGCCTCCATCGTGGAGGCGGCCCACGCGCTGCTCGTCAGGCGCGGCATCACCTTCACCACCCGGGAGGTGGCCGAGGCGGCCGGCATCGCCGAGGGCACCGTCTTCCGCCACTTCGACACGAAGGACGACCTCATCGGGGCCGTCGTCGACGACGTCTTCGACCCCGGGCCGCTGTGCCGGGAGATCGACGCCACACCGGGGGATCTCGACCTCCCGCAGGCCGTCCAGCACGCCCTGAGCCTCATGCAGGGCCATTTCGAATCGATCAGCGCGGTGATGACATCCCTCCACCCGCGTCACCGGCCACCGGTACCCCACCGACCCCACCACGGCCCTCCCGACGATCCCCATCACGGGATCCTCGCCTGGCACGCCGCAGTGACCGGTTCGCTGACCGGCCTCCTGAACCGCTACACTGACCGGCTGCGCCTCCCCGTCGACCAGGCGTGCATCCTTCTCATGTCGGTGGTGCTGGTCGATCGCGGCCTGGCACCGATCGCAGGCCATCGTTTCTCCGCCACCGAGCTCACAGACATCCTCCTCAACGGCATCGCCGTCGCACCGGAAGCGCCCCCCGGGCCCGATCCGTACCCCTCGCAGACCCCTTCCTCATCAGTCCTTTCCCAGGAGTCCCCTTGCTCGTGAAACTCGTCGGCCGGTACATCCGGCCGTACCGCTGGCAGGTCCTCGTCATCCTGCTGCTCCAGATCGGCGCCCAGGTGGCCTCGCTCACCCTGCCGACCATCAACGCCGACATCATCAACAAGGGCGTGGTCGCCCTGAACACCGGTTTCGTGAAGTCCCACTCGGCCATCATGCTGGCCGTGGCGGCCGGCCAGGCGATCTGTCAGGTCGCGGCCATGTACCTGGCCGCGATGACGGCCATGGGCCTGGGCCGCGACATCCGCGACACCGTGTTCAACCGCACCATCGAGTACTCCTCCCGCGAGGTCAACAAGTTCGGCGCGCCCTCCCTCATCACCCGGACCACCAACGACGTCCAGCAGGTGCAGATGCTCGTCTTCTTCGTGCTGGGCCTCATCATCGGAGCCCCGATCACGATGATCGTCGGCGTCGTGATGGCCCTGCGCGCCGACGTCGGACTGTCCTGGATCATCGTCGTGGCCGTGGTGCTGCTGGGCGGTGTCATCGGCATCCTGATGACCCGGCTCGGACCGCTCTTCCGCAGCCAGCAGTCCCGCATCGACGACCTCAACCGGGTCACCCGTGAGCAGATCACCGGCGTCCGGGTGGTGCGCGCCTTCGTCCGCGAGCCCTACGAGGCCCAGCGCTTCAACACCACCAACGGCAATCTGCGCGACATCCAGGTGTCGGTGGGCCGCTACATGGCCGCCATGTTCCCGCTCGTGATGTTCATCATGAACATCTCTCAGATCGGGGTGTTCTGGTTCGCCTCCTCGCGGATCGACTCGGGCGAGATCCAGGTCGGCGCGCTGACCTCCTTCACCACCTACCTCATCCAGATCCTGATGAGCGTGATGATGGCCGTGATGATGATCATCTTCTGGCCGCGGGCCACGGTCTGCGCCACCCGCATCCTGGAGGTCCTGGACACCGAGACCTCGGTGACCCCGCCCAGCCATCCGGTCGCCGAGACCACCGAGCCCGGAACCGTGGCCTTCCACGACGTCGAGTTCAGCTATCCCGGCGCCGACGAACCGGTGCTCTCGGAGATCGACTTCACGATGGCCAAGGGCACCACCACCGCGATCATCGGCTCCACCGGGGCGGGCAAGACCACCCTGGTCAACCTCATCCCGAGGCTATTCGACGTCACCGGCGGATCGGTGCTCGTCGACGGGGTCGACGTCCGCGCCCTGGACCCGCACCTGCTGGAGAGAGCCGTCGGGCTGGTGCCGCAGAAGCCCTACCTGTTCACCGGGACCGTCGCCTCCAACCTGCGCGACGGCGATCCCGAGGCCACCGACGAGGACCTGTGGGAGGCGCTGCGGATCGCCCAGGCCGACGACTTCGTCTCCGAGATGCCCGAGGGACTCGACGCCCCGATCGTCCAGGGAGGCACCAACGTCTCCGGCGGTCAGCGGCAGCGCCTGTCCATCGCCAGGGCGCTGGTGAAGAAGGCCGACGTCTATCTCTTCGACGACTCCTTCTCCGCCCTGGACGTCACCACCGACGCGCGGCTGCGCGCCGCCCTGGCCGAGTCGGTGACCGAGTCCGCGATCCTGGTCGTCGCCCAGCGGGTCTCGACCATCCGCAACGCCGACCAGATCCTGGTCATCGACGACGGCCGACTGGTCGGCAGGGGAACCCACGAGGAACTCCTGGAGACCTGCCCGACCTACGTCGAGATCGTCAACTCCCAGCTCTCCGCCGAGGAGGCCGCAGCATGAGCGCCACGTCGCAGACCCCGACCCCCGGCAAGGACCCGCAGGCCGAGGCCTCGCAGAAGCCCGGGACCCTCTCCAAGGAGGAGCAGCAGAAGATCGCCCGCCAGGCCGCCCGCAGCGGCGGTGGACACGGTCACGGCCCGGGAGGCGGCGGCCAGATCGCCGAGAAGGCGGTGAACTTCGGCCCTTCGCTGAAGCGCCTGCTCAAGGAGCTGGCGCTGAACAAGGCGGTCATCGGGATCATCATCGTGATCGCCGCCATCTCGGTGACTCTCAACGTCATCGGTCCCAAGATCCTGGGCCGGGCGACCGACGTCATCTTCGGCGGGGTCATCGGCAAGCAGCTCGGCAACCGCATCCCGCAGGCCCGGGGGATGACCGCCGACCAGTTCATCTCGATGGCCGAGAAGTCCGGCCAGGCCGGCCAGCTCGGCAAATTCGTCGACGTGCTGCGCCAGTACGACGACATCGTCATCGGCCACGGCATCGACTTCCACAAGCTGGGCCTGGTGGTACTGCTGGCCCTGGGCGTCTACGTCGTCTCGGCGCTGTTGATGTTCCTGCAGGGATTCCTGCTCAACACCGCCGTCCAGCAGGCCATCTTCCGGCTGCGCCGCAAGCTCTCGGCCAAGCTCGACACACTGCCGCTGGCCTACTTCGACAAGCAGCCCCGCGGCGAGCTGATGAGCCGGATGTCCAACGACATCGACAACGTCGCCCAGACTCTGCAGCAGACCCTCCAGCAGCTGCTCAACGCCGTCCTCATGGTGATCGGCGTGCTCATCATGATGTTCTGGGTCTCGCCTCTGCTGGCCGTCATCAGCATCGTCGTCATCCCGGTCTCCGGGGTGGTCGCCGCCCTCATCGGCAAGCGCTCCCAGGTGCAGTTCGCACACGTGTGGAAGTCGACCGGAGAGCTCAACGCGGTGGTGGAGGAGGCCTACACCGGCCACGCCCTGGTGAAGACCTTCGGTCGCCAGGACGCGGTCGGAGCCATCTTCCACGACCGCAACCAGGAGCTCTACCAGGCCTCCTTCAAGGCCCAGTTCATCTCGGGCATCATCCAGCCGGTGATGTTCCTCATCGGCAACATCAACTACGTCATCGTGGTGCTGGTCGGCTGCCTGAGGGTCACCAGCGGGCAGATGCCGCTGGGCGATGTGCAGGCCTTCATCCAGTACTCCCGGATGTTCACCCAGCCGATCACCCAGATCGCCTCGATGGCGAACCTCCTCCAGTCCGGTGTGGCCTCGGCCGAGCGGGTCTTCGAGGTCTTCGACGCGTCGGAGATGAGTGCCGACGAGCACGGCGAGCTGGCGACGACCCAGGGCCGGGTGGCCTTCGAGAACGTCAGCTTCTCCTACTCCCCCGACGTCCCGCTCATCACCGACCTGTCGCTGACCGCCCAGCCCGGGCAGACCGTGGCGATCGTCGGGCCCACCGGGGCCGGCAAGACCACCCTGGTGAACCTGCTGATGCGGTTCTACGAGATCGACGGCGGGCGGATCACCCTGGACGGCACCGACATCCGCTCGGTGCCCCGGGCCGAGCTGCGCGCCAGGATCGGCATGGTGCTCCAGGACACCTGGCTGTTCGGCGGCACGATCCGCGAGAACATCGCCTACGGCCGGCCCGACGCCTCCGAGGAGGACATCGTCAAGGCCGCCAGGGCGGCGTACGTGGATCGCTTCGTGCACTCCCTGCCCGAGGGCTACGACACCGTCATCGACGAGGAGGGATCCAACGTGTCGGTGGGCGAGAAGCAGCTCATCACGATCGCCCGGGCCTTCCTGGCGGCCCCCGAACTGCTGATCCTCGACGAGGCCACCAGCTCGGTGGACACCCGCACCGAGGTGCTGGTGCAGAAGGCCATGAACAACCTTCGTCAGGGCCGCACCAGCTTCGTCATCGCCCACCGGCTCTCGACCATCCGCGATGCCGATCTCATCCTGGTGATGGAGCACGGAGCGATCGTGGAGCAGGGCTCCCATTCCGAGCTGATGGCCGCCGAGGGCGCCTACTACGACCTCTACGAGTCCCAGTTCAACTCCGCGGTCGAGGAGGAGGAGCAGCCGGTCCACTGATCGGGAGTCTGCGACAACGGATTCCCCGCTCAACGGCCTGTTTCGTCCCGATCGGGACGAAACAGGCCGTTGAGCGGGATTCTCGTCTCCTCAGGACGGTCGCGCGGGCCCCGTGGAGCCCCGCACGACCAGCGAGGTGGGAATGACGACGGGTCCGGCGGCGTCGCCGGTGCCCTTGCCGCGGATCTCGTCGAGCAGCATCGCCACGGCACGCCGGCCGACGTCCTCGAAGTTCTGGTGGACCGTGGTGAGCGGGGGCCAGAACGACGCGGCCTCCCCGATGTCGTCGAATCCCACCACGCTGACATCCTCGGGCACCCGCAGGCCGGCCTCGTGCAGGGCCCGCAGCACGCCCAGGGCCATCTGGTCGTTGGCGACCACGACGGCGGTGACGCCGGACTCCCGGGACACCTCCCGCCCGGCGATGTATCCGTCCTCGGGAGTCCAGTCCCCGCGCATCACGGGCGGCATCTCCAGCCCGGCACCGGCGAGGCTCTCCCGCCACACCTCCTCGCGCTGACGGCCCGGGTACGAGTCGACGGGGCCGCCGAGGAAGCGGATCTCGCGGTGCCCCAGGCCGATCAGGTGATCCATCAGGGCCCGGCTGCCGCCCTTCTGGTCGTTGTCGACGAAGGGGAAGGCCCCGGTGGCGGCCCCCGAGGAGACCACCACGACCGGCAGCCCGGGCGGGATGGTGAGATCGGTGGAGTCGGACAGCGGGATCTCGATCATCGGGATGACGCCGTCGACGGCCTGGTCCAGCAGCTCGTCGAAGGCGTGCAGGATGGCCGACCGGGTGGGCCTGGCCACCGGGACGAGGGTCACCGAGTAGCCCTGCTCCCCGGCGGCGTCGACGATGGCCGAGAGGGTGCGGACGTTGCCGTGGGTCCTCAGGTTGAAGGCCGTCACCCCGATCGTCCCGAAGTGCCCCGAGCGCAGCGCCCGGGCGGCCTTGTTGGGCCGGTAGCCGAGCTCGCGCATGGCGTCCAGGACCCTCTCCCGGGTGGCGGGCTCCACATTGTCCATCCCGTTGGCGACCCGGGAGACGGTCTGGCCCGAGACCCCGGCACGTCCTGCCACGTCGGCCTGGGAGACCCGCCGAGCACCCTTCCCCTGCATCCTCGCAGCCACGTGAAACCTCCTGATGTGCGGTTGTCCGATTCTCACAGGAGGAAGGTGTTGACGTCAACACAGGGTTGTGTCTACAGTTCATGGCGACGTCAACATCAACGAAGATCAGTGAGGGACGCATGGCTTCAATGACGGTAGCCGCAGCTCCACCCGAATCCGGGAGCAGCGCGGAACAGGCGCTCCGCAAGGACCGCAAACGCTGGACGGGATGGCTCTTCATCACCCCCTTCCTGCTGGTCTTCGCGGCCTTCCTGGTCGCTCCGCTGGCCTACTCGGTGTACCTGAGCCTCTTCCAGCAGAAGCTCATCGGGGGGACGTCCTTCGTCGGCCTGGACAACTACAAGGCGGTCTTCACCGACGAGAAGTTCTGGTCGGCGCTGCGCCGGGTGGCGATCTTCCTGCTCGTCCAGGTGCCCATCATGACGGTGCTCTCCCTGATCGCCGCGCTCGGCATCGACTCCGGACGGCTCAGGGGGCCGGGCTCCTACCGGATCCTGCTCTTCCTGCCCTACGCGGTGCCCGGCGTCGTCGCGACCCTCATCTGGGGCTTCATGTACGGCGACAAGTTCGGTCTCACGGCGTCGATCAACGACCTGCTCGGCACTCACATCGCGCCGCTGGTCTCCAGCTGGATCCTGCTGTCGATCGGCAACATCGTCACCTGGGAGTTCATGGGCTACAACATGCTCATCTTCTACTCCTCCCTGAAGGTGATCCCCCAGGAGCTCTACGAGGCCGCCGAGGTGGACGGCGCCGGGGCGATGTCGATCGTCCGCCACATCAAGCTCCCGGCGCTGCGGGGCTCGATCGTGATCTCGATCATCTTCTCGATCATCGGCAGCTTCCAGCTGTTCAACGAACCGAACCTGCTGCAGCCGCTGGCGCCCAACGCCATCACGACGAACTTCACGCCGAACCTCTACGCCTACAACCTGTCCTTCGCCGGCCAGCAGATCAACTACGCCGCCACCGTCGCCATCGTGATGGGCGTCATCACCGCGGTCATCGCCTACGTCGTGCAGCTGCGCGGCTCCCGGAAGGAGACCATGTGATGAGCGCCTCGCAACCCACCCGCCACCTGGCCCGCGATCCCCGTCAGCGCCGCTCGGTCGTCCTGACCGTCGCGATGGTGATCTTCACCGTCTACTCGCTCATGCCGCTGCTGTGGCTGATCATCAACGCGACCAAGACCCAGGGCTCCCTGTTCAGCTCCTTCGGGCTGTGGTTCAGCGGCGACTTCTCGCTGTGGAGCAATATCGTCGGCACCTTCACCTACGACAACGGGATCTTCCTGCACTGGCTGTTCAACACCCTGCTCTACGTGGTGGTCGGCGCCGGCGGCGCGACCATCCTGGCCACCCTGGGCGGCTACGGGCTGGCCAAGTACAACTTCCCCGGGCGCCGCGGCGTCTTCGCCGTCGTGCTGGGCGCGGTCGCCGTGCCGGGTGCGGCCGTGGCGGTGCCCACCTTCCTGATGTTCAGCAAGCTCGGGCTCACCAACACCCCGTGGGCGGTCATCCTGCCCTCCCTCATCAGCCCCTTCGGCCTCTACCTGGTCTGGACCTTCGCCACCGACGCGGTGCCCATCGAGATGCTCGAGGCGGCGCGCCTCGACGGCGCCGGCGAGTTCCGCACCTTCTTCACCATCAGCCTCAAGCTGCTGGGGCCCGGCATCGTCACCGTGGCGCTGTTCGCCATCGTCGCCACCTGGAACAACTACTTCCTGCCGCTGATCATGATCAACGACCCGAAGTGGTACCCGCTGACGGTGGGCCTGAGCCAGTGGACCGCGCAGGCCACCGGTGCCGCGGCGCAGCCGATCTACAACCTGGTGATCGCCGGCGCCCTCATCACGATCCTCCCGATCGTCATCATCTTCCTGCTCCTTCAGCGCTACTGGCAGTCCGGCCTGAGTGCGGGAAGCGTCAAGGGGTGATGACCCCCTGAACCCCACTCCGTCCGGTCGCCACCACCCGTTCAAGAACACCACCTCGATCCGAAGAAGGAATCAGACATGAGCAGATACGTCACCACCCGCCGCGGCTTCCTCGCCGGCCTGGGAGCCGTCGCCGTGGGCGCCGGTCTGGCCGCCTGTGGAGGCTCCGGCTCCAGCTCGACCGGCTCCTCGGCCAAGGCCACCGGAAATGCCGACGCCGTGGACGCGGCCCTCAAGAAGGGCGGCACCCTCACCTACTGGTCCTGGACGCCGTCGGGCAAGGACCAGGTGGCCGCCTTCATGAAGAAGTACCCCAACGTCACGGTCAAGCTCGTCAACCCGGGCACCGCCGCCACCACCTACACGAAGCTGCAGAACGCCATCACGGCCAAGTCCGGTGTGCCCGACGTCTGCCAGATCGAGTACTACGCGCTCTCCCAGTTCGCGCTGCCCGGCGCCCTCTACGACCTCAACCAGGTCGGCTTCGACTCGTTCAAGTCCGACTACTCGACCGGCCCGTGGGGATCGGTCAACCAGAACAACAAGCTCATCGGCCTGCCCCAGGACTCGGGCCCGATGGCGATGTTCTACAACAAGGAGGTCTTCGACAAGCACAAGCTGACCGTGCCGAAGACCTGGGACGAGTACGTCGAGGTCGCCAAGAAGCTGCACGCCGCCGATCCGAAGGCGTTCATCACCTCCGACTCCGGGGACGCCGGCTTCACCACCTCGATGATCTGGCAGGCCGGGGGCAAGCCCTTCAAGGCCAGTGGCACCGACGTCACCATCAACCTGGCCGACGAGGGCACCAAGAAGTGGACCGCGGTGTGGAACAAGCTCGTCGAGGGCAAGCTCCTCTCCCCCATCACCGGATGGTCCGACGAGTGGTTCCAGGGGCTGGGCAACGGCACTCTGGCCACCCTGCTCACCGGCGCCTGGATGCCCGGCAACTTCATCGCCTCGGTGGCCGCCGGCAAGGGCAAGTGGCGGGTCGCCCCGATGCCGACCTACGACGGCACCGCGGTCAACTCGGAGAACGGCGGATCGGCCCAGGCCGTGATGGCCCAGAGCCAGAACACCGCCCTGGCAGCCGGCTTCCTGCGCTGGCTCAACCATGAGCAGGCGAGCATCGACATCTTCATGAAGAGCGGCGGATTCCCGTCGACCACCAAGGATCTGGCGAGCTCGGCCTTCCTGAACGACGCCCCGGCGTACTTCGGCGGTCAGAAGATCAACGAGGTGCTCGCGGCGGGTGCGAAGAACGTCGTCTCCGGATGGCAGTACCTGCCCTACCAGGTGTACGGCAACAGCGTCTACGCCGACACCGTCGGCCAGTCCTACGCCAAGAACACGAGCCTGGACACCGGCCTGGCGAACTGGCAGAAGGCCCTGGTCGAGTACGGCAACAAGCAGGGCTTCACCGTCAAGACCTCCTGACGGCCGCCTGCCCCGATCACTCCCGACACGCCGTGATCCGGCACCTCCGGTGCCCGGACGCGGCGTGTCGGGCGGAATGGGCCTGCCCACCCTCTCTCAAGGACATCGATGACCACCTTCACCCTCGGCGAGCACGACTTCCTGCTCGACGGCCATCCGCACCGCATCCTCTCCGGCGCGATCCACTACTTCCGGATCCACCCGGACCAGTGGGCAGACCGGATCCACAAGGCGCGGCTGCTCGGGCTCAACACGATCGAGACCTATGTGGCCTGGAACGCCCACGAGCCGGTGGAGGGGCAGTGGTCCTGGCAGGACGGGCTGGACCTGGCGGCCTTCCTGAAGGCCGTGGCCGACGAGGGGATGCACGCCATCGTGAGGCCGGCGCCGTACATCTGCGCCGAGTGGGACGACGGCGGGCTGCCCGCCTGGCTGTTCGGCGAGAAGGCCGCCGGGGTGCGTCGCGACGAGCCCGTCTTCATGGCGGCCGTCGAGGCCTACCTGAGACGGGTCTACGAGATCATCGCGCCCCTTCAGATCGACCGCGGCGGGCCGGTGATCCTGGTCCAGATCGAGAACGAGTACGGCGCCTACGGGAGCGATCCCGAGTATCTGCGCAAGCTGGTGGGCGTCACCCGGTCCGCCGGGATCACGGTGCCGCTGACGACGGTCGACCAGCCCGAGGACGACATGCTCGCCGCGGGGTCACTGCCCGGGCTGCTGCACACCGGCTCCTTCGGATCCCGGTCACCGGAGCGGCTGGCGACCCTGCGACGTCACCAGCCCAGCGGACCGCTGATGTGCATGGAGTACTGGAACGGCTGGTTCGACGACTGGGGCACGCCGCACCACACCACCGAGGCCGGAGCGGCGGCCGCCGACCTGGACGCGCTGCTCGGCGCGGGCGCCTCGGTGAACCTCTACATGCTCTGCGGGGGCACCAACTTCGGGCTCACCAACGGAGCCAACGACAAGGGCACCTACGAGCCCATCACCACCAGCTACGATTACGACGCCCCGCTCGACGAGGCCGGTCGCCCGACCGCCAAGTACTGGGCCTTCCGGGAGGTCATCGGGAAGTACACCGAACTGCCCGACGAGGAGCCCGAGCCCGCCGACCCCGCCCCGGTGACCTCAGCGCCGTTGCCCCGGGAGATCGATCTGCTCGACGCCGTCGAGGCCTCTGGAACCTGGAGCGTCCTCGATCACCTGCCCACCATGGACGAGATGGGCCAGTTCAGGGGATTCGCCCTCTACCGGGCCCGGATCGAACTGGATGACGCCGCCGAACTGTCCCTCGCGGAGGTCCGCGACCGCGCCCTGGTGTTCGCCGGAGACCACCTGCTCGGGGTGCTGGACCGGGCGGAGAAGTCCCGCTCGGTGCAGATTCCGGACGGCTCCTACGACCTGACGCTGCTGGTGGAGGACCAGGGCCGGGTGGACTACGGGCCGCGCCTCGGGGAGCCCAAGGGCCTGATCGGGCCCGCGATGGTGCGCTCCGGGAAGCAGGGCCTCGGGGAGCATGGCCTCGGGAGGTCCGGCCTCGGGCAGCCGGGCGGGCAGCTGGAGATCACCGACTGGCAGTATCTGACGGTGCCCGATGATCCGGGCGGCCTGCTCGACGGATCCGACGCCGGTCGCGGGGCGCCTCCGGAGCGCCCGGTCCTGAGGCGGGGACGGCTGAACGTCGACGGGCCCGCCGATCTTTTCCTCGACACCGCCGGATGGGGCAAGGGCGTCGCCTGGTTCAACGGCGTCTGCCTGGGACGGTTCTGGGAGCGCGGGCCCCAGCGCACGCTGTACGTCCCGGCGCCGATGGTGCGGGCCGGGGCCAACGACGTCGTCGTCATGGACCTGCACCCGCGCCCTGGTGCGCGGATCGCCACCCTCTCGGCACCGGTCCTGGATCAGCCGATTCTGAATCCGCCGGTCACCACCTGACATCCGGGCCCGGCCGGTCGCATGCCGCCCGGACCCCATATCCTGTGTCCCAGCTTTGCGTCTCCAACTCTGCTTTCATCCTCTAGCGGGAGGGCCAACGCAGAGTTGGAGACGCAAAGCGAGCACACAGCATGGCCGGAGCGGTGAAAGTGGTGAGAGTGGTGCGGGGGTCGCTGCGCCTGGTCACATCGAGGCGTTGATGATCTCGGCCACCTCGTCGTGGGTGAGTTCGATGGGGTTGCCCTTCATCGAGGAGGCCCGCATCGCGGCGTCGGCGGCCTCGTCGATCTGCGAGCGGTCCAGGCCGAGGGTCTCCAGCCCGGGCACCTGGAGGTCGGCGACGATGTCGGCGATCCATTCGACGCCGTCAGCGGCCTTCGCGGCATGGGTGCCCGTCAGAATCCGCGCGGCCCGGTCGTACTTGCGCAGCGCCGGGTTGTCGAAGTCGCGGCGGATCATCGATTCCACATTGACCCGTGTGGCGGCAGCCAGCACGGCCGCGCAGATGTCGCCGTGGGCGGCCCCGGTCATCCCTCCCAGCGGGGCGGCCAGGCCGTGGGCGGCACCCAGCTTGGCGTTGGCGAGGCTCAGGCCGCCGAACAGCGAGCACAGGCTCATGTCGGTGCGGGCCTCGACGTCGGAGCCGTCGGACCAGGCTCGGCGCAGCCCG
This sequence comes from Acidipropionibacterium virtanenii, assembly GCF_003325455.1. Classification (NCBI taxonomy): domain Bacteria; kingdom Bacillati; phylum Actinomycetota; class Actinomycetes; order Propionibacteriales; family Propionibacteriaceae; genus Acidipropionibacterium; species Acidipropionibacterium virtanenii. The sequence continues at coordinate 2,999,757 of NZ_CP025198.1, forward strand.
GAGGCGGCCCGGCGCATGCCCTCGGCGGCCAGCTGGTCGGTGAGCACATTGGCCTTGACCGAGACATAGGGCTCCAGGCACTGGGTGAGGGCGTCGAATCCGGAGGCGGCGGTCACCGACGGCGGGCAGTCGACGGTCAGCTCCGGATCGACCAGGGCGATGTCAGGGAGCATGGCCGGCGAGCGCAGGCTGGCCTTGATGCCGTGCTCGGGAGAGATGATCGGCGAATTGGCCGTCACCTCGGCGCCGGCTCCGGAGGTGGTCGGGCAGGCCACCACGGGGATGGACCGGGGTTCGAGGGGGACGCCGCGGCCGACGACCTCGATGTGGTCGAGGACCGATCCCTCGTTGCGGGCCAGGATCCCGACCGATTTGGCGGTGTCGATGGCCGATCCCCCGCCCACCGCGACGATGACATCGGGGGCGAACTCGCGGGCAGAGGCCACGGCGTCGGTCACCTGCGGGATGGTCGGCTCGCCGTGGCTGAGCACGCGCACCCGCTCCTCGCCGAGCACCTCGAGCCCGGGCAACCGGGCGGCGTGGCTGCCGGTCACCAGCATCACGCGCGGCCCGAATCCGGCGACCAGGCCGGGAAGCTCCTTGAATCGTCCGGCTCCGAAGACGATCCGCCCAGCGGTCGCGAAGTTGAACTCCATCGGTCTTCCTCTCACACAGCCCTGTCGGTCATGCCCATCATGCCTGCCCGGCAGTCGAGCCTCGACCCCGGATACCGATGAGTCCGGCCACCTGGGGGACGCCGAGGGGATATTCCACATCGCGGCCGCCGGGTGGCAGAACTCAGCCACGGGACGGGCCGACCCCACTCACCTCCGCTTCCTCAGCCCCATATTCTCGGCGACCAGGACGACGAGGGCCACCGCCACGAGGACGGCCAGACCGCCGGCCGAGCCGCTCCGGGTGCCGTCCTGGAAGGCGGCGGTCCCGGCGGTCAGACTGCTCTGACGCACCGCCACGATGGTCGACAGCACCGTCATCGACAGGGCTCCGGCGAACTGCTGGCAGGTGTTCATCATGGCGGTGGCGTCAGGAGTGAGGTGCTGGGGCACGTGGGCCATGCCGTGGGTCTGGGTGTTGGCGAAGGCCAGCCCGAAGCCGAGCATGAAGAGCAGGTACATGGCCGCCAGCAGGAAGAGGTTGACCCTCACCCCGAGGACGGCGAGCAGCACGGTGGCGACCAGCGCGACGACGGCTCCGGTCATGATCGGCACCCGGGCCCCGACGTGGTCGAGGATCACCCCGCCCAAGGGTGCGAAGGCCGCCCCGACGACAGCTGCCGGCAGCACCGCGAGACCGGCGACCAGGGAGGTGCGGCCCATCGACATCTGCGCGTAGGTGGGCAGCAGGTAGCCCAGCCCCAGGGTGATGAACTGCAGGCAGGCGAAGGCGACGAGGCTCCAGGCGTAGGTGCCGTCGCGCAGCACACTGAGATGGATCAACGGGTGCTCGGAGCGGTGGGCGGCGCGCACGAAGAGCGCCAGGCAGGCCAGTCCCACGACCGGCGTCGCGATCGCGACGGCCAGGGCCGCGGTTCCCGCCGATCCCGAACTGACGAGGGCGCCGATCCGCTCGATGCCCAGCACCAGACCGACCAGGCCGACGGCGAGAAGAACGAGCTGACCGATCGCCAGGTTCTCCTTGCGGGTGGGGGTGGCCTGCTGGATGGAGCGGGCGCCCACGATCAGGGCGATGACCAGCAGCGGGATGTTGAGCCAGAAGATCAGACGCCAGCCGGCCAGGGTGCCGATCGCCCCGCCGAGGGTGGGGCCCAGCGCCGGGGCGATGCCCAGGATGAGGCCGCCGACCCCCATCAGCATGCCGACCTTGGCGCGGGGGGCCTGCATCATGATGATGGAGAACATGAGCGGCGTGGCGATGCCGGTGCCGACCCCCTGGAGGAGCCGCCCGATGAGCAGCACCGGGTACGTGGGCGCCATGGCGGCCACCAGGGCACCGGCCATCACGGCGAGGGCCGCGACGATGAACAGCGACCGGGCGGTGAACCGGCGCTGCAGATAGCCCGACAGCGGCATGATGACCGAGACGACGAGCAGGTAACCGGTGGTCATCCAGGAGACGGCGCTCATGGTGATGCCGAAATCGCTCATGAGAGCCGGGAAGAGGATATTGACGACGGTCTCCAGCAGCAGGCCCAGGAAGGACAGGATCGCCGTGGCGACGATCGAGCCGACGAGCGTGCCCGAGACCTTCTGGGAGGAGGTGCCGGCGGTGGAGGACTGTGCGGTGGAGGACTGTGTGCGTGTGTCGACGGACACTGAGGGTGTTTCCTTTCGGGGCACGTCGACCTGCGCTCAAAGGGCACGACGGGCTGCGCCCGACGTGCGTCCAACGTCGGCGTGCGGGCGCAGTCAGTGACTGTAACCTCTTCGTCCCGTCCTTCGTAAGTCCGCCGTCAGCGAACACCCTGACACCCCTCACCGGTGGCGGAATCACTCCCAACACGCCGTGACGGCGTCCGGCAGGGCTGAAGGACGGCGTGTCGGGAGCAAGTGCTCCCCGTCGGGATCAGGCGCGTGCTGCACCGAACCCCGGCCCGCCCAGCAGCCACAGCACGGCCCCGGCGTAGGCGGTCTCGGGGTCCGGTCCGGAATGCCGGGACTCCCGTCCCACGGCCGTCGGCGTCGTCTCCTCCAGGGTCACCACCCAGCGGTCGCGCACCCTCGTCAGCGACTGGAAGGCGTCACCGAGGAAGCTCCTCAGCTGATCCTCGCGGGGGATCCACACGATCTCCTCCTGGGCGATGGAATCCAGCGCCCACTCGGTGGTGCCGTTGAACCGCACCAGCCCGTGGCCGCCCACCCGGCCGATCTCCACCACCATCTCGGCGACCATGAAGACGTCGTCGAGCAGGCCCTCGCGAGGGATCACGAAACGGTCCCCGGGGGCGGGCACCCACTGCGGGGCGACATCGGCCACTCTGCGTGCCAGGTCCAGGCTGATCATCGTCGACTCCTCCGCCTCGGGGACGTCATTGCGCGACGTCGTGCCCCATTTGAGCACCCCGGTGGGGCCGGGACCAGCGGCCGACGGTCAGCGGCTTCCAGAAGTGAGACGTCAACCGATGACGCCGGTCATCCCCAGCACCGCGAGAATCAGCACCACCAGCGCGACGCCCCCGCCGAACAGACCCATCGCCATCCCCATCCGCGAGTCCGCCGACCGTGAAGGCGGTGGTCAGATGCTGGGCGGCTCCGAAGTCGATGAACCGCGGATCGGCGAGATCGGCGTGGGCCAGGAGCGCGAGCCCGGTTCGGGCCGCCCCCGAGCCGACGTCTAGACTGATTCGTCGGGCCTCCTCACGGGGCCCCGCCCCGGCCGGCCCCCAGCCGAGGCTGTCGAGACCACCAGGAAATGAGACCCATGGCCGAGGTCAGGACCCGCGAGGTCACTGCACACACAGACACCGAGATGGCACAGGATCAGGCGAAGGTCCTGCAACGAACCCTCAGCCGGTTCGACATCGTCTTCCTCATCGTCTCGGCGGTGGTCGGGCTCGAGATGCTCGGCTCGGTCTCGGCTGAAGGCCCCCAGACCTTCACCTGGCTGGTCTTCCTCATCATCGTCTTCCTGGTGCCCTACGCCCTGATCTTCGCCGAGACCGGATCGGCCTTCGTCGGCGAGGGCGGGGTCTACCTGTGGACCCGCAAGGCCTTCGGCCGCCCGGCCGCCGCGGTGGCCTCGGCCTTCACCTGGATCACCCAGCCGGTATGGGTGGGCGGGTCGATGGCCTTCCTCAACGCCGAGGCGGCCCGCAATCATATCGCCCACTTCGCCTCCGGCTCGGCGATCGACTACATCTTCAAGCTCATCTTCATCTGGTTGACGGTGCTGGCCGCGATCCTGTCGCTCAAGAAGGCCAAATGGATCCCCACCGCCGGGGCCTTCTTCAAGATCACCTTCCTCGTGCTGTTCATCATCACCGCCGGGGTCTACGCCGCCGAGAACGGCGTCCAGACCCTCACCCTGGGCAGCTTCTCCCCCACCATGAGCGGATTCATCACCCTCACCCCGCTGCTGATCTTCGCCTTCCTCGGCTTCGAGGGCTCCTCCAGCGCCTCGGGCGAGATGAAGAACGCCCAGCACGACGTCTCCGCCTCGGTGCTGCGCTCCTCGGCGATGGCCGGCGTCTTCTACCTCATCCCGGTGTTCACCATCCTGCTGGTGGTGCCCCGCAGCCAGATCGACGGCGTCTCCGGGCTGCTCAACGCCGTCTCGACGGTCTTCTCGGTTTACGGGCCGGCGTCGGAGGCCATGATGGTGCTGGCCGTGGCGCTGTTCATGTGCGCCAACATCGGCCAGGGCGCGGCCTGGATGATCATGTCCGACAGGATGCAGGCGATGGCGGCGGCCGACGGCTCCTTCTTCGGCGGCTTCTTCGGAAAGTTCCACCCCACCCTGGGCACCCCGGTGCGGGTCAACCTGCTGTCGGGCGCCGTCTCGACGGCCTTCATGCTGGCCGCGATGCAGCTCACCGGCTCCAGCGCCTCGCTGTTCAACGTGGTGCTCGGCGTGGCGATCACCACCTACCTGTTCAGCTACCTGCTCATCATCCCGGCGGCCGCCAAGCTGCGGGTCCATTTCCCGGAGGCCGAGCGTCCCTTCCGGGTGCCGGGCCCGAACTGGGTGTTCGTGGGGATGTGCGCCGTCACCACCGCGCTCATCGCCTTCGGCTCCTGGGTGACTGTCTTCCCCGGCACCCTGGAGGCCCTGCTCGGGCTGCCCCATGACCTGTCCGAGGCATCCGGCGTCCCCTACGCCGCCTTCGAGGCCCTCACCCTGGGCACCATCGCCTTCATCGTCATCCTGTCGCTGGTCGGCTACCTGCGCGGCGCCAGGCTGCGCCGAGCCTTCGGATACTCGTCGAGGCCGAACCCGGTCGAGGCGGACGCCGCGGTTGCCAGCGGTGTCGCCGACAGCGCGACCGGGGATGACGTCGAGCAGATCGACGACACCGAGGAGCCGGCCAGGCTCTGAGCAGGGCGTCGAGCGGCCCTGGCCCACGAAGCCTGGGTACCAGCGTATGCCGACGGGTCGAGCGGGATCTGCGCCAGGCCGCGGCGCACGGCGTCCGCGTCGAACTCCAGCAGACTCCTGCGCTCCCGCTCCCCGGGCTCCTGTCCGAACAACGCCTCGACGAACATCCCCTCGTCCTCGGTGAGCTTCTCGCCGCGCCCGATCGCCTCCACCAGCGCCACCGCCTCACCCAGGCCGTGGACGCCGCCGCAGTCCTCCAGGGGGGAAGCCGCCCTCGCCGCCCACCAGCTCGATGTGGTCGACGTCATCCGGATCGGTGGTCAGCACGGTGAGCCGGTGCTCATGCCTCCAGCCTGCCAGACAGGCCCCGATTGCGACCCGGGTGACAGGCTGAGGTCATGAGCATCCACTCGACCAACCCCTTCGCCGACCCGGTCAACGAGCCCGCCCGGCAGCTGCGCGGCCGGCTGGGAGCGCGGGTCACGGTCTGGGCGGCCGGGGAACTCGACGACGACGCCGCCGGGCTGACCGTCTCCTCGATGATGGCGGTGCCCGGCGACCCCTGGCGCATCACCGGGCTGGTCAACGTCGACTCCGAGCTGGTCGAGGTGATAGCCGAGACCGGGAGGGCGGCGATCACCCTGCTCAACGGCCCCGACGAGGAGATCTCCGACACCTTCTCCGGGGCGCTGCCGTCGCTGGGCGGCCCGTTCCGCCGCGGCGACTGGGTGGACTCGCAGTGGGGGCCCCGGCTGACCGACCGCACCTGGGCAGGGATCGAGATCGAGGAGACCCGCCCCCTGGGCTGGCTCCTGCAGGTCACCGGGGCGCTGCGGCATGTCGGGATCGCCGACGACCCCGCCCCGCTGCACCACATCCGGGGCCGCTACCGCGCGCTGTGACTCGTTCCGGCGGACACCCATCCCCGTCCTCCCGGGACCTGGATCTCGCTGTGTGTTGGCTTTGCGTCTCCACTTCCTGCTTTGGCCCTCTGGCAAGGGGGCCAACGTGAAGTTGGAGACGCAAAGCCAACACACAGCAAAGCGTGGAAGGGGTCGTCCCCTCCAGTGACAACTCAGAGCAACCCCAGTTGCTCGGCCTTCCACAGGGCGTCGGCGCGCTTCGTGACGCCGAGCTTGCGGTAGATGGCGCTCACATGGGTCTTGACCGTGTTGGGCGAGGTGAATGACGCCTCGGCCACCTGCGCGATCGTCCGGCCGTCGGCCAGCAGATTGAGCACATGCATCTCAGCGGTCGTGAGGCTCGCCGCCACCGCATCGGGTCCGTCGCGGACCGGGCCCGGCGAGGCGGGATCGACGCCGTCGATCAGAGAGGTCAGGTCGGCGAGATCCTGCGGCCCGATCCTGGCGCGCATCGCGGCGGTGAACTCGTCATCGGTGCGGTGGAAGACCGCGAAGACCTGCGCGGCCTCCTCGGACCGTCCCGCTCTCAGCAGCGCCACCGAGCGGATGAGCCGCAGCTCCCGGATGTCGCGCACCGCCTGGTCATCGCTGCGGATGCCCTGGACGGCCAACCTGGAGGCGTCCTCGTACCGCCCTGTGCGCAGACAGGCCCGGGCCACCGGCACCAGGGTTCGGGGCGGGTCTCCGGCCTTCTCGGCGAGCCGGACCGCTGTCGCGCACTCTCCCTGGGCCACCAGGGTGTTGAGGTAGGCGCGCAGCAGGATGTGCCCGCAGTAGGTGCTGTCGCTGAGCCTGTGATTGTGCGCGAATGCAGCGGCGCGCAGCTGCTCGTGGGCGAGGACGGGATCCCCGAAGGCCAGTTCGGCGGTGTTCCGGGCCACGGCGATGAACGGCCACAGTTCCGCCTGGGCGCTCTGGGGGCCGGCCATCTCCAGGGCCGCCTCGGCCGTCGGGCGGTCGAGGCGATCGGTGGCCAGCATCGCCCTGGCGACGTACTCGCCCAGGTAGGTGAGATAGCTGTACCAGCTGGACCGGTCGGAGAACGCCTCGAGGCGGCCCAGCCACATCCGGGCCAGCTCGACGTGGCCCTCCAGAACACTGAGCATCGCGGCATTGGCGGCCGCGTTGGCCCCGGCGAAATGACGGTACGGGGGTTCGCCCATCTGACCGTAGGCGCTCGAGCAGAGACGCATCGCCCGTCCGAAATCCCCCTGCAGGGTGGCGGTGAGCCCGCGCTGCATGGTGAGCATCCCGGGTCTGCTCGACGAGCGGGGGCTCACCATCCTGCCCTGCCTGGCGAGTTCGTCCAGGCGCTGCTGGATGGCGTCCCCGGCCCGCTCGGAGGCGTCGAGATCGCCCTGGACGCGGCATCCGATCAGCAGGGCACTGCCCATCATGACGATCTCATCGGCCGTCCCGGCACGTTTCAGGGTCTCGCCCATGAGCCCGGTCATCTGGGCGCTCATCTCCACCAGGGCGTGCTGATCCGGTTCGGTCGCCGGATGCTCGGCCAGGTGCCCGCTGAGCAGGTAGGCGTTGAGGAGATAGGGATCGGAGGCGATGACGTCGGTCGGGGCTCGCAGCAGCGTGGCGTAGGTGCTCCTGGCCTGTTCGGGGGTCAGGGCGTACCAGACTCGCATCGTCAGGTCGACGACGCGCCGCAACTCATCGTCCCCCGGGCGGGCCTGTCCACCCGTCGACTCGCCGTCGCGTCCCGCACCAACCACGTCGTCGTACCCCCGTCTTCCACCGGCCGGACCGACTACTCGGCGACCTCCTGCATCTCGTCGATCCGCCGGGCTCCGCTCCCCTCGCGGGCGGGCCGGTCTCCCAGCACGGACGCCGCCCGATCCAGGGCCGAGGCCAGGGCTCCGAGTTCGGACGGGTCGAGGGTGGGCACCAGGGCGGCGAGGACCTCGCAGCGGTCGGCGCCGGCCTCGTCGAGGACCTGTCCGAGCTCCCCGGCCATGAAGTCGGCCTTGGAGCGGGCAGGCCGGTAGATCCACGCCCGGGACTCCTGGTGACGGGCCACGACGCTCTTCTTGGCGAGCCGGTCGAGAACCGTCATCACAGTGGTGTAGGCGATCTTGCCGTCGGTCAGAAGAACCTCGTGGACGTCTCGGACGGACATCGGGTCCTCCCTGCTCCACAGCACCTCCATGATGCGGTGTTCGAGATCCCCGAGTACGGCCATGGAGCCAGTGTAGCCACCTGCGGCCGTTGTTACGACGTCACGTAGTACGAATGTCGGAGGGCGTCCCGGTGCGGCTGCGACGCCGCCGGCCGACACCGTCCCGGGCACGGCGTCGCGTGGACCCGTGGTCGCGTGGACTCCTACCGGTGGCAATAGTAGGTTTCGCCATATGGATGCCCAGTTGATCGCCCGATGGCAGTTCGGGATCACGACGGTCTACCACTTCCTCTTCGTGCCGATCACCATCGCCCTGTCGATGCTGGTCGCCGTGCTGCAGACGATCTGGTACAAGACCAGCAACGACGGGTACCTGAAGCTCACGAAGTTCTTCGGGAATCTCTTCCTCATCAACTTCGCCCTGGGCGTGGTCACAGGCATCGTCCAGGAGTTCCAGTTCGGCATGAACTGGTCGGAGTACTCCCGCTTCGTCGGCGACATCTTCGGCGCTCCGCTGGCTCTGGAGGCCCTGCTGGCCTTCTTCATGGAGTCCACCTTCATCGGCCTGTGGATCTTCGGCTGGGACAAGCTGCCGAAGCTGGCCCACCTGGCCTGCATGTACCTCACCGCGATCGGCACCATGGTCTCCGCGGTCTTCATCCTGGCCGCCAACTCGTGGATGCAGAACCCGGTCGGCGCGAAGTACAACCCGGTGACGCGCCGCGCCGAGCTCACCGATTTCGGCGCCCTGTTCACCAACCCGGTGTTCAAGGCCACCATCTTCCACCAGTTGGCGGCCTCCTACATGGTCGCCGGGGCGCTGGTGGCCGCGATCGCGTTCTGGCACCTGTCGAGGGTGGCCCGCGGCCGGCGGACCTCGCAGCTCAGTGACGCCGTCGAGGTCGAGGAGGCGCGCACCTGGCGCTGGGCCACCAAGTTCGGGGCCTGGGTGCTCATCATCGCCGGCCTGGGCATCGTGGTGTCCGGCGACTACCAGGGCAAGGTGATGACCGACGCCCAGCCGATGAAGATGGCCGCAGCCGAGGGGGCCTACCAGGAGACCTCCGACTTCTCCATCCTCACCATCGGGACCCTGGACGGCTCCGAGGAGGTCTTCGCCATCAAGGTGCCCGGCATGCTCGGCTACCTCGGCAACGGCAAGTGGGGATCGACGATCAAGGGCATCGACGACCTCAAGAACGTCAACCTCAACCAGTACACCTACCGGCGCAAGGACGGCACCCAGACCGAGCTGCAGTCCTCCTACCAGCAGGTGCTGAGGTCCCACGTCGCCAAGGACGGCGTCAAGCTGGAGCCGAACATCCCGGTGTCCTACTGGACCTTCCGGATCATGATCACCCTGGGCATGATCGCGATCCTCGCGGGACTGGTGATGCTCGTCTGGCTGGCGAAGGACCGCAACCCCGGGCATCGGCGATGGCTCAGCGTCGTGCTGGTGCTCATCCCGCTGATGCCGTTGTTCGCGAACTCCTTCGGCTGGATCTTCACCGAGATGGGCCGCCAGCCGTGGATCGTTGCCGGCGTCCTGCCCACCCTCTCGGCGGTCTCGCCGGGGGTCTCGGCGGGCACCGTGCTCTTCTCGACCATCCTCTACACCGTCCTGTACGGCGTACTGGCGGTCGTGGAGGTCGGTCTGTTCTGGAAGTACATGAAGAAGGGCCTGCCCGACGTGGCCCAGGCCGACAGCGACCAGGACGAGGACGCACCCTTGTCCTACGCCTACTGAGGGGTGCGACGACATGTTTCCCGTTCTTGAGATCGCCCATTCCCCGCTCACCCCGCTGTGGTTCATCCTCATCTCGGTGCTGTGGATCGGATTCTTCTTCCTGGAGGGATTCGACTTCGGGGTGGCCATGCTGCTGCCCTTCATGGGCAAGGACGACCGCGACCGCCGCGTCATGGTCAACACCATCGGTCCCGTCTGGGACGGCAACGAGGTGTGGCTGATCACCGCCGGCGGCGCCATGTTCGCCGCATTCCCCGGCTGGTACGCGACGATGTTCTCCGGCCTGTACCTGCCCCTGCTGCTGGTGCTGTTCGGGCTCATCCTTCGCGGCGTCTCCTTCGAGTACCGCAGCAAGCACCCGTCCTCCCAGTGGCGCACCACCTTCGACGCGATGGCCACCATCGGCTCCTTCCTGCCGACCCTGGTGCTGGGCGTCGGATTCGCGAACTTCGTCCGCGGCATCGCCCTGGGGCCCAGCCCGACCCTCAACGGCGACGCACCGCTGGTGACGACCTCCTTCTGGGGCCTGTTCACCCCCTTCGCGCTGGTCGGCGGGATCCTCTTCGTGGTGCTCTTCTGCGCCCATGGCGCCGGATTCGTGGCGCTGAAGACCACCGGTCACATGCACCAGCGGGCCGGCCGCACGGCGTCGACACTGGGCTGGGCGGCGGCCGTCGTGATGGCCGCCTGGGCGCTCATGTTCAATCTGATGTACGCCCCCGCCGGCTCCCTCCAGCACACCCTCACCTGGGTGATCGGGATCCTGGCGGTGCTGCTCGTGGTGGTCGGCGCGCTCCTGTCGGGACGCGGTCGCGACGGCCTGGCCTTCGTGCTCAACGGGGCCGCGATCACGGCGATGATGGCGGCCATGTTCATCAAGATGTGGGGCAATATCGGCTTCCGGCCGGTCGGCGTCGACTTCGACATGTGGATCGCCTCGTCGACCCCCTACACGCTGAAGATCATGACCATCAGCACCTCGATCTTCCTGCCCCTCGTGCTGGCCTACCAGATCTGGAGCTACTGGGTCTTCCGCAAGCGCATCTCGAAGGAAGCCATCCCCTCGGACATCGCCCCGGCGTCGGCCTGATCCCTGGTGGCCCCGCCGCTGGATCCGAGGCTGCTCCGCAGGGCCCGGGCCACCGTGCCCTTCCTGGTGGCGCTGTGCGCCACCGGGGCGGTCACGGCAGTCCTGGTACTCGGCCAGGCGTGGCTGCTGTCCCGGTCGGTCTCCTCGGTCTTCGCCACCCACTCGATGGATGGAGTGGGCCGATGGGCCGCGCTGCTGGGTCTGGTGTTCTGCGGCAGGGGATTGACGTCGTGGGCCACCGAATGGTTCTCCCACCGGGCGTCGGCGGCGGTGAAGTCGCAGCTGCGCGGCGACCTGCTGCGCGCCCGGCTGGCCCGACCCACCGACTCCTCGACGACGTCGGGGACCCTCATCACCCTGATCACCACGGGCCTGGACGCCCTGGACGGGTTCTACGCGAAGTACCTGCCGCAGCTGGTGCTGGCCGTCATCGTGCCGGTGGTGCTGGCGGTGGCGATCGCCACCCGGGATGTGGTGAGCGTGGTGATCATCGCCGTCACCATCCCGCTGATCCCGCTGTTCATGGCGCTCATCGGGTGGCGCACCGAGACGGCGGTGCGCAGGCGGTTCCACGTCGCGACCCGGCTGTCCGACCACTTCGCGGACCTGATGAGCGGGCTGCCCACCCTGCAGGTCTTCGGGCGGGCCCGGGCCCAGCTGGAGGGGCTGCGCCGCACCGAGGGGGCCAACCGCACCGAGACGATGCGGACCCTGCGGATCAGCTTCCTGTCCTCCTTCGTCCTGGAGCTGCTGGCCACCCTGTCGGTGGCGCTCGTGGCGGTGACCGTCGGTTTCCGGGTGGCCGCCGGCGGGATGAACCTGCAGACCTCACTGTTCATCCTCATCCTCGCCCCCGAGGTGTACCTTCCGGTGCGCGAGGTGGGGGCGCGCTTTCACGACTCCGCCGACGGCATGGCGGCGGCCGAGGCGGCCTTCGCGGTGATCGACCGGGCCGGGAGCGCGTCTGCCCCGGCTTGCTCCCCCACCACGGGCTCCTCCCCCGGGGGCATCGACGTGCCCTCCCCCCGCGACGTTCCCGTCGTCCTCGAAGGCCTGACCCTCACCTATCCCGACACCGCGGCCCCCGCCCTGGACGGCCTGGACCTGCGCATCGACCCCGGCTCGCTCGTGGCGCTGGCGGGCCATTCCGGTGGCGGGAAGACGACGGCGCTGGACTGCCTGCTGGGCTTCCTGACCCCCGACTCGGGGCGCATCCGGGTGGGGGACGTCGACCTGGTCGGCGCGTCGCCGGACACCTGGCGGGTCTGGCGCCGGCATCTGGCCCACGTCTCCCAGGACCCGGCGATGATCCGAGGCACCCTGGCCGACAACCTGCGGCTGGGTGCCGCCGATGCCACCGACGAGCAGCTGCGTCACGCACTGGACCGCTGTGGTGCCCACTCGCTGGCACTCGACAAGCGGGTCGACGACGACGCCGAGGGCCTCTCGGCCGGGGAACGACGCCGGGTCGCGATGGCCCGCGCACTGCTGCGGGTCGAACTGGGCGGGGCCGGGATGCTCGTCCTCGACGAGCCCACCGCCGGGCTGGACGACGCCGCCGAGGCGACAGTGCTGGAGACGGTGCGGGCCCTGGGGACGTCGGTGCTGGCAGTGAGCCACCGGTCCGCGGTGCTGGAGGGGGCCGACGTCGTCGTCACCCTGGGCGGACAGAAGGCGCGCCCGTGAACACGTCCCCCTGGCGCCCCGCCGCCCGCCTGCTGCGCACCCTCCTCGACGACTCCGAGCACGGCGTGGAGCACGGCCGCCGCCTTCTGGTGCTCTCGGTGCTCCTGGCGGCCTGCGCATCCGGTGCCTCGGTCGGGCTGATGGGGGTGTCCGGCTGGCTGCTGTCGCGGGCCGCAGAGCTGCCGCCGGTGCTGTACCTGGAGGCGGCCGCGGTGGGCGTGCGGTTCTTCGGCATCTCGCGGGGCGTCTTCCGCTACGCCGAACGGCTCATCGGCCACGACCTGGCGCTGCGCATGCAGGGCGGCCTGCGGATGCGGGTCTACGACCGCATCTCCCGCACCACCCTGCTGGGACGTCGTCACGGGGACCTGCTGGTGCGCGTGACCGCAGACGTCGAGGCGATCCTCGACCTGGTGGTGAGGGTGGTGGTGCCCGCCTGCGCCGCCTCTCTGGTCATCATCGGGACGACGGTGCTGCTGGGTCGGTTCTCGGTGGGTTCGGCCGCCGTGCTGCTCGTCTCGGCGATCCTGGCCGGGGTCGTGATGCCCTGGCTCACCCAGCGGTTGTCCCGGACCGCCGATGCGTCGATGGTCCCACTGCGGGGCATGCTGGCCGACCGCACCCGGGAGCTGGCTCACGCGGCTCCCGATCTGGTGGCCCTGGGAGCCGAGGAGAAGGCCCTGGCATCCGTGCTGGACGTCGATGCGCGGTTGCGGGCGGCCGAACGCAGGTCGGCCCGGGTGCGCGGCCTGGCCACCGGCGGCCAGGTGGTGGCGGCCGGCGTCGCGGTGATCGGCGCCCTGCTGATCGGAGGACAGGCGGTCGCCGACGGGCGTATGGGCGGACGGATCCTGGCGGTCCTGGTGCTCACTCCGCTGGCCCTGCACGAGGTCTTCTCCAGCTTCAATGCGGCCGCTCAGACCTTCACCCGGGCCTCGGCGGCGCTGCGCCGGGTCGATGAGGTGCTCCAGGAGGAGCCGGTGGGCTCAGGGGACTCCACCAAGGCACAGGTCGCGGGTTCTCAGCCCTCGCTGCGGGCGCGCGATCTGGCGATCGGCTGGCCCGGTGGGCCCCGGGTGCTCGACGGTCTGGATCTTGACATCGGGCCCGGGGAGAGGGTCGCGGTGGTCGGCCCGTCGGGGATCGGCAAGACCACCCTGGCCGCCACCGTGATGGGTCTCATCCCCCCGATGGGAGGCTCTGTGGAGACCACCGGGCGGGTGCGCTACCTCGCCCAGGACGCCCACGTCTTCGCCACCACCGTCGCCGAGAATGTGCGGATCGGCGCCCGCGACGCCACCGACGGTGAGGTCGCCGACGCGCTGCGGCGGGCGGGGCTGGAGATTCCCACCGACCGGGTGGTCGGCGAGGACGGCGCGACGCTGTCCGGTGGGGAGGCGCAGCGTCTGGCCCTGGCACGGGTGCTCGTCGCCCATACTCCGTCCTCCGGCGGCGCCATTCCCTCCACCTCCACGGCCCCACTCACGTCCCCGCTCCTCATCCTCGACGAGCCCACCGAGCACCTGGACTCCGAGACCGCCACGGCGCTGATGGACGATCTGTGGGCCGTCACGGCGCCGGACGCGCTCGAGAACTCGCCGGACTCACCGGACTCACCGGGCGCCGCCATGCTGGTCATCACGCACGACCGGACCGTGATGGGCCGCTGCGACCAGGTGCTCCGCCTCGGGTGATCAGAAGCCGGCACCCGCCATTTTCCATGGCTCGAATCCAGTTTCTGTGCGTTAGCTGTCCAGGGATGGTTCTCCCCAGCGGGCATGCCCAGAAACGCTTGGGAAGACTCTGCAATTGTGGCGAAACGGTCGTGCGCCCGACACCATCCAGACACATGCGAATTAGTGAGGATGCCCGCGTGCCAGCCGGTCCGCAGGCGGGATCAGGATGGGGTCGTCATCGCTGGACACCCGCGTGGTCCAAGGCCGGTCTGCACGGGAATCAGGGCAGCTCTCGGTCCACCCCTCTCCACCACAATTGCAGAGTCCTCCCAAGCGACTCCGCACACACTCCGCCGAGCGCAGTGTCCCATGAGTGAAATCGGGCCACATGCTCTTGAGGGCGGAGAAGCCAGAGTGCACCTGCCGCCATCATCGGCTCAGTCCGTGATCGGGTGCGCCTTGCCCCGAGGATCCCTGCGCCGCACCGCTTTCCTCTTCGCACCGATGGCCAGCCCCTGCTCCATCTGACCCAGTTCCCACCTGATCAGAACGCCGCCCTCCATCTGCGGCCTCGCATCGAGAGTGTTCCGAAGCTTGTCCACCGTTGTGAGTCCCGAGTCGAGGACCGGACGGATGACCGCCCTCATCCAGCCGCGGAGCATCGGCGGGTAGGAACGCTGGAACCAGATCACGGGGTCCTCCTCCCGGAAGTGACTGTGCAGCTTGCCCTCACAGAGATCCAGCACGGTCTCCTCCACGCAGGAGCGCGGCGGGTTCCCGACGACAGTCCGAACACCCTGGTGGAACCGCCACGGATTCCACATCTCATGCACCAGGCGTTCCAGCTCAGGATCACCCCCGGTCTCGGAAGCCGACCTCCCAGCCTTCGCCACCGGCTTGGGCACTGGAGTGTCGCGACGCCGCGGCACCGATCGCCCCGGTGGGACCCAGATGTCGATCTGCGGGGGTTGGCCGTTGATCCCGTACAGATATCCGGCTGCCGATCCGCCCAGGCACGCGCCCTCCCCCGCCTGGAGCAGGCCCGCCCATGCCAGCTGCTCCCAGACGGGCAGATCGGTGGCGTAGACGCCCCGCGCCAGCCGACGCCACCGACCTGTCTCAACCATCGCCCGCACCTGTGCAGACGTCATGCCGTACTCCATCGCCTGTTCGCGGGTGATGACTCCGCCCTGGACAGAGGCGATGAATACGAGACGACGAGAAACTCGATCCATGACACAGCATTCTCAAGGGTCCGGGCGCCACGGGGGAAGGGTCTGAGGGAACAACCCGAACGGTCCGAGAGAACAAGCTCAGCGTCCGGACACACCTCGGGCGCCGCCCCGGCCGAACCGGAACGGCGCCCGAGGCGCGTCCTCACCTGTCAGGCGGCCTCACGACCGCCAGATCCCACAGCGATCAGGCGTCGTCGACCACGATCACGTAGAGCGTGCGGGGTCCGTGCACCCCGTCGACCCGCGACAGCTCGATGTCGCTGGTCGCCGACCCGCCGGAGATCCAGGTGAGCGGGTGGCCCTCCAGGACGGCGGGCTTGACGATCTGCATCGCCTCGGGCACGTCGGAGACCACTTGGGAGGCCCGGACCACGCACACATGGCGGTCGGGCACCAGGGTCAACGCCCGGCGTCCCTGGTCGGCGATGTGGGTGAGCACGATCGTGCCGGTGTCGGCGACCCCGGCGGCCGAGGCCGTCACGACGGCCTCGGTCTCGTTGAGGGTCTCCTTGCTCAGCTGCGGATCATCCACCCGGGCATCCAGGCCGGCGGCCCGGATGGCGTAGATCCAGTCGGAGTCCAGGCCGGGGGGAACCGCCGCGCTCATTCGCGCTCCGGTGGCCCGCAGCCCGTCGATGACTGCCTGCGGCACGTCGACGGCCTTCACCCGCACCACGGTGGCGGAGTAGTCGATGACCTTCTGCACGAAGGTGCCGACGACGTCGTCCATCTCGATGCCGGTGCCGTACTCCCAGTCGATCGGGACATCGGTCTCGGGGTTCTTGTCGGTGATGTCGGCGGTCGCCCGGCGGATCCTGGCCAGAATCTCGGTGCGGGCCGCGGCCTCCTGGGCGGTGCTCATCACTTGCCCTCCTGTCGGTTCTTCTTCCACCAGCTGCGGAAGGTCTCGGTGGGCGGCGCCTCGACGTCGCGATACTTCAACCAGCGCTCGGCCACCGGCACCGGGATCGGCCCCAGCGGCTTGCCGCGCAGCGCCTTGCCGGCACCGCGGGTGGCCATCTGGACGCCCTCGAAGCGCTTGGCGCTTCCGAAGATCCAGCCGGCCGTCTTCATGAGGTTGCGTTCCACGGTGCCCTCGGCGTCGTGGCCGAAGCGGTCGGCCTTCTCGGCGTCGGCCACCCGGTTGCGCAGGTGCAGGATGATGTCGGTGAAGGGGATCTTCACCGGGCACACATCATTGCAGGCCCCGCACAGCGAGCAGGCGTAGGGCATGCCGCGATCCACCGGATCGTCGACCCCGCGCAGCTGCGGGGTGAGGCTGATGCCGATCGGGCCCGGGTAGACCGAGCCGTAGGCGTGACCGCCGGCCCTCTCGTAGACCGGGCAGGTGTTGATGCAGGAGGCGCAGCGGATGCATCGCAGCACCTCGCGTCCCACCTTGTCGGCCAGCACGTCGGTGCGGCCGTTGTCCATGAAGATGACGTGCTGCTCCTGGGGGCCGTCGCCCTCGGTGACGCCGCTCCACACGGAGTTGTACGGGTTCATCCGCTCGCCGGTGGCCGAGCGGGGCAGCAGCTTGAGGAAGACCTCCAGGTCGTCGAAGCTCGGCAGCACCTTCTCGATGCCCACCATCGACACCAGGGTGTCGGGCAGGGTGAGGCACATCCGGCCGTTGCCCTCGGACTCCACGATCACCAGGGAGCCGGTGTCGGCGCACACGAAGTTGCCGCCGGAGACCGCCATCTTGGCGCGCAGGAACTTCTCACGCAGG
Source organism: Acidipropionibacterium virtanenii (assembly GCF_003325455.1). Lineage (NCBI taxonomy): Bacteria > Bacillati > Actinomycetota > Actinomycetes > Propionibacteriales > Propionibacteriaceae > Acidipropionibacterium > Acidipropionibacterium virtanenii. The sequence continues at coordinate 3,016,990 of NZ_CP025198.1, forward strand.
TGCAGCCGCGCCGCGCCGGCCAGCTCCGGCGGGTTCTCCGAGACGTCCTCGGGGGCGGGGCGCCCGTAGTTCTTCATCTCCCGCAGGAAGATCTCGCGCACCTCGGCACGGTTGCGGTGGATGGCCGGCACCACGATGTGGGAGGGACGGTCGTGGCCGAGCTGGACGATCAGCTCCGCCAGGTCGGTCTCCCAGGCCGCGATCCCCTGCTCCTCCAGGTACTCGTTGAGGTCGGTCTCCTGGGTGGTGATCGACTTGATCTTCACCACCTCGTCGACGCCCTTGGCCTTGGCGATCTCGGCGACGATCCGGTTGGCCTCCTCGCCGTCACGGGCCCAGTGGACGTGGACGCCGTGGGCCTCCAGGTTCTTCTCGGCCTCCTCGAGGTAGTAGTCCAGGTGCCGCGAGACCCGGTTCTTGATCGCGGTGGCGGCGTCGCGCAGCTCCTCCCAGTCCGGGGACTCGGAGACGCGCAGGGCCCGCTTGTTGCGGATCGTGGTGGTGGCGTTGCGCATGTTCTTGCGCTGGACACTCAGCTCCAGCTCGGTCTTGACCGCCTTCTGGAACTTCGGCATTCCCAGGAAGGTGCCGCCGTTGTCCGGAGCGGGGGTCAGACGGGCGACGCCATGATTGCCCTCGGTGATACGACGCAGTTCGGTACCCATGTCGTCAGTCCTCCTCGGTGTTGGCCAGGATCTCGGCCAGGTGGATGGCCTTGACGCCCGAGTTCTGGCGGGACAGCACCCCGCCGATGTTCAGCAGACAGGAGTTGTCGCCGGCGACCACGTACTCGGCCTCCGTCTCACGGACGTGGCGGGCCTTGTCATTGGCCATCGCGGCGCTCATGTCGGGGTTCTTGACGCAGAAGGTGCCGCCGAATCCGCAGCACTGCTCGTCGGCCGGCAGCGGCACCATCGTCATGCCCTTGACGTGGCTCAGCAGCCGGTAGGGCTTGTCGCCGAGCTTGATGAAACGGAGACCGTGGCAGGACGGATGGTAGGTGACGCGGTGCGGGAAGTAGCCGCCGACGTCGTCGACCCCCAGCACGTCGACGAGGAACTCGGGCAGATCGAAGATCTTCGAGCTCACCTCGTCGACCTCGCGGATCAGGCCCTTGTCCCCGGTGTGGCGGGCCAGCATCGGATGCTGCTCGCGGACCGCGCCGGTGCACGATCCCGACGGCGCCACCACGTAGTCATAGCCGGAGAAGGCCTTGACGTACTGCTTGACGGCGGGGATCGACTCGTCGAAATAGCCCGAGTTGGTGGTCATCTGGCCGCAGCAGGTCTGAGCCTTGGGGAATTCCACCGAGCAGCCGAGGCGCTCGAGGATCTTGACGACGGCCTGTCCCGTCTGGGGGAACATGACGTCATTGATGCAGGTGATGAACAGCCCGACCGTCATCCCGGCGCCGGGTCGTCCCGGCGCGGCGGCCGCACCGCTGTGGGGGGCAGTGGTTGTTGTCATGAGAGTTACCTCCGGTTGTCGGGACGATCAGGGCAGGATCCACGCCAGCACGGGCGTGGACATGAGTCCGGCCAGGATGCACATCAGCACGATCAGCAGGATCGAGTACTTGAACACCTTGCGCAGGATGATCGACTCCCCACCCATCAGGCCGATGGCGGTGGCGGCCACGGTCAGCGACTGGGGGGAGATCATCTTGCCGACGACGCCGCCGGCGGCACCGGTACCGACCAGCAGGTGGCGCATGCCGTCGACGCCCAGGTAGCTGCCCTGGCCGATCTGCTGACCGACGGTCGACTGCAGGTTCGAGAAGAGGATGTTGGCCGAGGTGTCGGAGCCGGTGACGTAGGTGCCGATCCAGCCCAGCGACGGGGCCAGGAAGGGGTAGACCGCACCGGCGCCGGCGATGAACAGGCCCAGGGCCAGGGTCTGGCCCGAGTCGCCCATCACGTAGGCCAGGGCGACCACCATGCCGATGGTCAGGGCCGAGAACTTCATCTTGACGATGTTGGCCCACAGCTCCTTGAAGATCGCACCGAACGACATCCGGTAGATGAGACCCACCAGGATGGCCACGATGGCCAGCAGGAACCACGGCTGCGACGTCAGTTGCCAGGTGTAGGTCTGGTGGCCGGCGGCCTCTCCGGCGGCGTTGAGCAGGTTGCCCGACAGCAGCGGCCACTTCATGGCGAAGTCCGCCTTGGCGAGCACCCCCTTGACGGCCGGGACGGCTGCGACGGCGAAGACGACGATCACCAGGATGTAGGGCACCAGGGCCATCATGATCTTCTTGCCGGTGAGGTCGGAGGTGTCGACGTGCTCGGCCTCGACGGCCTCGGTCTCGATGGAGGAGTCCATCGGAATGCCGATCCGGGTGGCGGCCTCGTGACCGCCCTGGGGCTTCCAGAACTTCAGGAAGAGCATCGCCAGGGCCACGGTGATGATGGCGGCGAAGATCTCGGTGAGGTTGTACAGGGCGGTCGAGGCGACGACCCACTTGGTGGCGCCGAAGACGATGCCGCAGAACAGGCCGAAGGGCCACACCTGCACCACGCCCTTCTTGCCGTCCATGATGGCCAGCATCAGGAAGGGCACCACCAGGCAGAGCAGCGCGCAGATCCGGGCGGAGACCGGGGCGACGTCGAGGACGTCCAGACCGGAGGTCTTGGCGGCCTGGAGCACCGGCAGCCCGACCGCGCCGAAGGCGACCGGGACGGTGTTGGCGACCAGGGCGGTGACGGCGCCGCGCAGCTTGCCGAAGCCGATGCCGATGAGCATGGCGGCGGCGATCGCCACGGGGGCGCCGAAGCCGGCGAGGGCCTCCAGCAGGCCGCCGAAGCAGAAGGCGATGAGGATGCCCAGCACGCGCGGGTCGTCGCTGATGAGGAAGAAGGTCTTGCGCAGGTCGTCGAAACGTCCGGAGACCACCGTCAGCTGGTACATCCAGATCGCGGCGACGAGGATCGCGACAATCGGAAGGATGCCGTAGAGGAAACCCTGGACGCTGCTGGAGAATGCCATGCCGAACGGCATCTTGAAGGCCGTGATCGCAACGACCAGGGCCACCGCCCAGGAGAAGATGCCGGCCCAGTGGGCCTTCCACTTGAGCGCGCCCAGCGTGATGAGCATGGCCAGCACGGGCAGGAAGGCGACCAGGGCGGACAGCCACTGGCGCCCCAGGGGGTTGGTATCAGGCCTGAAGGCCTCGAGAAGAACCATCGAAACTCCGTTGTTCCGCCGTACGAGTAGGGGTCATGGGTGCGTATGGCGGGTCCCGAAGCCCCCGGCGTGTGAGCATTGGTCCTACCAAACCACTACAGTACGTCGTAGCCGCGCGCAGCGTCAAGAACTTCGTGCATGGCAGTTCGGGCGAGATGAGCCTTCGTTCATCGATGATCATCGCCCGCCTCTGAATCTCCCGGAGGGCGCCATTTACGTGCGGATCAGGGTGCTTAATTCGACAGTGTTGAAATCCGGCCCGGGAAGCGCTCGCTCAGCCGGGTGGGGACCCGGTTCTGATGCGTAAGCTGTGCGCCGTCCAGCACCGGACCCCGCCGAAGGGCCACAATGGGCGGTACGATCGCCGGTCGCGGCCGCGCCCCCCCAGCACCCCGGGTCGGCCGCTCCGGCACGAGCGGAGGCGGACAGTGATGACAGCACGCGGAGACGGACGAGATGACGATGTCCTCAACCGCGCCACTGACATCGAGGAGGGTATCGGCGCCGAACCCGAGGCCGCGGGCGAGGACGTCCGCACCTACCGTGGATTCGATGTGGCGTTGAGCTTCATCGACTCCCAGATCCTCACCGGCGTCTACGCCAACGGCACCCGGCTTCCCGCCGAACGCGATCTGGCCACCCGGCTGGGGGTGAGCCGCGGTGCGGTCCGGGAGGCGATCCGGGTGCTCCAGGCCCAGGGGATCCTCGTGTCGGGAACCGGGCGGGGCAACGGCACCCGCGTCCAGGCGCGGCCCAGCAACGCGATCGGGCGGATCCTGCGCCTCCAGCTGGCCCTGGATGTCGTCTCCTTCGCCGACCTCACCGAGACCCGGGTCGCCCTGGAGCGTGCGGCGTGCGCAGCGGCTGCCAGACGTCGTGAGCCCAGGCCACTGGCCGAGGCCGCGAAGCTGCTCGAACAGATGCGCTCCGTGGAGAACCCCGACCTGTTCAACGAGCTGGACACGGCCTTCCACGTGGCTCTGGCCGAAGCGGGCGACAACATCCTGATGAGCGACCTCACGGTGGCGATCCGCAAGTCCGTGGAGACCCCGATCAGCGTGGCGGAGCACACCCTGACGAGCTGGCCCGCGTTGCGCGAGATGCTCGTCACCCAGCACGGGCAGATGTTGGAGGCCATCTCCGACGGGGACGCGGACAGGGCCGCCCAGGTGAGTGAGGAGCACATCCGGGTCGCCTATCAGAAACTCCTGTACGGCATGGACTGACGTCCCGCCCAATCCCGGCTCCCCACCGACGTCCCATCCGGCTAAGCGTCATCCCCCGGTTTCCGGCCCCTCCCCGGCCAGCCCTCCAACCCCATTTTCGCAAGGCCTGATGCCCATATTTGCATTGATGGGACCCCCGTGTGAACGTCCGCTCAGGCCGGGTCTACTATCTGGTGTAGTTGAAAATCGCGGGCGCACAGCGCCCCGACCCACGACTCAGCATTGATCCACAGAGCAGTCGGCACAGCCGCTACGAGGGAGAAGTCAGGCATGACCACGGAAACTTCGATCACCCCTGGAGGTCCGGCCGCCGCACCGGATCGTCAGGACCTCACGCACAGGCCGGATCTGGCGACCACCACCGGGCGCGTCGCCCCGGTGAGATCTCGGCGTCCCGTCTACCTGGACATGCTTCCCCCGTGCAACGCCGGATGCCCCGCCGGGGAGAACATCCAGGAGTGGTTGCGCCTCATCAAGGCCCACGACGAGGAGCGGGCCTGGCGCCAGCTCACCGCCGACAATCCCTTCCCCGCCATCCACGGCCGCGTCTGCTACCACCCCTGCGAGGTGGCCTGCAACCGCGCGGACCTGGACGGCGCCGTCTCCATCCATTCCGTGGAGCGCTACCTGGGCGATGTCGCCATCGAGAAGGGCTGGACCTTCAAGAAGCCGGAGGCGCGCTCGGGCCACCGCGTCCTGGTGATCGGCGCCGGCCCCGCCGGACTGTCGGCCGCCTACCACCTGGCCATGATGGGCCACGACGTCGAGATCCATGACGGCGGCGACGCGGCCGGCGGCATGATGCGCTACGGCATCCCGGAGTACCGGCTGCCCCGCGAGGTGCTGGACGCCGAGATCGGCCGGCTCGCCGACATCGGCGTCAAGACCGTCCTCAACCACAACGTCACCGACCTGGCCGAGGAGAAGGCCGCCGGACGCTTCGACGCCGTCTTCGTGGCCATCGGCGCCCACCTGTCCAAGCGCGTCGACATCCCCAACCAGGACGCCTCCCGGATGGTCGACGCCGTGAGCTTCCTGCATCAGGTCGGCTCCGGCGAGAAGCCGATCATCGGACGCCGGGTCGCCGTCTACGGCGGCGGCAACACCGCCATGGACGCCGCCCGCGTGGCCAAGCGGCTGGGCGCCGAGGAGTCCATCGTCGTCTACCGGCGCACCGCCGACCAGATGCCGGCCCACTCCGAGGAGCGCGAGGAGGCCGAGCGCGAGGGCGTCCAGATGAACTGGCTGCGCACCATCACCGACGTCGGCGACGACCTCACCGTCGAGGTGATGGAGCTCGACGAGGACGGCAAGCCGCACGGCACCGGCCGTTTCGAGAAGCTCGAGGCCGACACCGTCATCCTGGCCCTGGGGCAGGAGGCCGACACCGGCTTCCTCCACAAGCTGCCCGGCATGCGGTTCAAGAACGACGTCGTCGACGTCAACCCCTCCACCCTGATGACCGATATCCCCGGCGTCTTCGCCGGAGGCGACACCGTCCCCTCCGAGCGCACCGTGACGGTGGGCACCGGCCACGGCAAGCGGGCCGCCCGCCAGATCGACCGGTGGCTGCGCCGCGACGAGTCCTACCCGGCCCCCAAGGACACCGTCGTGGGATTCAACGACCTGAACCTCTGGTACTTCGGCGATCACATGCGCCGCCACCAGCCCGAACTCGATCCGACCCAGCGCGTCAACTTCGACGAGGTGGTCGGCGGCCTGGACGAGACCCAGGCGCACTTCGAGGCCGGCCGCTGCCTGTCCTGCGGCAACTGCTTCGAGTGCGACGGGTGCTTCGGCTCCTGCCCCGAGGACGCCATCATCAAGCTCGGCCCCGGCCACCGCTACGAGTACGACTACAACAAGTGCACCGGCTGCGCCACCTGCTTCGACCAGTGCCCCGTCCACGCGATCCAGATGGTGCCCGAGGGCACCCCGATCGAGTCGATCCCCGGTGCCGGCAATCCCACCCCGGGATGGGCGGTCCGCCCCGAGCCCAGTCCTGCGCACTACGACGGCGCGGCACGAGCGGCCGCGGAGCAGTCGGCCGCCTCCGGCAACACCATCCCCCAGAACTGAGCCCGAGAGCGAAGAGAGAAGAACCAGAAATGGAACGCACCCGGATCATCGCCGACGGCAACACCGCCGCCGCGTCAGTCGCATACCGCTGCAACGAGCTCTGCTCGATCTACCCCATCACCCCCTCCTCGCCGATGGCCGAGACCGCCGACGAGTGGTCCGCCGCGAAGCGGACCAACATCTGGGGAGACATCCCCACCGTCATGGAGATGCAGTCCGAGGGAGGTGCGGCCGGCGCCCTCCACGGAGCCCTCCAGGGCGGCGCGCTGACCACCACCTTCACGGCCTCCCAGGGCCTGCTCCTGATGATTCCGAATATGTACAAGATCGCCGGTGAGCTCACCAGCACGGTCTTCCATGTGGCGGCCCGCTCGCTGGCCGCCCAGGGTCTGTCGATCTTCGGCGATCACCAGGACGTGATGGCCTGCCGCCAGACCGGCTTCGCGATGCTGTGCTCGGCCACCGTCCAGGAGTGCCACGACATGGCGCTCATCAGCCAGGCCGCCACGATGCACTCGCGGGTCCCCTTCATGCACTTCTTCGAGGGGTTCCGCACCTCTCACGAGCTCAACGTGCTGGAGACCCTGTCGGACGACGACATCCGCGAGTTCATCACCGACGATCTGGTGCACGCCCACCGCGACCGCGCCCTGTCGCCGGCCCACCCGTTCATCCGCGGCACCGCGCAGAACCCCGACATCCACTTCCAGGCCCGTGAGGCCGCCAACCAGTACTACGAGAAGGTGCCCGGCATCGTCTCCGGACTGCTCGACCAGTTCGCCGAGCTGACCGGACGCCGTTACAACCTCGTCGAGTACTACGGCGATCCCGAGGCCGATCAGGTCATCGTGGCGATGGGCTCGGGCGCCAAGACCGTCCAGCACACCATCGAGCACCTCAACAAGGAGGGCCACAAGGTCGGCCTGCTGCTGGTGCGGCTGTTCCGTCCCTTCCCGGCCTCCGAGATCGTCAAGGCGATCCCCGAGACGGCCCGCACCGTCGGGGTGCTGGATCGCACCAAGGAGCCCGGCTCCGAGGGCGAGCCGCTCTTCCTCGACGTGGTGAGCGCACTTTCGCAGGCCGTCTCCCGCGGCACCCGCCGGACGATGCCGATCGTCTCCGGCGGCCGCTACGGCATCTCCTCGAAGGACTTCACCCCCGGCATGGTGGCCGGCATCGTCGACGAGCTGGGACTCGACCATCCGCGTCCCCGCTTCACCGTCGGTATCGACGACGACGTCACCCACCTGTCGCTGCCCTGGCACCATCTCAACATCGAGAGTCCCAAGGTGGTGCGCGCCCTGTTCTACGGCATGGGTTCGGACGGCACCGTCGGCGCCAACAAGAACACCATCAAGATCCTCGGCTCCGAGCCGGGAACCTACGCCCAGGGCTACTTCGAGTACGACTCCCGCAAGTCGGGTTCGCGGACCACCTCTCACCTGCGATTCGGGCCCGAGCCGATCGAGTCGCCCTACTTCGTGGACCAGGCCGATTTCATCGGCGTCCACAACTTCAACATCCTGCAGTCGATCGACGTCCTCAAGGCCGCGCACGAGGGCACCACGGTGCTGCTCAACGCCCCCTACGACGCCTCCGAGATCTGGGATCACATCCCCGATTCGGCCCAGCGCCAGATCATCGACAAGAAGATCAGCCTGTGGACCATCGACGCCCTGCCGGTGGCCCGCAAGGTGGGCCTGCGCAACCGCACCAACACCATCCTGCAGACCTGCTTCTTCGCGATCTCGGGTGTGCTGCCCCGCGACGAGGCGATCGTCAAGATCAAGGACTCGATCCAGAAGACCTACGGCAAGAAGTCGCAGAAGATCGTCGAGATGAACCACGCCGCCGTCGACGCCTCGCTGGAGCACCTCCAGCAGGTGACGGTGCCCGACCGGGTCACCGCGTCCCACGGCCTCACCGCGCCGGTCCGCCCGGACGCCCCCGATTTCGTCAAGGACGTCACGGCCCGGCTGATCGAGGGCGCCGGCGACCTGCTGCCGGTCTCCAAGGTGCCCGATGACGGCACCTACCCCGCCGGCACCACCAAGTACGAGCAGCGGACGCTGTCGGACATCATCGCCGAGTGGGATCCCGACGAGTGCATCCAGTGCGGCAACTGCGCCTTCGTGTGCCCGCACGGCGTCATCCGCTCGAAGTACTACCCGCAGTCCGCTCTGGAGGGCGCCCCGAGTACTTTCCAGACGGCATCGCTGAACGCGGCCGGCCTGCCCGAATCCAACTACACCCTGCAGATCGTGCCCGACCAGTGCACCGGCTGCGGGCTGTGCGTGGAGGCCTGCCCGGTCAAGCCGACCGCCCACCCCGACCGCAAGGCGATCAACCTCGAGGAGCACCTGGACAAGACCACGCAGCGCGAGAACGTCGAGTTCTTCGAGTCCCTTCCGGTCAACGACCGCTCCCGCGTCGATTTCGCCACGGTGCGCGGCACCCAGTTCCTGGAGCCGCTGTTCGAGTTCTCCGGGGCCTGCGCCGGCTGCGGCGAGACCCCCTACGTCAAGCTGGTCAGCCAGCTCTTCGGAGACCGCGCCGAGGTGGCCAACGCCACCGGCTGCTCCTCGATCTACGGCGGCAACCTGCCGACGACGCCGTGGGGCAAGAACGCCGACGGCCGCGGCCCGGCCTGGTCGAACTCGCTGTTCGAGGACAACGCCGAGTTCGGCCTGGGCATGCGGCTGGCGGCCGACGTCCAGTCCGGGCTGGCGGAGACCCGCCTCAAGCAGCTGTCCGACGGGCTGGATCCCGAGCTGGTCGACGGGCTGCTGAACGCCCCGCAGCTCACCGAGCACGACCTGCAGTCCCAGCAGGAGAGGGTGCACACCCTGCAGTCGATGCTGACGGACATGGAGCAGACCCCGCAGGTCCGCGATCTCGCCTCGGTCGCCGATCACCTGCTGCGCCGCTCGGTGTGGATCATCGGCGGCGACGGCTGGGCCTACGACATCGGTTCAGGCGGCGTCGATCACGTGCTCGCCTCGGGCCGCGACGTCAACATCCTGGTGCTGGACACCGAGGTGTACTCGAACACCGGCGGCCAGGCCTCCAAGTCGACGCCGATGGGTGCGGTGGCGAAATTCGCCACCGCCGGCAAGCCCACCTCGAAGAAGGACATGGCCATGCAGGCCATCGCCTACGGATCGGTGTACGTGGCCCGGGTGGCCCTGGGCGCCGACCCGCAGCAGACCCTGCGGGCCTTCCGCGAGGCGGAGGCCTACCCCGGCCCCAGCCTCATCATCGCCTACAGCCACTGCATCGCCCACGGCTACGACCTCAAGAACGGCCTGGACCAGCAGTACAAGGCGGTGCACTGCGGGCACTGGCCGCTGATGCGCTACAACCCGGTGCTGGCTGAGGAGGGGCGCAACCCCTTCCTGCTGGACTCCCCCCGCCCCGACGTCACCTGGCGCGAGTACGCGAAGCTCGAGCTGCGCTACAAGATGCTCTCCAAGACCGATCCGGACGGTGCCGAGCGCTTCCTCGACCTGGACCAGAGGTCGGTGGAGCGCCGCTGGGCGGAGTACGAGGAGATGGCCACCCGCGGCGCCGAGAGGTTCTCCTTCGACGCTCGGACCTCCGAGTTCGCCGCCGCGTCGACGCGCGCCTGAGCCTGCCACGCCGGGGGCCCGGGACGCCGTTCCCGGGCCCCCGGCCCCGACTCGTCACATCTATCGAGAGGCACATCAATGAGCGTCGATCTGAGCACCACATACCTCGGCCTTGGCCTGCGTTCGCCGCTGGTCGCCTCGGCCGGACCCATCCAGCAGAACCTCGACGGCGTCCGCGCCCTGGCCGATTCCGGCGTCGGCGCGATCGTCATGTACTCCCTGTTCGAGGAGCAGGTGCGCCACGAGGAGGCCCGTCAGGCCGAGATCGAGCTGGAGTACGCCGACTCCTTCGCGGAATCGCTGTCCTTCTTCCCGACCGTCACCAGCAATGCGGGCGGCATCACCAATGAGTACCTGGCCCATCTGGAGGCTTCCGCCAAGGCGGTCGACATCCCGGTGATCGGCTCCCTCAACGGGGCCACCAACGGCGGCTGGGTGGAGACCGCCCGCCGCATGCAGGACGCCGGCGCGGCGGCCGTGGAGTGCAACATCTACATGGTTCCCGGCGATCTCAGCACGGCCGGCTCCGAGGTGGAGGAGCGCCACGTCGAGATCGTGACGGCGGTGCGCGAGGCCGTCGGCATCCCGGTGGCGGTCAAGCTGTCGCCGTTCTTCTCGGCGCCGGGCAACATGATCTCGCGGCTGGACGCCGCTGGCGCCGACGGCCTGGTGCTGTTCAACCGGTTCCTGCAGCCCGATATCGACGTCGAGAAGCTCGAGGTGGTCCCCGGGGTGTGGCTGAGCCACCGGTCCGACTCCCGGATCCCGCTCACCTGGATCGCCAGCCTGTCGGGGCGCCTGCACGCCTCCCTGGCGGCGACGTCGGGGGTGGAGACCAGCGACGACGTCATCAAGTACCTGCTGGCCGGGGCCGACGTCGTGATGACGACGTCCTCGCTGGTGCGCCACGGCGCCTCCTACGCCAGGGCCCTGCTCAACGGTCTGGAGGAGTGGCTGGCCCGCAAGGAGCTGACCCTCGACCAGACCCGCGGCCTGCTGGCCGTGCCGGCCGACGCCTCCAGCTCGGAGTACGAGCGCAACGGCTACGTCGCCGCCCTGGAGAAGGCCAAGTCCACCTACGGGGCCTGACCGGCCGCCGATCAGCCTCTCAGCCGACCGTCGCGCGCAGCCGGTACTCCATCTGGGCGGCCAGATCCGCCCAGGTCATGAGCCCCGCCCGCATCGTGCGGTCCAGGGCATGGGCCCAGGACAGGTCGCCGTCGCGCCAGGGTTCGGCCTCGTTGAGCGCCTGGAGACCGATCATCGCCTGGGCGCCCGAAGTGGTCACCTCGACCAGGCGCACGGGCCAGCCGATCTCTGCGCAGATCCGCTCCTCGGCATCGTGCCAGGCCTGCTCGTCGGCCCCCGAGATGCAGTAGCACCAGTCCTTGCGCACATAGACAGTGACGACCGGGGCCAGTGCCTCCTGGTGCCACCCCAGGGGCCTGGAGACGCCGGCGCACGCCAGGATCTCCTCGATCTGCCCGGATCTGGCGACCAGTACCGCGCCGAGCGGCGACTGATCGGCATGTGTCTCGAGATCCTGTGCGCCTGAATACTCACCAATGGTCATTCCCCTCACCTCGCTTCGTTGCGTCTTCCGGGGACCTCTCAGGATACTCTGGCTCCGGTCACAGCGGATGGTACGAGCGTGTGCATCTGCCAGTTCAATCCGCAGACGCCCGTCATGGGGACGGGCGCCCTCCGCCCAGATCGTCCGCCCGGCCGGCGAACCGATCCGTCTGGAACAGCCGGCAGAAGGTCTGGAGCCCCTCTTCGGAACCCCCGGGAACGCATCGATCCTGAACGCAACAGCCGCGGCCGCCCAGGAACTGGGCGGCCGCGGCGTGCTGATGATTGACGACTGATCAGGTCATCGACCGATCAGTCCGGCTGGCCGGGATCAGGCGCGGGTCACTGGACCGCGTAGTAGACGGTGGCCACGCCGTCCCCGCCGATGGCGCTCATCGCCGCGGTCGACAGGTCGAGGCAGCGCCCGGCGATGTAGGGACCGCGGTCATTGATCCGGACCGTGACCGTCTTTCCGTTGGACTGATTGGTGACCTTGACGACGCTTCCCAGCGGCAGGGTCTTGTGGGCCGCGGTCATCTTCGACGGGTCGAAGGTCTCCCCGGACGCGGTGGGGCCGCCGGCGGTGCCGTCGCCCTCGCCATAGGTGGAGGCCTGGCAGCTGTTGCCGCTGGTCAGGGGGCTGCCGTCACCGCTCGAGGACGATGACGAGGAGCCCGACGAGGAGGACGAGCCGGAACTGGACGAGCTGGACGAGGGGGCCTTCGTGCCGACCTTGGTCACCTGGGTGACCGGCGCCTTCGTCTGCTTGGTGGCCGTCTTCTTCTGGGAGACGAGCTTGCCGTCCTTGTAGATCAACTGCCAGGTCTCGACGTTCTCACCGTTGACGCCCTTGGTGGTGATCTCCGTGTCGCCCTTGGCCATCGAGGCGTCCTTGACGGACTTCTTGTCGAAGTCCAACGAGATCTTCTTGGTGGTCTGCTTCTTGTCGATCTGCGACCAGGTGATCGCCATGCCCTTGGTGAGCGGGGTGTTGAGGCCGTGGCTCACCTGGTCGTCGGAGTCGTACTGGACGCCGGCCTTCTTCAGGGCGTCGCCGACGGTGCCGACGAGCTTCACGGCATGCTTCTTGCCCTTGGCGGTGACGCTGACGTCCTTGGCGGTGGTGACGTCGAAGTCCAGTCCCTTGCGAGAGATCCCGGCCGAACGGCTCACCGAGACGACGTTCAGCGGATCGTCCAGACTCAGCTGGCTCAGCGCCGTGCTCACCGAACGGGCGGTGGTCCAACGGGTGACCTTCTTGCCGTCGACATCGACGGTCAGCTTGCGACCGTAGTTGACGGCGATGCGCGTGCCGTCGGCGGTCCGGGTGCCCAGCGCGGGCTGGACGGAATCGTGGGTATTCACCGTGATGCCCTGGGCCTGGAGGGCCTGGGCGACGGTGCCCGGCTTGACCTTGGTCTGCTGGGTGACGCCGTCGATGGTGATGGTGACATCGTTGCGGTCCAGGACCTTGGCCATGGTGAGGCCGCCTGCGCTGGTGAGCGTGACGGCGCCTGCGACGGCTGCGGCAACTACTTTAGACATTCAACTTCTTCGACGTCGGGGGGCCGGGGCCCACGTATCTGGGAACTTGATGCCGGAGGCCCTGGGGGCCGGCGACGGCCTCAGATTACGGCATCTGCGCGAGAAAACCAAAAAAATCCTGAGAATCGTTCAGAAACGCTTGTCCCAGGGATACTGACAGGGCCACACGGAGGGCCCACGATGCGCTCTGCAGCGGCATCTCAGGGCCCTTCGAAGGGTCGCCCCTCAGTCTCTCAGCAACTGGCCGGCACCTCAACCCCGACCTGCCTCCCGGTCCCCGGTTTCCCGGCGTCCCCACTGACCGGACTGCCCACCGCCCACAACCGATTCTCCCACCGCCCAGAACCGACGCAGCGCCAGAGTCTGCACGCCGCGCCAGGTATTTCAGGCGCGGCGTGCAGACTCTGGCGCTGCGTCAGGAAGAAGCGTCTGACGCGCCGTGGGTGGGTGGGTGGGGCCGTGTCCGGACAGGTGTCGGAACGATCAGACGGTACGGATCTCCTGATGGAAACGGGTCAGTCTCAGGCTGTTGGTCACCACGAAGACCGAGGAGAAGGCCATCGCCGCGCCGGCGACCATCGGGTTGAGGTAGCCCAGAGCCGCCACCGGGATGGCGACGACGTTGTAGGCAAAAGCCCAGAACAGGTTCTGGTGAATCGTTCTCAGGGTCGCCCGCGACAACCCGAGGGCGTCGACGGCCAGGCCCAGATCGCCCCGGGTCAGGGTGATGTCGCTGGCGGCGATGGCGACGTCGGTGCCCGTCCCCATCGAGACGCCCAGATCGGCCCCGGCCAGGGCGGCGGCGTCGTTGACGCCGTCGCCGATCATCGCGACCTTGCGGGGCCGTCCTCCCGTTCCCGTCTGCCCCTGCAGCTCCTTGATCACCGCGACCTTGTCGGCGGGCCTGACGTCGGCATGCACCTCGTCGATGCCCACCTGGGCGGCGACGTGGCGGGCCGCGCCCTCGTTGTCGCCGGTGAGCAGGACGGTGCGCACCCCTGCCGCGTGCAGCCGGGAGATCGCCTCGGCAGAGGTGTCGCGGACGGTGTCGGCGACCAGCAGGGCGCCGAGCAGCTGCCCCGACGCCGCGACCATGACGACCGTGCGCCCCTGGGATGAGGCGGCGTCCACGGCCGCGGCGAGGGCCGCCGGGACGTCGACTCCGGCGTCGCGCATCAGGGCGGGGTTGCCGGCCATGCAGGCGTAGCCCTCCATCTCGGCCCTCACGCCGGCCCCGGCGAGGGCCTCGAATCCGGTGACGGCCGGGACGTCGAGCCCGGTCTCGCGGGCCCCCTCCACCACGGCGCGACCGATCGGGTGCTCGGAGCCGGTCTCCAGGGCCGCCCCGACGGCCAGCAGCTGTGCCGCCGACTCGTCGTCCATCGGCTGCCCCGAGGGGTCCAGCAGCCCGGCCACGCTCATCCTCCCGGTGGTGACGGTGCCGGTCTTGTCCATCACGACGGTGTCGATGCCGTGGGCGCGCTCCAGGGCCTCGGGGCCGCGGATGAGCACGCCCATCCGGGCGCCGCGTCCGGTCCCGGCCAGCAGCGCGGTCGGGGTGGCCAGGCCCAGGGCGCAGGGGCAGGCGATGATGAGCACCGCCACCGCGGCGGTGAAGGCGGCCGTGGCGCCCTGGCCGAGCAGCAGCCACACCGCGAGAGTGACGACGGCCAGCGCGATGACGGTCGGCACGAAGACCGCCGAGACCCTGTCCGCCAGGTCCTGGGTGGCCGAACGGCCCACCTGGGCCTGTTCGACGAGCCGGGCGATCTGGGACAGCTGGGTGTCGGAGCCGACGGCGGTGGCCTCCACCACCAGCCGTCCGGAGGTGTTGACGGAAGCACCGACGACGCGGGTCCCCGGCGTCACCTCGACGGGGACGGACTCGCCGGTGACCACGGAGGCGTCGACGGCCGACGCCCCCTCCACGACGAGGCCGTCCGCGGCGACCTTCTCCCCGGGCCGCACGACGAACCGGTCGCCGACGGACAGGGCTTCGACGGGAGCCTCCCTCTCAGTGCCGTCGTCAGCAAGGATGCGCACGGTCTTCGCGCCCATCTGGGCCAGTGCGGCCAGCGCCGATCCGGCCTCGCGGCGGCTGCGGGCCTCGATGTAGCGCCCGGCGAGGATGAAGGTGACGACCCCGCAGGCCGCCTCGAAGTAGATCGCCGAGCCCGCGGCCTCCCGGGTGAGGGTGAGGCTGGCGGCATGGCGCATGCCGATCATCCCGGCGTGGCCGAAGATCATCGCCCACAACGACCAGATCATGGCCGCCAGGGAGCCCATCGAGATGAGGGTGTCCATGGTGGTGGCGCCGTGCTTGAGGTTGGTCCAGGCGGCACGGTGGAAGGGGAAGCCGCCCCACAGCACCACCGGGAGGGCCAGCACCAGGGCGACCCACTGCCAGCCGGGGAACTGGATGGCGGGGACCATGGAGACCACGATCACCGGCACCGAGAGAATCGCGGAGACGACGAGCCGGGTGCGCAGTTCGGCAGCCCGGTCCACGGGCCTGGAGTCGGGTGTGGGGATGGTGGCGCCGTAGCCGGCGTTCTCGACGACGGTGATGAGGTCGTCGGGAGTGATCTCGGTCGGCGCCAGGGCGTGGGCCTTACCGGTGGCGTAGTTGACGGTGGCGTCGACTCCGCCGACCTTGTTGAGCTTCTTGGTGATGCGGGCGGCGCAGGAGGCGCAGCTCATGCCCTGAATGTCCAGATCGATGGACCGGCGGGAGGAGGGCGCCTCAGCGGTCCGCCCGTCAGTGCTCGTGACAGTCATCGGGAGTCCTTCCGGAGCGCTCCCGGAGCCCGCGGCGGGCTCCGGGAGGGCGGTGTTCAGATATTCAGCTGTGCAGGGCCGAGATCAGTGGTTGAGGAGCTTGCCGATCAGGCCCGGCTTCTGTCCGGCCTCCTGAGTGGCATCGGCGGCGTGGACGTGGGAGTGCTGCTCGGCCTGGTGGTGGCCGCAGCCGCAGGATTCGCCCTCGGAATGGGCGACGTGCTTCTCCGCGGCGTCGGAAGAGTGGTGATGACCCTCGTGGCCGCCGCAGCCGCAGGACTCGGCCTTGGCCTCCTGGTGGTGGCCGCAGCCGCAGGATTCGCCCTCGGAATGGGCGGCGTGCTTCTCCGCGGCGTCGGAAGAATGGTGATGGCCGTGGCCGCCGCAGCCGCACTCGCCGCCCGGATGGCCGGCGGTGTCCAGGGTGGTGGCCCTGGCGACGGTGTAGTCACCGGCCTCGTCGACGGCGTCGGCGATCTTGGCGAAATCGATCTCGGCGTCGGAGGACACGTCCATCGAGCCGGTGGCCAGGGACACGGTCACGTCCTGGACGCCGTCGACGGCCGAGACCTCCTTGGTGATCGAGTTGACGCAGTGCTCACAGGTCATGCCGTTGATCGTGTAGGTCTTGTTCATATGGGTTCTCCCGGGTGTGTTGGTTGATTCAGTACCGCGGCCGTTCAGGAGCGGACTGGTCATTCAGGACCGGACTGGTCATTCAGGACCGGACGAGGCGAGCGATCGCCTGATTGGCCTCTGCGATCTTGTCCTCGGCCTCCTGGCCACCGGCCTGGGCGGCACGGACCACGCAGTGGTTCATGTGCTCGGACAGGAGCTCCAGAGAAACCGATTTGAGGGCCGAACTGACGGCCGAGATCTGGGTGAGGATGTCGATGCAGTACTTCTCGTCATCGACCATCCGCTCCAGTCCGCGGACCTGGCCCTCGATACGGCGCAGACGCCGCAGGTGAGCCTCCTTGTTGCCCAGATAGCCGTGCTGCGCGTGCTGGGCCTCCTCCGGAGACCCGGTCTCGGCGTTGCAGGCGATGCAGGTCGTCTCGTCCACGCTCATTGTCCACCTCCACCCGGGACTATACCCCTGGGGGGTAGGTGGGCCAAGCCCGGGCCGGCAACAGGATCCAGGGATGCGACACGCTGTCCCACAGGGACTTTCGCTCCTGTGGACAAGTCCGGCGAGGGTGTGGATCACCGGCCCGCAGAGCCACTTTCCGCACCCTGGCGGGGAGCCGTCCTCACGACCTTCCGCGCCCGGGCATCCTTTCCACCTGGTTCTGGACTTTCGGCGAAATACCTTGTCAAAGCACATTTCTGGGCGTGTCGTCAACAGGGACGGGGCAGTTCTCCCCAGCTCTGACCCAGCTTGTCCCCAGCTCTCCACAACGATCCGGCCGTTGTCCACAGGGGTTGTGGACAACTCGTGTGGATCTGGACTTTCGTCGACTGTCGCCCGAGCCCGAACTGTGCAAGAATCACACGCCGACGTCTACTCCTTGTATCTTGCAGGACTCCCTAGACTTGCCCCGCGAAGGAGGCTCGATGTCACAACCTGCCGGGCCGGGTCAGGGGCCGATCGGGATCGACCGCACCCCGCCGCAGGATCTCGAGGCCGAGCAGAGCGTCCTGGGCGCCATGCTGATGAGCAAGGAGGCCATCGCCGACGCCGTTGAGATTCTCAAGCCGCGCGACTTCTACCGTCCCGCCAATGAGATGGTCTTCAACGCGATCCTCGATCTCTACGGCCGCGGCGAGCCCGCCGACCCGGTGACCGTGGCCGACGAGCTGTCGCGCCAGGGCCAGCTGGAGCAGTGCGGCGGCCACGTCTACCTGGCCGATCTGCTCTCCAGCGTCTCGGTGGCGGCCAACGCCGCCTACTACGCCGCCATCGTCCGCGACAAGGCCGTGCTGCGGCGTCTGGTGCAGGCGTCGATCAGGATCGCCCAGATGGGCTATCAGGGCCAGGGCGAGGTCAACGACATCGTCGACCAGGCCCAGCAGGCCCTCTACGAGGTGACCGAGGGCAAGACCAGCGAGGACTACCACCCGCTGTCCGAACTCTTCGAGTCGACCTTCGACGAGATGGAGGCGATCGAGGCCCGGGGCGACTCGATGGCGGGCATCCCCACCGGATTCGCCGATCTGGACGATCTCACCAACGGCTTCCAGCCCGGCCAGATGATCATCGTGGCCGCCCGCCCCGCGATGGGCAAGTCCACCCTGGCGCTGGACTTCACCCGCGCGGCGGCGATCAAGCACGGGCTGACGTCGGCCATCTTCTCCCTGGAGATGGGCCACTCCGAGATCGTCATGAAACTGCTGTCGGCCGAGGCCGGGGTCGAGCTGTCGCGGATCCGCGGCGGCAAGCTCAACGAGGAGGACTGGCAGCGTCTGGTGGCCAAGACCACCCAGATCTCCCAGGCCCCGCTGTTCATCGACGACTCCCCCAACCTCACGATGATGGAGATCCGCGCCAAGTCGCGCCGGCTCAAGGAGCAGCACGATCTGAAACTCGTCGTCATCGACTACATGCAGCTGATGAGTTCGGGCAAGCAGGTGGAATCCCGCCAGCTGGAGGTCTCGGAATTCTCCCGCCAGATCAAGTTGCTCGCCAAGGAGCTCGGCATCCCGGTGATCGCGCTGTCCCAGCTGAACCGAGGCCCCGAGCAGCGCACCGACAAGCGCCCCATGATGAGTGACCTGCGAGAGTCCGGCTCTCTGGAGCAGGACGCCGACATCGTCATCCTGCTGCACCGCGAGGACGTCTACGACCGCGAGTCCACCCGGGCCGGGGAGGCCGACTTCATCGTCGCCAAGCACCGCAACGGCCCCACCGCCACCATCTCGACGGTCTTCCAGGGCCACTACTCCCGCTTCGTCGACATGCAGCAGCACTGAGGCTCGAGTCCCGCGCGCATTTCACTCGCTGGAGGCCCCGTTCCCGGGATGTTCATGTCGGAATCGCGCCTCGGGCGAGTGAATCGTCTCGCAGCGGAACCCTTGGGTGAGTACCGATGCTCACATAAGCTGAGTTACGGCACGTTCTCGCGCCGATTCTTCTTCCGCTCGTCCCCGGTCCCCGGTCTCGCACCCGCCAGACCTCACCGCAGCGACTGTCGCTCGACTCGCTCTGCGAGTCATGGCCGCCGGGATGGTCGTACGGAGTGACTCAGGATTCAGTGTGCTGGCCCCTGTCCCGGCGCGGCGAGCCACCTGCACGCCCCGTTGTCGCACGCCCCCTTGTGAAAGAAGGCCATGGAGAATCATCCGGAGCACCAGAATCTGCAGCCCCTGCGCCGCTCGATCAGGATCCACCGCTGGCTCACCAATGACGTCTACGCGGCCGTCGCGCTGGCCCTGGCCACCGTCGCGGCCCTGGTGTGGGCCAATGTCGGGTCGAGCTACGAGACCTTCTGGCACTCCCACTTCGGATTCATCCTCGGCTCCCTCGACTTCGAGCTCACCCTGCACGAATGGGTCGACGAAGGAATCATGGCGATCTTCTTCTTCATGGTCGGTCTGGACGTGCGGCGCGATCTGGCCCTGGGGGAGCTGAGGTCCAAGCGGCGGGCGGTGCTGCCGGTGGCCGCGGCGCTGGGCGGCCTGATCGTCCCCGCGGCCCTCTTCCTGATCATCGAGGGCGGCGCCGAGACCGCCTCCGCATGGGGAACGGTGATCTCCACCGACACCGCCTTCGCGGTCGGCATGCTGGCCGTCGTCGCGCCCCGGAATGCGCCGCGCCTGCGGGTCTTCCTGCTGGCCCTGGCGGTCATCGACGACATCGCGGCGCTGACCGTGATCGCCGTCTTCTACACCACGGATCTCAACCTGCTCGCCCTGGCCCTGGCGGGCGTCGGCCTGATCGGCGTCTGGCTGCTGGAGCGGGCGAACGTGTGGCGGGTCGGGCCCTACCTGATGCTGGCGATCTACACCTGGGGATGCTTCTTCGCCTCCGGGGTCCATGCCACCCTCGCCGGGGTGCTCATCGCCCTGCTGATGCCGGTCTACCCGCTGAGGCGCAGCGATCTCCAGACCGCCTCCCAGGTCTTCGACCTCTTCCATCAGGCTCCCCAGCCCGACATGGCCAAGCGGGCCCGGGAGGCGCTCACCTCCACAGTGCCGATGAACCAGCGGCTGTCCTCGGCCATCGCCCCCTACGTCAACTATCTGGTGGTGCCGCTCTTCGCCCTGGCCAATGCCGGCGTCGCGCTGTCGGGCGACGCCCTCTCCTCGGCCTTCACCTCGAGGCTGACCTGGGGCATCATCGCCGGTCTGGTGGCCGGCAAGGCGATCGGCATCACCGCCGCGTCGATGCTCGTGCTCAAGCTCTCCCCCGGCTCCCGGCTGCCCGGGCTCGACGGCCCGCGCATCGCCGGGGTGGGGGCCCTGTCCGGCATGGGATTCACCATCTCACTGCTGGTGGCCGGTATGGCCCTGGACGATCCGACCGCCGTCGACCAGGCCCGGGTCGGCGTCATCGCCGCATCCCTGCTGGCTCTGGGACTGTCGTGGGTGATCTTCCATCTGTCGAAGAAGTTCAAGCCGCTGCCCCCGCCCTCGGACGCCCACCTGGCCCGCGACGTCGATCCCGAGGCCGATCACATCCGCGGGCCCGTGGATGCGCCCGCCACCCTGGTGGTCTACGCCTCGATGAACTACACCTACCGTCGTCAGACCGCGATCGCCATCAGCCAGACCAGGGCGGCCCTCGGGGACCAGCTGCGGGTGGTGCTGCGGCACGCCGCCGACAGCGACAATGCGGTGACCGGCGCCCTGGCTCTGGAGGCGGCCGGCGCGCAGGGGAAGTTCTGGCAGATGCATGACGAGATGCTCGGCATCCGCGGCCCCCTCGATTTCGATCTGGTGCATGACGCGGCAGAGCGGATCGGGCTCGACGTGGGGCGTTTCGAGCGGCGGATCGAGAGGCAGACCGACCGCGAGAGGGTGGACGACGACGGCCTGGATCTGGCAGGCTCCGAGCTCTCCGAGAAGCCGGTGATCTATCTCGACGGGGAGCGCGTCTCCACCGCGGCCAACAGTCTGACCCTGACGCTGGGAGCCCGGAAGGCGCTGGCCGGGGCCTGATCACCGCCGTCAGGAGTCGGCGTCGGGGGTCGGAAGGTCTCCGGTGCACTGGACGCCGGCGTCTCCCCAGACGACGTAGGCGTCCGCATTACCGTCCTCGGAAGCCAGCCACTGGGTGCGCACCGTGATCCGCAGAGCGTTCGTGACGTCGAGCGACAGCGGGGTGGCCGTCCCATAGACGATCTTCTTCGTGAAAGCCACCTTGCCATCCACCAGGACGGAGGCGACGGCCGGAGTGGTGTCCTTCTGCTGGTCGTCCATGCCGAGGGTGGCCGTCAGCCGGGTGCAGGTCCTGGCCAGCAAGAAGTCCGAGTCAGGCGGACCGTCGCTGTACTTGCTCACGCTCGTTCTCACCGAACTCGAGTAGAGCTTGCCGCTGATCTCAAAGGCACCGGCATCCATATTGCCTGCGTCCTTGACCGGCACCATCGACGACAGGTACGTCACCACTCCGGTGTCCGGTGCAGCGCCCGATGAAGGCGTGTCACTGGGCGTGGCCGTGGCGGATTCGTCAAGGGACGGGTCGGCCGGAGTCGGGGAATCAGTCGGCTCCGGCGCGCCGGTCGACTCCGCAGTGGTGGGATCGGCGACCGGAGCCGATGCCTGAGCCACGGGAGTCGCCGCCCGGCCCCAGGAGCAGCCCCCTACCGACAGCATCGTCAGCGCCACCAGCCCCAGCACGGCCGCCCTCCGGCCAGGAATCCTGTCCGTCTTCATCTCGTCTCCTTCGCCTTGAAATGCACCCCTGGCCATCGAATACTACTGGCCACGCTCCACCCTTCGGCGGCACCAGATATCGGAGACCTGTCACCCGTTCCGGTGACAGGTCCTCCCGAGAGGTGACATCACTGTGTAGACATCCAGGGAGGCGTGGCCGAATATTGGGTCAACGGGGAAAACGGAGACTTCGACGCTAATACCGAAACCCCGAACCGATCGTTTCAAGGAGGTCCAGCGACATGACATCGGCACGACTCATCAGGACAGCCGCCGCCGTCACCGCGGGAGTGCTCATGACCGGCTTCCTGGGCGGCTGCTCCATGCTCCAGGACAAGGGATCCACCACTACCTGCCAGCAGTTCGCCGGGATGAGCGACCACACCGGGCTGGGCATCAGCGCCAGCGACAACCAGACGGACGTGATCGACTCGATGCTCAGCGCCCACGACAAGAGCATCGACGCCATGAATGAGGGGCTCGCCTACACGCGGATCATCGCCTACTGCAATATCTACGAAGGGCAGTCCGGGAGCAATCAGGATAAAACCGTTGACAACATCCCCGGTCTGGACTGATTGATCAAGGCTTGACCACCCCCGCCGTCAAGAAATCACCATGCCGGATTCGGCACCTCTTTCACTGGAGTATCAATGATTGATCCATCGTCGGACAATACCGGTTCCAGCCCCCGGTCCTGGGATGGAGGGACGGGCCAGGAGATCTCCGCACCAGGTCGTCCCACCCCTGAGCGGCGGGAACGCAACAAGTCCATCGCCACGGTCTGGATGATCTGCGGCGGGGCGGTCATGGTCGCCTGCGGGGTGGCCATGCGAGTCGGTCAGGTGCTCCCGATCCTCATCCTCTGCCTGGTCGGATTCGTCGCCGGCGTAGCCGCATTCATCCACGGCCGCTCGATCGGGAATCGGTGAGGCCATGGGAACCGTCGTCGCCATCGGAGCACTGCTCCTCGTAGGCATTGCCATCACCTACATCCGCCAGGCCATGACCCGGGGCCTGAACAAGCATGTGTTCGACCGGAGGGGAAACCGCGAGGGCCAGCAGATCACCAAGACCGACCTGCTCATCCACAGCACAGCCCCGGCCCAGGCCCTGTGGCCGCACATCGCCTCCAAGGTGACCACGCGCCCGGAACCTCACGCGGCGGTCGGGGACCTCTACGAGGTCTCGCGCGGCGAGGACCGGATCCTCTCCAGGTTCGGCAACAAGCTCAAGGACAGCTTCACCGCCCTCGTCCACACCACTGCGAACGGCGGCGGAACAGACGTGCTGGTGCAGATCTCGAAGTGGACCGTGTCGGACGGCGTCGTCGCGAACATCAACCGCATGCAGAGACTCCGGGAGGAGGTGCTTGCGGCAGTCAGGGCCGCCGACCCGAGTGCCACAGCCCAGGAGATCGACTCCCCGTAACGGGATCGGGGCCGGCGCGATCCCCTATGGTCAGGACCATGGCCGACCGCCCCGCACCTCCTGATCCCTCGCTCACCGGTGCTTCGCCTTCCGGTCCCTCGCCCGTCGACAGACGGGCCCGGTCGGCGGTCGCGGCGCTGTTCTTCACCAACGGGGCGATTCCGGCCAACCTGCTGCCGCGCTACCCGGAGATCAAGGACGCTCTGCAGCTGGGCAACACCGCCTACGGACTGGCGGTGACCGCGATGCCGATCGGGGCGATCGTCGTCGGTCCGGCGGCGGCCTGGATGATCCGCCGGTTCGGCTCCGGGCGGGTGGCGGTGGCCGGCACCATGGCCGCCGCCGTCTGCATCGTGGCGGCAGGGGTCTCGGGATCGGTGGCGATGCTGGTGGCAGCGCTGTTCCTGGCGGGCGGTATGGACGCCCTCACCGACGTCGCCCAGAACTCCCACGGCCTGAGAGTGGAGCGGCGCTACCGGCGCTCGATCATCAACTCCTTCCACGCGGTGTGGTCGGTCGGGGCGGTGACCGGCGGTCTGATGGCCGCGGGCGCAATCGCGTCCGGACTGTCGCTGGGGGCGCACCTGGTGGTGTCGGGGGTGGTCTTCTCGGCGGTCGCACTGGCGTGTCTGAGGCTCTGCCTGCCGGGCCGCGATGACGACGGACGTGACGCCCCGGAGACCCGGGAACCGGGCACCGGGCAGGAGGCGGCGTCCTCGCGGGTCGGCCCGCGGGCGGTGATCGTGCTGGTGGCACTGGTACTGATCGCCATCTCGGGCACCATGGTGGAGGATGCGGGAAACTCATGGGCGACGCTGTACCTGTCGAGCTCCCTGGGCGCCCCGCACGCGGTGGCGGCCGGCGGATTCATCGCCCTGGTGGGCGCCCAGTTCATCGGCCGGATGTTGGGCGACCGGATGAGCGACCGGTTCGGGCGAAGAACCGTGGCCCGGGCCGGCGGTGGGGTGTGCGCCGTCGGCATGGGGCTGACGCTGGCGATGCCGAGCGTGGCCGGCACCATCGCCGGATTCGCCTGCGCGGGTTTCGGGGTGGCGACCCTGGTGCCCGCCGCGATGAGTCAGGCCGACCGGCTGCCCGGGCTGCGGCCAGGGACGGGCCTGACCCTGGTGTCGTGGCTGATGCGGATCGGTTTTCTGGCCTCACCACCACTGGTGGGCATGGTCGCCGACGCGGTGGGGCTGCGGTTCGGGCTGCTGACGATCGTGGCCGCCGGCGTCCTGACCCTCATCTGCTCGTCGGCGCTCCCGGGCCGCGAACGGGGGTGAGTTCTGCCACCACACCGCCGCCGAGTGGACAGTGCGCTTCGCTCCCGCCTGCTGGCAGAACTCGACCGCACGTCCAGCCACAGACCCTGGTCCGAGTGTCCCAGGGATGCACCCAGGCTCCGGCACCACCAGCTGTGAACGCACTATGCGCCCCGTTCTCCTGCGTTGGCCCTCCTGCAGGAGGGCCAACGCAGGAGAACGGGGCGCATAGCCAGCGGACAGGGAACGCCAGCGCGAGCGTCAGGCCGGCGACACCGACCTTCTCACCTGCTTCGCCACCGCCGGGGAGGCAGGAGCGAAGCGACGTGGAGGAGCTGCCCCTCCTCTTTCAACTCAGAGGAACTCGGCGAGCTCCCGCTCCAGGACCGGCTTCGGCTTGGCGCCGATGGTGGTCTTGGCCAGTTCGCCGTCCTTGAAGACGAAGATCGCGGGGATCGAGGTGATGCCGTACTGCTGGGCGATCTGCGGGTTGGCGTCGACGTCGATCTTCGCGAGGGTGATCTTGTCGGAGTGCTCGTCTGCGATCTTGTCGAGGATCGGGGACACCTGGCGGCAGGGGCCGCACCAGCTGGCCCAGAAGTCGACCACGACGGGCTTGTCGGACTTCAGGACGTCGGTCTCGAATGAGGCGTCGGTGACATTGATGGACATATGTGAACCTCCTGGATTCAGTATCTGGTGTCGATCTGTTCAGACGGCGGCGGGCGCCGTGTCCTCAGCCACAACGGCCCGGGCGGCCTCGGTGTTCCCCGCGTCGTCGATCTGAGCGTTCTTCGCGTCGTCGAGGGCGGCCAGGTAGGCCTGGGCGTCCAGGGCGGCGACCACTCCGGAGCCGGCCGCGGTGGCGGCCTGCTTGTAGGTGGGGTCGATGACGTCCCCGGCGGCGAAGACTCCGGGCACCGAGGTGCGGGAGCTGCGGCCGTCCACCTCGATGGTCCCGGCGCTGGTGAGGTCCAGGACGCCGTGGATCAGGTGGGTGCGCGGATCCGACCCGATCGCCTCGAAGACGCCGTCGATCGGCATCTCCTCGGTCCGCCCGGTGACGGTGTCGAGAAGCCGCATCCGGTCGACCTTCTGATCACCGAGGAACTCCGCCACGGTGGCATTCCAGCGGAACTCGATCTTCGGGTCGGCGTTCGCCCGCTCGATCATCGCGGCCGAGGCGCGCAGGGCATCGCGCCGATGGATGACGGTGACCTTGGAGGCGAACCGGGAGAGGAAGGTGGCCTCCTCCATCGCCGAGTCGCCGCCGCCGATCACCGCGACGTGCCGGTTGCGGAAGAAGGCGCCGTCGCAGGTGGCGCACCAGGAGATGCCCCGCCCCGAGAGCTCGGTCTCGCGGTCGATGCCGAGCTTGCGGTAGGCCGAGCCGGTGGCGTAGATGAGGGTGCGCGCCTCGAAGGTGTCCCCCTCGCCGACGGTGACCTTCTTCACCGGGCCGGTGATGTCGAGGGCTGCGACGTCGTCGTAGACCACCTCGGTGCCGAACTTCTCGGCCTGGGCCTGCATGGCGGCCATCAGGTCGGGGCCCATGATGCCGTCGGGGAAGCCGGGGAAGTTCTCCACCTCGGTGGTCTGCATGAGCTCTCCGCCGACGTCGACGGAGCTGGCGATCAGCAGCGGGTTGAGATTGGCCCTGGCGGCGTAGATCGCCGCGGTGAGTCCGGCCGGCCCGGACCCGATGATGATGACGTCTCGCATGAATACCTTTCAGAACGTTCTGGACACAGATTACGGGGGTCAGTCACCCAGCGCGCTCTCGATGGCCTCGATCACCTGAGGCTCGTCGGGCTTCGTGGTCGGGCTGAACCGAGTCACGTGGCCGTCGGGGCTCACCACGAACTTCTCGAAGTTCCAGGTGATGCGGCCGTTCTTTCCGTTCTCGTCCTCGGGGAACTTCTTGAGCTGGACGTAGATCGGGTCGGTCTGGGAGCCGTTGACCTTGATCCGCGCCGACATCGGGAAGGTGACTCCCCAGGTGGTGGAGCAGTACTCCCCGATCGCCTCCTCGGACTTCAGCTCCTGGCCCATGAACTGGTTGCAGGGGAAGCCGATGACGGTGAATCCCCGGTCGGCGTACGTCTTCTGCAGGGCCTCGAGCTGCTCGTACTGGGGCGCCAGCCCGCAACGGGAGGCGACGTTGACGACCAGCGCCGTCCGGTCGCCGACGATTGCGCCGAAGGTGGTGTGCTCCCCCTGCAGGGTGGTGACCGCCAGATCCTTGAGGTCGACGGTCTGGGGTGCCTGTGCTGTGGTCATGTCGGATGTCCTTTCAGGCGATGACGGGTTCAGGTTCGGGCCGGGGAGCCGCGGTCACGGCGTCACGGACCTTGTGGAGGGCGGTGACGAGAGCCCGCATCTCCCCGGGCTCCAGGTTCATCGCCGCCGGCACGCAGCCGCCCAGGAAGCCGAGCCGACTGAAGATCTCACGACTGCGGTCGGTGGCGGCCACGCTCACCGCGCGGCGGTCCTCGTCGTCGCGGATCCGCTCGACCAGACCGGCCTTCTCCATCCGGTTGAGCAGCCCGGAGACCGACGAGCAGTCGAGGTGGAGGGCGGCGGCGAGGTGACTGGGCGACTGGCGCCCCGCCAGCGTCAGCTCCACCAGCACCAGGAACTGCTGGTAGGTGATGCCGAAGGGGGCCAGGACGTCCCGGTAGTACTGCACGGTGGCCTGGGCGGCCGAGTACATGGCGAAGCACACCATCTGTTCGAGTGGCTGCTCGAGCGGCCCGATGGCCTTGACCGTTGCTGTCGATTCCTCGTCCATGCCTGAATACTCGCGCACCAATAGTTGGCATACAAGGTAGTTCGCTGAGGGCTCAGATCTCCCTCACGGCCCCGCCGCCGCAGAAGTCAACTAGCGTGATCCACATGGACATGCCAGCAGTCGCAGTCACCCGGTCGCTCCCGATCACCAATCCGGAGTCTCTGGTGGACGTCAAGATCCCGGTGCCGACTCCGGGCCCCAACGATCTGCTGGTGGAGGTGCGAGCCGTCTCGGTGAACCCGATCGACGTCAAGCTGCGCAACGGCGCCGGCACCCCCGAGACCCCTCTGGTGCTGGGATTCGACGCCGTGGGCACCGTCCAGGCCGTCGGGGAGTCCGTCGAGGGGTTCTCGATGGGCGACGAGGTGTGGCACTCGGGCGATCGCACCCGTCCGGGCTCCTATGCCCGGTTCACCCTCATCGATCACCGGGTCGTGGCGAAACGCCCCAGGACTCTGGCCGCCGCTCAGGCCGCGGCCCTGCCGCTCACCGCGATCACCGCGTCGGAGGCGCTGCGCGAGCACATGCGGCTGAGTGGCAATGACGCCTTCCTCATGATCGGCGGGGCCGGCGGGGTGGGCTCCATCGCGATCCAGATCGCGAAGCTCCTGACCGAGGGTCCGGTGGTGGCCACCGCCTCGCACGACGAGTCCGCCGACTGGTGCCTCAAGCTCGGCGCCGACGCCGTCATCGACCACCGCAGGCCGCTGCCCGAGCAGACCGCCGAGATCGGCGTCGAGGGCTTCGACGGCGTGCTGTCGCCCCACACCGTCGGCAAAGTGGCCGAGCTGGCCGAGGTGATGGCCCCATTCGGGCATCTGGTGACGATCGACGGGCTGCCCGATTTCGACATCCTGGCCTTCAAGCCGAAGTCCCTGACGGTGACCTCGGAGTCGATGTTCACCCGCACCCAGTTCCACACCCCCGACATCGCCGAGCAGGGCCGGATCCTCACACGGGTGGCCGAGCTGGTCGATTCGGGCAAGGTGAAGTCCACCATGACCACTCGTCTCCAGGGCATCAACGCCGCCACCCTGCGCAAGGCCACCGAGATGGTGGAGTCGGGCCACATGATCGGCAAGGTCGTGGTGGAGGCCGACGCCTGGTGAACCGACGATCACTCCCGCAAAGGCCCCTCGCGAGAGTCCGGGCACGGGAAACAGGGCCGGCGGGAGTGATCGTCGCATCTAGGCTGGCGGCATGAAGAACTGCCTGAAGGATCCCGAGTCGCTCAAGACCGCCCCCGTCATCGCCGCCGGGCTGATCGGAGGCTGGCAGATCGCCCGGGCCACCGGCATCCGTCCGATCGGAGGCGCGGTGCTGGCCGCCGCCGGGGTGCTGGCGGGGCGCAGCTGGCTGGCCCGCAAGGGTGCGGCCACCACCGCGGGTCTCGGCGCCGCCTATCTGGGGGCCTTCGGCCTCTCCCATCCGCTGGCGAAGAGAATCGGCCCGTGGCCGTCGGTGCTGACCGTCACCGCGACTGCCGCCGGGGCCGCCTACTGGTTCGGCGACCGGAACTGAGATCTCCGGGGGATCCCCTCCAGGCCGATCTCGGCGACCGGCTCATGCCGCGGGCCCTGGCCCTTGCGGCCGCCCGGACGCGGCAGGTGCGAGGCGAAGAGGGTCACCGAACGGGCCACCCACATCGGTGCGCCGAATGACGACAGGGCCTCGATCTCGCCGGTGACGTCGGCGTCATGGGCCCTCGCGGCCGTGACATGCGGGCGGAACGG
This sequence comes from Acidipropionibacterium virtanenii, assembly GCF_003325455.1. Lineage (NCBI taxonomy): Bacteria > Bacillati > Actinomycetota > Actinomycetes > Propionibacteriales > Propionibacteriaceae > Acidipropionibacterium > Acidipropionibacterium virtanenii. The sequence goes on from NZ_CP025198.1 coordinate 3,046,042, forward strand.
GCCGCTCTCGGGCCGCGCCCCGGCACTTCTGGCGGCCGAACGGGCGCGCCTGGCGAGGGCGGGCAGGGTTCCGGCGGGGTCGGCGACGCCGAGCCACAGGATCTTCGCCCGGTCGGGCCGCGGGAAGGCCCCGGCACCGCCCAGTCCCACCGCCACCGGCGGCCGGCCGGCCAGGGCCTCCGTGAGGGCGTCGATCAGGGTGTCGGGATCGTCCACCTCTGCCATGAAGACCAAGGTGATGTGAGAGTCTCCCGGCCGGCTCCACCGCAGCCTGCGCGGGTCTGAGGGCGGAGTACGCCCGGACATCCGCTCCAGGGTCTCGTCAATGCTCCGGAGCACCTCGGCCGGTGGCACCAGCGCCGCATACATCCGTTGTCCCATGCTCCAAGGGTGCCGCAGTGGCCGGATCGACACGCCTATTCTCGTGCCTGTGATCGATCTCCGCCTGCCCGCCGTCGACGTCGCACCCCAGCTGCTGGGGGCGGTGATCCGCCACACCGCGGTGCTGGCCGACGGGACGCGGGGCGAGGTGGGGATCCGGCTCACGGAGGTGGAGGCCTATATGGGTCTCGACGATCCCGCCTCGCACGCCTTCGGCGGCCCCACGCCACGGTCGGCGGTGATGTTCGGGCCTCCCGGGCACATCTACGTGTATCTGTCCTACGGCATCCACCGCTGCATGAACATCGTCTGCTCCCCCGACGGCCAGGCCTCGGCGGTACTGCTGCGAGCCGGCGAGGTGGTGATCGGGAAGGACCTCGCCCGGGCCCGGCGCAGCGCCCGTGCGGCGGCACGGGGTCTGCCTGCAGCGCGACCGCTCCCGGCAAGGCGACTTGCCTCGGGCCCGGGAAATCTGGGTCAGGCTCTGGGCGCCGAACTCACCGACTCCGGAGCACCGCTCTCCCAGGCCGCGGGAGCCTCCCCGGCCCCTGACGGATCACTGTGGACGCTGGAGGCCCCGGCATCACCGGCAGACCACGTCACCAGCACCCGGATCGGCATCTCCCGCAATGCCGAGAAGCCGTGGCGGTTCGCCATCCCCGGGGATCCCACCGTCTCAGGTCACAACACCACGGGGAACCACGCCTAGCGTTCGGGCGCGCTATTCGGACCCCAGTTCCCGATGCGCTGAGGCGGGCACTGACGTTTTCTCGTCCTGGAACCAGCGGTATGGCATCGGCGACGCCTGATCCGGGGTTCTGGGACGAATAATTGCTGCTCCGGAGCGCCCGATGGCAGAGGCCGAGGGCTCGTCCCCTCCGCTCATCTGTACAACGATTTCTCCAGGACGGTCTCGAGCTTGTCGACGCTGGCCTGAAGGCTGAACCGGTCGGCCATCAGCTCCCGGGCCCTGGCGTGCCAGCGGTCCATGGTGGCCTCGTCGGCGTCGCGCACCCGGGCGATCCCCTCGACCAGATCGTGGGGGTCGACGACCGCGCCCACCTCGTCGTCGACGATGACGTCGCGCAGCGGCACCTTGGCGTTGCTCACCACCGCCAGCCCGGCGGCCATGTAGTCGTAGAGCTTGTTGGGGCTCATCCCCTTGTTGAAGACCTCCTGGGGGGTGACGGTGTGCAGGCCGACGTCGCAGGCCCGCAGGATGCGCACCAGTTCCGACTTGGGCACCTGGTCGTGGAAGGTGATATTGCCCAGGCCGCGGGCGGCCGCCTCGTCGACGGCCCACTGCTTGCGGGCCCCCGATCCGACGAGCAGGAAGTTGACATCGGGCAGCTTCTCGGCGGCGTCGACGATGAGGTCCAGGCCGACGTAGTTGGCGTGGGTGCCCGAGAACACCGCGGTGAACCCGGAGATGCCGTACCGGGAGCGCAGCTCCTCCTTGGTCTCGGGCACCTCGTACTCGGCCAGGTCGGCGCCGTTGGGCACCACGGTGATCTTGTCGGTGTTGATGCCCAGCTCGCGGAAGTGATCCTCCCAGCCGGTCGGCACCACCACGATCTGCCGGGCGTGGGCGTAGATGGTGCGCTCCAGGCCGACGAGCACCCTGTGCAGCAGGGAGCCCTCCTTCACCGCCCCGCCGGAGACCAGGGAGTCGGGCCACAGGTCGCGGATCTCCACGACGAAGGGCTTGCGGCGCAGCTTGGCCACCACCATCGCGGCGGCCGGGGCGAGGATCTGCGGGGAGGAGGCGAAGATGACGTCGGCGGGGCGCACCAGGGCGCGGGCTCCGGCCCCGGCCGCGAAGGCCACCCAGCCGAGCATCCGTTTGACGCCGTTGCCCGAATACTCGGGAATGGGCACCAGGGTGTAGCGCGGGTCGTCGACCGTCATCTTCTGGCCGCTGGTGTGGTTGATGTTGGCGGCGAAGAAGTGCGGGGTCCAGTTCTTCAGCCGGGAGAACATGTCGAAGTTGCGGGTAATGCCGCCTGAACCCGGGGGGAAGGCGTAGTGGTTGATCACGGTGACCCGGCGTTTCGGCATCTGTCCTCCTGGCAGTGACTTCCGTCCAAGCCTAACGAAACGGCCGTTCGGCCGACGAGCCGCCGCTACCTCCCGGACCTCCCCTATCTCCCGGACCGTTTGGTGCCGCGCTGCGGCGAAGCGGTCAACGGATCCTCGGGCCAGGGATGCTTGATGTAGCGGCCCCGGTTCTCGGCGCGCACCCCCGGGTAGGCGTTGACCCAGAAGCTGGCCAGGTCGTCAGTCACCGCCAGCGGCCGGCGGGCCGGGGAGAGCAGGTGCAGCACCACCTTCACTCTCCCGTCGCACACTGTGGGGCCGTCGGTCCAGCCGAAGCACTCCTGGAGTTTGACGGCCAGCACCGGGGCCAGGTCCGAGCCCACCTCGGGGTATTCCAGGCGGATATGGGATCCGGTGGGCACCACGACCGCCTCGGGCACCAGTTCGTCGATACGGACGGCCGCCGGCCAGGGCAGCAGCCTGCGCAGCGCCGTTGTCATCGACGCCCCGCCGGCGCCCCTCCCCCGGGCCAGGGCGTCCAGTTCCGGACCGAGCCACTCCTCGGCCCGGGAGGCCAGGGTCTCCTCGTCCATGCCGGGCCAAGGGTCGCCCAGGACGCGATGCAGCAGTCCCAGGCGACGTCGCAGCTCCAGGGCGTTGCGGCTCCAAGTGAACACGCCGTGACCGTCGATCCCCATGCCCTCCTCCCGGAGCGCCGCCACCACGGCGCTCCGGGAGGCGGCCCGCGAGGGTTTCACCGGTGTGGAGGTCAGCGTCACCGCCCCCAGCCGGTGCACCCGCCTCCCGGCGATCCGGCCGGACCGCCAGACGGCCCGGTCCTCGGTGGTCTCCAGGCCGGCGGCGGCCGCTCGTGCCAGTCCCTCGTCGATCGGCACGGCCGCCCGAATCACCGCCCCCGATCCGTGCCCGGCCACCCGTGAGGTCTCGGCCACCGCCAACCATTCCTGACCGGCCAGCGCCGATCCGCGAGGCAGATCGGCCCCGGTGCCCGAGACGAGCAGGTAGCCGCCGCCCCCGTCTCCCCGGCCTCCTCTGCTGCGCGCGATCCAGCCGGGATGCGCCAGGGCGACGACGGTGCCGACCTGGGCGTCGGCGGTGGTCCGGCGGCCCGGGACATGCGGCACGAGTCCCTCGAGACGACGCGCCTGCCGCCGCCAGCCGCGCGATCCCGGGTGGCGTCCGGACCGCAGCGTCCGCAGCAGCGCGACGAGGTCGCCATCGGGGGCCCTCTCGTCGGAGGCCAGCATGGCCACCACCTCGGCGGCGGCTCTGGAACCGATCTCACCGGAATCCAGCAGAGCGCGGGCCAGGCGCGGATCGGCGGGGATCTGTGAGAATTCCCGGCCACGCGGAGTGACCCGCCCGTCGGCGTCCAGGGCGCCCAGGCCGCGCAGTTCCTCCTCGGCTCCGGCCACCCGGTCGGGCGGCAGCGCGCCGGGCAGCCGCATCCCCTGTCCGCGCGGCGATCCCCAGCAGGCCAGGGTGAGCAGCGGGCCGACCAGGTCGGCGTGCTCGGCCTCGGGCGGGGACTCGGCGTCCATCCCGGCCCAGTCCTCGTGGCGCAGACAGCGGACCGCGACGCCGGGGCCCAGCCGGGCGGCGCGTCCGGCCCGCTGGGTGGCCGAAGCCTTCGACTCGCGGACGGTGACCAGGCCGGTCATCTGCCGGCCGCGGTCCAGTCGGGGTTCGCGCGACAGACCGGAGTCGATCACCAGTCGCACGCCGGGCACGGTGAGGGAGGACTCGGCCACCGAGGTGGCCACGACGATTCTGGGCTTCTCGGTGGGTCTCAGTGCGGCGTCCTGGGAGTGGGAATCCATTCGGCCGTAGAGGGCCATGACGTCGGTTCCGGCCAGTTCGGGGAGCCCTTTCAGCCCGGCGACCACGGCGTCGACCTCGCGGGCCCCGGGCATGAACACCAGGGCGCCGCCCCCGGTGTCCCAGAAGGCCTGCACCGTCTGCGCGACGACGTGGTCGATGAAGGCCCGGCGCACCCCGCGTGCGTCGGTGGCAGATCCAGCGGCGGGCGCCCAGCGGATCTCCAGCGGGTGGAGCACCGAGCCGACCTCCACCACCGGCGCCGGTTCCCCGTCTCCCGTCGACCCGGCGCCCAGCAGTCCCGCCCACATCGCGGCGTCGAGGGTGGCCGACATCGCGGCGACGGTGAGGTCGTCGCGCAGTTCGGCGAGTTCGCACACCATCGCGACGGCGAGGTCGGCGTCCAGGTGGCGCTCGTGCACCTCGTCGAGGATGACGGCGTCGACCCCGGCCAGCTCGGGATCGCGCAGCAGCCGCTGGATGAGCACACCGGTGGTGACGAACTCCACCCTGGTGCCGGGGGTCAGGGTCGACTCCCCGCGCACGGTGTGCGCCGCGTACTCGCCGGCCCGGGTGCCGGTCAGCGCGGCCAGACGCCGGGCCGCGGCCCGGGCGGCGATCCGGCGGGGCTGGGTGACGACCACCCGGCCGGGCACCGTGGAGGCCACCAGCGGCGGGACGAAGGTGGTCTTGCCGGTGCCCGGCGGCGCCTGCACCACCATCCGCCGCCCCGCCAGGGCGTCGCGCAGCTCGCGGGCGTGCCCGGCGACCGGCAGCCCGGAACCGATGGCGTCCAGATCGATCACCAGGACGTCTCCCGCTCGCCCTCGGGATCGGGAGCGGTGGCCTGCGCAGCGGTGCGATCGGTGAGCGGCTCGGGTTCGGCGTCGCGCAGGCTCCAGTCGGTGGCGGGGATCTCGTACCAGTGCCGGACGACCCGCCGGGCGAGCATCGTCATGATCGCCACGGCGTCGGGTTCGGCGTCCTGGTGGGCCGCGTACTCGTCGGGAGTGAGCCAGGCCATCTCCCTCGACTCCCCCGGCCGGGGCTCATGGGCCGGGTCCTGGCCGGTGCGCAGGGCCATGATGAGGTCGGAGTGGAAGTGCCCCTGATAAGGGGAATGAGTGTTCATCACGGCCGGTACCGGATGCATGACGTCGTGTACCCCGTCGGCCATCCTCGGCAGAGGCTGGAGGACGCTGTACTGCTCGGGCTCGTAGCCGGTCTCCTCGCGGATCTCGTGGACCAGCGCCTGCCAGGGATTCTCGGTGTGCTCGATGTGGCCGCCGGGCTGCAGCCAGATGCCCATCTTCCGGTGCTTGTGCACCAGCGCCTTCAGCACCCCGTCGACCTGCCGGAAGATCCAGGCACTGATGGTGACGTCGTGACCGTGCGGTTCAGTGTTGAGATGGGCCATGGGCCAAGAGTTGCACAACCTTGCACGACGCCCGATCCCGGCACTTTCCACTGGTATCGCCACGGGCATGATCGCTGCCCGCGATGAGAGCTACCTCACATTGTCGACGGCTCGAGGGGTTGCCGTAATGTGAGCAACACATCTTCCCGCGCCCACCTGTCGGAGGTTCTGATGCCACTGCCCGCCCTGTTCTCCCGTTTCGGACATGAGCCCGCGTTCACCCGCGACAGGCCGAAGGTCGCCGTTGTCGGCGGCGGGTTCGGCGGGATGGCGGCCGCCAAGGCCCTGGCGGCGGAGGGCTGCCATGTCACCATCATCGACAAGAACCCGTACACGACCTTCCAGCCGCTGCTCTATCAGGTGGCCACCGGTGGCCTGAACCCCGGCGACGTCACCTACCGGCTGCGCAGCTTCATCGCGAAGCTCGGCGCCCATGCCCGATTCCGCCGCGCCTCGGTGACCAGGATCGACACCGACGCCCAGCTGGTGCACTGTGACAACGGCGATCCGATCCCCTACGACTACGTGGTGCTGGCCCAGGGCGTGGGTGCGAACTTCTTCGGCATCCCCGGGGCGGCGGAGCGCTCGGACACCATCTACACGCGTGCCTCCTCGCTGCGCGCCCGCGACGTCATCTTCTCCCACCTGGAGGCCCTGGACACCGACAAGTCGAAGACCTTCGACGTCATCATCGTCGGCGGCGGGCCCACCGGTGTGGAGACCGCCGGCACCCTGGCGGAGATGAAGTCGGTGGGCATCCCGGCGATCTTCCCCGACGTCTCGATCGACCGGGTGCACGTCACTCTGGTGGAGATGGGCTCGCACCTGCTGCCGCCCTTCGATCCCGGCCTGCGCCACTACACCCGCAGGCAGCTGCAGCGACGAGGGGTCGACGTGCGCACCGACACCACGATCAAGGAGATCCGCGACGACTCGGTGCTGCTGGGCGACGGGCAGACACTGCCGGCCGACATGGTGATCTGGGCGGCCGGCGTCGGCGGACACAAGAAGGCCAAGGGCTGGGGCTTCGAGACCGGCCGCGGCGGACGGATCGTCACCGACTCGAGCCTGCGGGTTCACGGCCAGGACCGGATCTTCGCGATCGGCGACGGGGCGATCATCGACGAGAACCCGCTCCCCCAGCTGGCCCAGCCCGCCATGCAGGGCGGAAAGCTGGTGGCCAGCCAGGTGGCGCATCTGGAGCGCGGTGAGGCCCTGGAGGAGTTCCACTACGTGGACAAGGGCACGATGGCCACCATCGGTCGCAACGCCGCGGTGGTCGAGCTGCCGAACGGCCCGAAGTTCACCGGTTTCATCGCCTGGATCGCCTGGGTGGTGCTGCACATCTTCCAGTTGCTGGGCGGGCGCAACCGCATCCAGGCGATGGTCAACCTGGGCTCGCGCTACCTCACCTTCAACAAGGAGGCGGGAGCGATCGTCGGCGACGTGCTCAACGAGGACGGCAAGCCGGAGGCGACCACGCCCGAGTCCGAGAAGCCCGCCGCGACCAGCGAGGACGACGACTGAGCTGATCCCGCGACGGCCGCGTCACTCCGTGACGACGGCGGGGCCGCCCTTGCGCCCCCATTCGCTCCAGGAGCCGTCGTAGACGGCGACGTCGTCGCGCCCTGCCATCACCGCGGCCAGGGCGACGACGCAGGCCGTGACTCCGGAACCGCAGCTGGCGACGATCGGGGCGTCGCCCACCGTGCGATCTACCGCGGCGGTGAGGTCGGCGACCGGGAGCAGCCGACCGTCTCGCTGAAGCTCGGTGTAGGGCAGGTTCACCGCACCCGGCATGTGCCCGGCCCGCAGCCCCGGGCGGGGTTCGGGCGCGGTGCCGGCGAAGCGGGCCCGGGAGCGGGCGTCGACAACGGTGTCTCCCGTGGCCAGGGACCGCTCGACGTGCTCCTCGTCGACCAGCAGTCCGGGCCTCGGGTCGACGACGACGTCGCCCGGTTCCGGTGGCGGCGTCACCTCTGTGACCAGCGGATTCCCCGCCGCCACCCAGGCGGGGTTTCCGCCGTCGAGGATCGAGACGTCGTCGATGCCCATGGCGCGCAGCATCCACCACGGACGGGCGGCGGCGAAGAGGTAGTCGGTCTCGGTGACGACGACATGGGAGCCGGCGGTGATGCCCAGCCCGCGCAGGGCGTCCTGGAAGACGTCATCGGCAGGCATCGAGTGCGGCAGCCCGGTGGTCTGGTCGCTCATCGGGCCGTCCAGGTCGAAGCGCAGCGCGCCGGGGATATGGGGGTCGGCCGGGGAGGCCCCCATGGAGACGTCGAGGACGACGATCCGCCGGCCGTCCGGGCCTGCCAGGGCGTCGGCCAGGTCATCGGCGGTCACGAGTGGGGTGGGCAGCAGACTGGTCATGCCCAGATCATTCCACCGCACTTCCATGAACACAGGAGGATGTCCGCCGCAGATTCGCATCGCCCGGGCATGGGATGCACTCCACGGGCTGAATCGCTCGGTTCCCGCCACCGGCCGCACTAACCTCGCAGCATGAGCAGGAACACCATCGTCGCAGTGGCCGCCGCCCTCCTGGCGGGAGGACTCATCATCGCCCTGAAGCGCCGTCCGGAGAAGCGCCGTTCAGACGCCGACCTCGGTGATCTGCGCGATCTCCAGAAGAGGAAGCCGTCGGGCGGGCGACGGACCCGCCGCAACGATCCCTACGCCGACGGCCATGCCACCCCGGCGGGCGGGGACGCCCGGCCGAAGACCGCTCCGGACTACTTCAAGGCCTGACGGCGTCGCCTCACCAACGCCATCACCGCCGCCGCCGTCATCGCGGCCCAGGCGACCACCAGGATCGCCCAGCCCACGTCGGGAAGGATGGGTTCCACCCCTCCGGTCGGGCGGCCCTGAGAGTCCACCCCGTCCCATATCACCTCTCCCGGAACGGTGCTGCCGGCCAGCACCACGGCTGCGGCGAGGCTCACCCCTGCGGCGCACCAGCTCCACCAGCGCCGCGTAGCAGGAACCTGGGCGAGGACGGCGGTGACCGCGAAAAGCACCGCCATCACGAGCAGCCCGAAGGAGACCTCATCGAACAGGAATTCCTCGGTGCCGAGTTCCTTCCTGGTGGAGCGGATCGGTAGGACCACGGTCAGCCACGGCAGCAGCGCCGCGACGAGGGCGAGTCTCCGACTGAGTCCGGGTGTGGAATTCATGCCGCCGATTATCCGATCCTGGGTTCCACCGAGCCTCGGGCCAGGAGCACTGGTGGATCCGACGGCGAACTCTCCGTCCGATCCACCAATGGTCGACGCTGTCACGGGGAGTAGGGCCCGCCCAGATCTCCGGGGCCCATGAGTGCCGGCTCCGATTCCGGAAGTGTCGGAGCCGGCGATTACCCCTGCGCGCATGGTTCTCGAGACGAACCTGAGGAGGTTGAGAGATGAGTTCGACGCATGTACTGCGACGCCCGGGCGATGAGGCCGGCCCAGCAGCCCCACAGGTCAGCGAGCTACTGGTGATGTGGCAGCACCCCGAGACGATGGCCATTCTTCCGATCGGGCGCTTCGGCTACGACGGCGAGCTGTACACCTTCAACTACACGCGCCAGGCCGCGGAGATTCAGGGGCTGCGGCCATTGCCCGAGCTGCGAGACCTCCACCGCACCTATCGGAGCGCCCAGATGCCACTGGTGTTCGAGCAGCGGGTGATGAGTCCTCGGCGGCCCGACTTCGACGACTACCTCAGCCGCATCGGACTTCTCCCTGAGAACGCCACCCCGTGGGAGCAGATCGTCCATTCCGGCGGTACCCGGGTAGGCGACACGTTGCAGTTCATGCAGATGCCCGAGGTACGTAACGGCAGGGCACACGCACGCTTCTTCGCGAACGGCATCCGCCACGTACCCGAAATGCCCCGAGACGTCGGAGGCCGGGTCATCAAGGTCACGCGCGACAGCCAGGAAGCGGCTCTATGTGCGCTGAATCCCGGCGACCTGGTCGAACTTCAGCCTGAGCATGGCAATCGTATCGACGCGCGCGCCTGTCTCATTGTGGCCGACGGCACGCCGGTCGGCTGGGTGCCGATGGCCATCTCCAGCGACGTCCGTCGCCTGATGAGTCCCGAAGACCTCAGCGCCAGGGTGGCACGTATCGCCCCGGCAAGCTCCCCGGCTCACACCCGCCTCGTCGTGGATCTCGATGTCCCCGCTCCTGAGGGTTTCGCCTTCGATCCCGAGGGCATGTGGGATCCGCTGGCAGGCTGACGGCCTCGCTGATTCAGGAGCCCGACAGGTCCTGCACCTCGCCTGGCCGGGGCGACCGTCGCGGTGCCGGTCGGGAGGCCGGCGTCAACGTGTCTTGATCCGGATCGAGGCGGGGATGCCGCAGTACTTCGCGAGGTTCCCGCGGTAGTACACGCCTACTCCGGTGTAATCGGCCGCGTAATCGGCGCGGGGCAGGTTCTTCGGGATGACGACCGCCCTCGCACTACCCATCTCGGCGGCTTCGAGCTGCCTGACGACGGGCTTCCAGACGACGATATTCGAGTCGACGGCGTTCACCAGGTGCGTGCCACCCTGCACCGCAGGCCCGATCGACGCCGCCAGGACCAGCACGGCGGCCACCGCTGCGGCCGGGACTCTCGACGCCCGCTCCCCGTCCTCGGCCACTACGTTCGCCCTCTCTCCGTCCCCGGCCGCCATCGTCGCGGACGCCCCCACCCCCTGAGCCGAGTCAGCCCCCTGAGCCGCCTGCGCCGCGTCGGCGCGCACCATGGCGAGGGCGACCATGGCCATCGTGACCGACGCCACCATGCACATGAGCATCGGCACGTACAGCGTCCGGCCGTAGGGGCTGCCCAGCAGCACCGGCATGCTGTAGAGCCCCAGCATCATGCCCGTCACCGGCACCACGATGCGAGCCTGCGCGATGGTGCGCACACTGACCACCAGGACGACCATGGCGGCCACCGCCACCGCGGTCACCCCCAGAAGCAGGGTCGCGGAACCGGCCGAATAGATCTCCGCCCGGCCCAGGGTGGCCGCGTTGAGCGTGACATTCCTGCGCACCTTCGTGGCCACCATCGCCATGGCCGCCGCCGACACCACGAAGACGACGAGGATCGCCACGAACACCTGGGGGTGGGCCACCTTCCTGCGCACCGCCCAGGCCAGGGCGGCCACAGCGGCTGCCAGGCAGATGTAGAGCTCGGGATGGACGCCCAGGGACTGGGAGACCGCGAACACCGCGAGCACCCGGTGCTGCTGGACGGCGGACAGGTCATCGATCGGGAAGGGCCGCAGCAGGCGGTCCTGGCGCTTCCACAGCCCGCCCGCCGCGTAGCGTCCGAAGGACACCGCCAGCACCACCAGCAGGGCGATCACCCAGGAGGGCCGCCAGTCCGACCTGCGTGTCACCACTGCCAGCCCCATCACGACACCGGCGATCCCCAGCGCGAGCAGCTCATGGTGGATCCCGACGAAACAGGCGAAAGCCACCACCAGCACCAGCTGCCACAGGGGCGCCGAGCCACGCTCGCGCACCCGCCACAGCAGCACGGCGGCGGCGACCATCATGGCCGATCCGAGCACGTAGCCCACATTCGCCGCCATGAACATCACCGTCGAGCCGGCCAGCCCCGGCTCGGTGGCCAGCAGGCTCAGTGGCAGGGCGACTCCCGCGGCCAGGGCCACGATGCGGGAGACGACGTCATCCCCCTTGCCGAACTGCGCGGAGACCGCACGGAGCAGCCGCCACACGGCGAAGGACTGGAGGAAGCAGCAGGCGGCCATGATGATGCCGATGAGCGGGCCGGTGGAGAAGATGAACTGGGCGAGCATGTCGGCGCTCCGGCCCACCCGGTTGTTGACGTCGTCGGCCAGCAGGGGCAGGACGCGGTCCCACGCGATCCGGCCGTGACTGGTGCCGCTGCGGGTCGCGAAGAGCAGATCATCCGCGGACCAGATCGGAGTCCGCCAGATGTACAGCCAGAAGGCGGCCAGACAGATCCAGGCCATCGTCTGGGCCGACAACCATCTGCGAACGGGGCGCCGCGCGCCGACCGGGACGCCAATATTCATGGTGTGAACATATCACCGGCACAGCGGCTGCCACCGCGCCACCTCTCGGTGGCGCCTGCTCACATACTGCGGATCGAGTTGGCCGGATCAGGCGGGAAGGATCAGGCCGGGCCGATGAGGGAGGCGGTGAGCCCCAGCAGTTCCTCGGCCTGGGCTTCGAAGGTGAGGCCGCCGTCGATGGCACGGCGTCCGGCCGCACCCATCCGGGCGCAGTCGGCCGGATCCTCCAGCATCCGGGCCAGCGTCCCCACCGTCGCATCGACCGACTGCGAGTCCGCGAACTCCCCGGCCCCGTAACCGGCGAACATGTCCTGCCATGCGGGGAAGTCGGAGGCGCAGAAGGGCACCCCGGCGGCCATGTACTCGAAGAGCTTGGTGGGCAGGGAGCGCAGATAGTTCGGCAGGGGCTCCAGGAAGACCAGCCCCACCTGGGCCGAGGCGAGCACGCCCGGCACCTCGGTCGGCCCCACCAGTCCTCGATAGTCGACCAGCCCCTCGGCCACCGCCGCGTCCACCGCCGGCCCGCAGCCCGCCAGGGCACGCCCCGCCAGCACCAGGTGAGCCTGCGGGACTCTCCGGCGCAGCGCCCGCACCACGTCGATCATGAAGGAGAGCTTGCGCTCCTGGGTGAGGTCGCCGGCGTAGACCATCCGTCCAGGGACCGGGGACGGGTCGGCGGTGAAATTCGTGAGCCAGGGATAGTTGTGCACCACCGCGATGTGCCGATTGCGGTATCCGTCGGCCACCGGCTCCGTGGCCGCCACGATCCCGTCTGCCCCCCGGTCCGCCAGCCCGACCAGGCATCGCGCGGCGAGGCGGACCATCGGACGGGTGAGGCGGTTGAGGTAGGGCTTGGTGTCGATCTGCCCGACGAGATCCTCGTGGGCGTCGTAGATCACCTTGCAGCGATGACGGCGCCCCCACAGCAGCGCCATCGGGATGAGCTCGGGGTCGTGGATCTGCAGCAGGTCGGGGCGCAGCCGTCCCAGCACCCGCCATGCCTCCGTCTGTCCCGTCACGATCCGATGCAGCCGTGGCCCTCCGGTGCGGTGCAGGGCGACCACCGGAATGCCGTCGTCGAGGACGTCGGCCTCGGCTCCGATCACCAGATGGAAGTCGTAACCGGCGTCGACCAGGGCCCGCGCCTCCTTGTTGAAGACCCGGTTGTCGTGGCGGTTGTGCACAGTCGAGAGGTGGACGACCCTGGGTCGCCGGTCCCCCGCCGGTTCTGTGGCGGTGGTGCCCATCGCCCTCCTCGTTGTCAGCCCGGTTGTCAGCCGGTCCGTCGCGATGACGGAACCGCGCCCACTCTACGGGTTCCGTCAGATTCTCTGCACGACCCCCGATCCATCGCGATGTTCACAGCATATCCATTTATGTTCACAGTGTTTTCTATGATTATGCACCTTGCCCCCTCAGTAGACTCACTGGTCGGTTAGACTGACCGTCCGTGAACGCACTCGCGGATCCCGCGCGCCCCCGCCGTCGCGGGGCTCCTCGTTCCCTGGTCGGCGCCGGCCTCACGGCGGTCTGTTGCCTGATGACGGTGCTGCTCATCATGCGCGGATCCGGAATCCGCCCGTTCGGCGTCCGATCCAACATCATCGGCGACGACGGCGCGCAGTACCTCGAGTTCTACGCCGTCTTCCGCGACATCCTCACCGGCTCCCACCTGTCCAGCCCGCAGTTCAGCTGGGCGCTGGGGGCGGGAGTGCCCTTCCTGCCCACCTACGCCACCTACCTCGGCGGCCCTTTCACCTTCCTCGTCGCGCTGTTCCCCGCCAACCGCGTCAGCACCGCCATCACCGTGATCGTGGTGGCCAAGCTCGTGGTGGCCTCCGCCGTGATGTACGCACTGCTGCGCACCCTCGGGCCGCGACGCCACCCGTTGCTGGCAGGTCTTCTCGGGATCTCCTACGCCACCTGCACCTGGGTCTTCGATATCGGCTGGTTCAACCAGCAGTGGCTCGACGGTCTCATCGCCTTCCCGGCCCTGGCGCTGGTCGCTCTGCGATGCCGCGGCCCCAAGCACCACCTGTGGCCCGGCGTCCTGGTGGTGGCGCTGTTCTGGTGGTCGAACTTCTACTCGGCCTACATGGCCAGCGTCGGGGCGGTCATCGTGCTGGTGGCCGTCGAGGCTGCCTCCAGCACCGGTCTGCGACGCTCGGCGGCGCGGATAGGGCGCTTCGCCCTGACCGGTGTGCTCGGTGTCGCCCTCACAGCCCCGACCCTGATCCCTACCCTGACGGGCCTGCGGAACGGGTCACCGACGCCCGGAACCGATCTGGCGGCCGTGCGGTGGAGCGGCATCCTGGTGCGACTCCTCCCAATGACCGAGGGGGTCGTCCTCGCCCCGGCGCTGTTCTGCTCCAGCGCCGCGCTACTCCTGGTCCTCGGAATCCCCGCGGCTCTCCACCTGTCCGTCCGCACCCGCGCGGTGCTCGTCGTGGTCGCCGTCGCGGTGCTGGCCTCACTGAAGGCCCCCACTCTGCTGCTGGCCTGGAACGCCTTCCAAGTGCCCCACGGCATGCCCTTCCGCTGCGGCTTCGTGATCAGCGGTCTCATCATCGTCGCCGCCCACACCGCCTGGCCTCCCCGACGCACGCATCCACGCGCCGTCCGCGGGGCGACGGGGCTCCGGCGGGCTCTCACCGCCTCCCGCGACTGGCCCGGGCCCCTCGCCTGGGGCTGCGCGGCGGTGCTCTTCGCACTCCTGTCCAGGATCGTCGAGGGCCCGGGAGAGGAATTCCTCTTCGTCGATCCCAGGGCCGCGCAGCCGGGATGGGCGGCCCTGGGGATCGGGCTGGTCGCATCCCTGGTCGTGACGGCGGCCACCGCGCGGGGCGGTCGCTCCTGGCGGCGGGTCATGTCGGTGGTACTCGTCCTGGCGACCCTCGGCGGGACGGGTTTGACGCTCAGGGAGAACCTGGCCAACAGCCTCTTCGTCAACGTCAAGCTGCGGATCTGGGCCTCCGAGCTGTTCCCGAGGGCGAGCCAGGACGCCGCCAGACTGCGGGCCGCCGAGGCGGCCACCCGGAAGGCCGGCTGGCCGCTGCACCGGGTCAACGTCGACCTGGTGAGCGAGGATCCCATCTGGTCGCGATACAACTCCTCGGGGCGCTACTCGTTCCCCGGGATCAACTACTACAGCACCACGATCGAGGCCTCCACTGCTCGCCCCCTGGTGAACCTGGGGTATTCCGACCGCAACGGCGGACGCACCCTTTATCGGCCGCACGACGAGGTGCTGTCCAGTCTCCTCGCCGCCTATGATCCGCACTCCCGGTTCGATCCGCTCCCGATGGTCCGCACTGTCCCGACCATCAAGCCGCAGGCCGGTCTGTCCACCGACATGGCGACCCGGGAGACACTCCTCGGCGCGCACCTGTACTCCTCTCCGAGGCTGTACCGCGTCACCGGGCGGAGAGAGCGACCCATCGCCTCGCCCCTGGTCGTACCGGCCGGCACCAACCAGGATGTCCGGATCAGCTGCCCGGCCGGGCAGTACGTCGTCTCCCACCAGTACTTCAACGGCATGATGATGCTCCGGAACCGGGATGGCGGTTCGGTGCAGGTCGCCGAGTCCCATGAGATCCCCAAGAAGCGCGTCGTCGGCCCCCACTTCCTCATCAAGTACTCGGACGGCACACCGACAACTGTCGAGTTCAAGGCCAATGGGGCCGTCCCGCCGCAGTTGCGCACCATCGAGCCGGACGGCCTCGCATGCCTGGACCTCAGGCCTCTGGAACGGCAGATCGCTGTCAGCGAGGCACCCTCCTCACTGAGGATCACGCCCTCGCGCATCGAGGCCCGTTTCTCGCAACCTCGCAGCGGCCGACTCGTCGTCGCCACACCTGCCGCCGATGGTTGGCGGTGCCGAGTGGACGGCCGATCGGCACCGATCGAGCCACTGGCCGGGATGCTGGCGGTCAAGACCTCCGGGGCTCGCGAGTTCAGCTGCGGCTACAAGCCTCCGGGCCTGAGCCTCGGCATCTCGGTCGCCGCTCTCGCCGGTCTTGTGATCGTAATCATGGCCACGACCCCGTGGCGACGGGGATTCGGGCAAGGCGAGAGATCGTGACTGAGTCATGCCACGGGAGAGCGTGGAATCGGCTTGAGCACGGTATCGCGCCGGCTCCCCGTCGCCCCCCGGGCGGATCGTTCAACCGTTCAGACATAGCGCACTCCCACGGAAGTTGCAGGAGATCGTCGCCGGCCACGATCGCCGGGGCGCTCGGCAGCGCCGCGTGCGGATTGGCCATCTCCGTGTTGATCCTGAACGCGTCGGGAATCCGGCCTTTCGGACCACGATCCGGCATCCTCGGCGATGAGGGAGCGCAGTACCTTCACTTCTACGCCGTCTTCCGCGACATCATCACCGGATCAGGCCTCTCCAGCCTTCAGTTCAGCTGGGCGCTCGGCACCGGAGTGCCCTTCCTGGCGACCTACGCCACCTATCTGGGTGGCCCGTTCACCTTCCTGGTGGCCCTCTTCCCCGCGAACCGCATCGCCACTGCCCTCTCGGTGATCGTGATGGCCAAGATCGCGGTCGCCGCCGCGGTCATGTTCGGCCTGCTGCGCACCCTCGGCCCCCGCCGTCATCCACTGGTCTCCGGCATACTGGCGGTGGCCTATGCCACCTCGGCCTGGGTCATCGAGGTCGGCTGGCGCAGCCCGCAATGGATGGACGGGCTCATCGCGTTCCCGGCCCTCTGTCTGGTTGCATTGAGATGCCGCGGTCGCCGCCGTCGGCTGTGGCCGGGCGTCCTGGTGGTCGCCCTGTTCTGGTGGTCCAACTACTACACCGCCTACATGGCCAGCCTGGGTTCGGCCATCGTCCTGGTGGCGATCGAGCTGTCGGTCAGCCACAGCCTGCGCGCCTCCGCCGCCCGGGTCGGGCGCTTCGCCCTCACCGGCGTGCTGGGGGTCGCCCTCACCGCCCCAACCCTGATACCCGCACTCGTCGCGATGCACAACGGCGTGCCCTACCCGGCAGCCCCGATCATCCCCCTGCCGTGGTCCAGCATCCTGGTGCGCACGCTTCCGCTCACTGCCGGCGTCGCCCTCACCCCTGCCCTGTTCTGCTCAAGCGCGGCGCTCCTGCTTGTCCTCGGCCTACCCTGTGCCTCCCATCTGAGCCGGCGCCTGCGGCTGGTACTGGTCGGGATCGGCGCCGTGGTGGTCCTCCCATTGCGCATTCCGGCACTGCTGGTGGCATGGAGCGCCTTCGCCGTGCCGCACGGTGGCCCGTTCCGTTTCGCCTTCATCATCTGCGGGCTCCTGGTGCTCGCTGCCCATACCGCATGGCCGCCGCGACACACCGGCCACCCTGTGCGGATGTCCGCGGTCGGGGCCCTCCTGGCCCCGCACGGCTGGCCGGGCCTGCCCGCGTGCGCCTGCGCCGCGGTACTCCTCGGGCTCCTCTCCCGCAACCTCCTCTGCCCGAGGGACAGACTCCTCGTGGTGGCACCTGGCGCAGCAAGTCTCAGCTGGGCCCTTCTCGGGATTGCAGCGACGGCCTCTCTGGCCCTCGCAGCGGTTGCTGTCACAGACACCCCGAGAATCCTCACCTGCGTCGTCCTCATCATCGCCATCGCCGCGGGAATCATTCTCACCCTCCACGAGAATCTGGCGACCGCGGTGCATGTCAATGACAACCTCCGCGACTGGGTCGGAGAGCTCGACACGAAGGCTTCGACCGACCGGTACCGGAACCACAGAGCCGCCGTTCTCACCAGTGAGGCCGGCTGGCCCGCCCACCGGGTGAATGCCCATCTGACCGATTCCGATCCGATGTGGGCCCGGTACAACGCGTCGGGACGCTACTCCTATCCCGGCCTCGGCTACTACAGCACCACAGTGGAGGCGGGCACGGCCGATGCACTGATCGAGCTGGGCTATCGGACGGTCAGCGGCGGCCGCACCCTCTACCGTCCCGACGACGAGGTGCTCTCGGCCCTGCTGGCCGCCCAGGACTCTCGATCGCGGTTCGATCCGATGCCGATGGTCCGACGCGTCCCCGATATCCGGCTGGGCCCCGGACAGCCACCGGACCTGGCTGCCCGCGAGCGTCTGCTCGGCGCCCGGATCTATTCCACGCCGCCCGTCCACAGGATGACCACCGCCGGCCCCGTCCTCGTCTCCGGAGAGTCGATGGTGCCCCGCGGTGGCCATACCGATCTGCAGATAACCTGCCCGGTCGGCCAGTACGTCATCACTCACAGTTATGCCCGTGGCAGCGCCCGGGTCGTGCTGCCCAGTGGCTACACAACAGCCAGCATCGCGAGAGCCGAGGAGACCCAGGACCAAGCCCTGGTGGGTTCCCATTTCCTGGTGAGGAGGTCTGATGGCACGCCGACAACTGTGCGTATCTCCGCCAACGATCGCTTCTTCCCTGGCGACGTCCCTCTGGGGGCCCACCCGCTGGCCTGTCTGGACCCGGCGCCGCTGGAGCGCGAGGTCACCGCAACGCAGATTCCCGCGGGACTGTCCATCTCCCCCGGCCATGTCGAGGCCCGGCTCACCGCCTCACCATCATCCGACCTCGTCGTGATCGCCACGCCAGCGACGAAGGGCTGGAGGTGTCGGGTCGACGGCAAACGCGTTCCCATCACTCCTCTGACCGGCATGTTGTCAGTGCGAGCCCCGGGAGCCGGGACGCTCGCCTGCGGCTATCGCTCCCCGGGCCTGCTCGCCGGCATCGCCGCCGGCGTCGCCTCACTGCTCGCCACCGCACTCATCACCATCGCCCAGCGCCCCCGTCGGGCCGGAAAAGACGAAGAATCATGACCGCCTCGAACCCCCTCTACTCAATCGTGGTCCCCTGCTACAAGGAGGCCGCGAATCTCGTCGAACTGCACCGACGATGCATGGCGGCGCTGAGTTCCCCCACCCGCGACATCGAGCTGATCCTCGTCAACGACGGAAGCCCCGACAACACCCTCGAGGTGGCCGAGAGACTGACCCGCCAGGACCCGCGCGTACGGGTGCTCGGTTTCTCCCGCAACTTCGGCAAGGAGGCCGCCATGCTCGCGGGCCTGCGAGCCGCCAGGGGCGAGGCCGTGGCGATCATGGACGGAGACCTCCAGCACCCCCCGGAGCTGCTTGGCCGGATGGCCGACCACCTGGAGGCCGGAATGGCCGACCAGGTCGTCGCCCGACGCAACCGCACCGGCGACCCCAGAGTGCGCACCGCACTGTCCCACCTGTTCTACGTCGCCATGAACAAATTCGGGAAGATGCATGTCACCGACGGCGAGGGCGATTTCCGAATGATGAGCCGCAAGGCCCTCGACGCCCTGCTGGAACTCACCGAGCGCAACCGCTTCTCCAAGGGCTTGTTCTCCTGGATCGGCTTCCCCACCGACGTCATCGAGTACGAGAACGTCCAGCGCGAGGCCGGAGGCAGCTCCTGGACACTCAGGTCTCTGTTCAACTACGCCATCGACGGCCTCATCGCCTTCAACGAGAAGCCGCTGCGGATGGTCATCCACATCGGCATGCTCAGCCTGACTCTGGCAGTGCTCTACCTGATATGGCTCGTCGTCGAATGGATCCGCCACGGGGTGCAGGTGCCCGGCTACCTCACGACCATCGCCGTGATCGTCTTCCTGTCAGGGGTGCAGATGGTCTGCCTCGGCGTGATGGGCGAGTACGTCGGGCGCACCTACACCGAGACCAAGAAACGGCCGCACTACATCGTGGCCACCGATATCGGAGGGACCGTACCCAGCGACACCAGACGTCTCACGCCGTCGGATGTCCCTGCTCAGGAGCCTCATCTGGAGCAGCGCGCCGATATCCACGCGATCGCACCCCGGCCCGGATCGGGCCAGGATGCCTGAGCCGGACGCCCACACGGCGGGCACCGGGGCCGCGGGTGGCGGGCAGGATCGTGATCGCGTGGATGTCGGCACGGAGAAGTCACCCTCCCGGCAGTGGAGGTTCCGGCTCGCCCGACTGATCCGGTTCGGCATGGTTGGCGTCGCGAACACCGCCGTCTACTACCTCTTCTACCGGATCCTGCTGATCCTGTGGCCCTACCTCGCCGCCCATCTGGTGGCCTGGGCGCTGTCGGTCGTCTTCTCGTTCCTGGCCAACTGCTACTTCACCTACCGGGTGCGGCCCACCTGGAAGAAGCTGCTGGCCTTCCCGGCCACGACGCTGGTGAACGTGGCCTTCTCAACCCTGGGATCGGTGCTGCTGGTGGAGGGCCTGCACGTCGACGAGCGCTACGCGACGGTGCTGGCCGGGATCGCCGCGATCCCCTTCACCTATCTGCTCACGAGCACGATCCTCACCAGCCAGAAGCTGGAGACACCGGCGGCCCGGGCATCTGGCAAGGAAACGCCCCAGGACCCGCAGGACTCCCCGGACGCCTGAGCGGTACCTCCTGGATCAGCCTGGATCAGCGCTCCCCGGTGATCTCGGCGCGCTCCAGCACCTCGGCCACCTTCACGGCGGCGTGACCGTCGCCGTAGGGGTGCCCGGGTTCGCCCTCGGGCGCCGGACGGACGGCCGTCTCGGCCAGGTGCTCGGCATCGGGATCCAGGACGTTCCAGCCGTTGTCGACGGTCTCTGTCCACTCGGTCTCGGTGCGCACCGTGGTACACACGGCCCCCAGCAGGAAGGCCTCCTTCTGCAGGCCGCCGGAGTCGGTGATCACCCCGTCGGCATGCACCACCGCGTTGACCATCTCGGGGTAGGCCAGCGGATCGATGGTGACGAGGTTGCCGCGGGCGATCCGGATGCCGTCGCTCTTCGCACGGGCCCGCAGCCTCGGGTGCACCGGAAGGATGACCTTGCGGTCCAGACCGCCGAGGGCGTCGAGAATGTGCTCCAGCCGGGCCTGCTGATCGGTGTTGTCGGCGCGGTGGATGGTCGCCATGACATAGGGCTCGCCCTCCTCCACCCCGGGTACCGCGCGGGGGCTGGCCAGCACGGAGTCGCGCACCTGCAGGCAGACATCGGTCATGACGTCGCCCACCAGCACCGAGCGCTCGCTCAGTCCCTCATCGGCCAGGTGCTCCATGGCCACCTGGGTCGGCGCCAGGCACAGGTCGGCGGCGTGGTCGGTGAGCACGCGGTTGTGCTCCTCGGGCATCCTGCGGTTGAAGGAGCGCAGGCCCGCCTCCAGGTGAGCCACCGGCAGATGCATCTTGACCGCCGAGAGGGTCCCGGCGATCGTCGAGTTCGTGTCCCCGTAGACCAGCACCCAGTCGGGCGCCATGTCCTCGAGCACCGGGTCGAGCTGCTCGAGCATCCGTCCGGTCATCACGCCGTGGGAGCCTCCGCCCACTCCCAGGTGAAGGTCGGGATCGGGAATTCCCAGTTCGACGAAGAAGGAGTCGGACATGTTGACGTCGTAGTGCTGGCCGGTGTGGATGATCCTGTGATCGATCCCGGCCGCCGCGAAGGCCTTGGCCACCGGGGCCAGCTTCACGAACTGAGGCCTGGCCCCGACGATGCTCACGACTCGCACGGCATTCACTCCTTGGTTGTTGACGTCTGCTGTCAGTACTCTGTGAAAGGGGCCGTCACGCGGCTCGGCCACCTCGATGGGCGCCTCAGTCGCCGACGAGGACCGTGCCCTCGCGTTTCACGGCGCCGCCCTCGACCGCCTTGAGGTTGGGGAACTCGGCCTCGAAGCTGAACTCCTCCTCGATGGCCCGGCGGCCGTTGGCGCCCATCTCGGCGCACCGGTCGGGATCAGCCAGCAGCGCGCGCAGCGCCTCGGCGGCCGCCTCGGCGCCCTGGGAGGTGTCGACGAAGACCCCGCAGTCCTTGCCCTCGAAGAGATCCACCAGAAAGGGCAGGTCGGTGGAGATGAAGGGGATGCCCGCGGCCATGTACTCGAAGAGCTTGGTCGGCAGGGCCTCCTGGTAGTTCTTCAGCGGCTTGAAGAAGGCGATCCCGACCCGCGACTCCGCCAGCACCCGGGGCACCTCCTCGCCAGGGATCCGGCCGAGCCACTCGACCCGCTGCTCGGGTCGCAGGTCCTGGAAGAAGTGCTTCACCTCGGGGTCGGGTTCCCCGGCCACGGTGAGATGGCTCCCGGGAACCTGTTCGATCATCTCGAACATGCGATCCACCTGACGACCCGCCGAGAGCATCCCGGCGTAGACGGCCTGGCCGTCCTTCTTGGCGGCGTCGGCACCCTGCGGATAGTCGGTGAGCAGCGGATAGTTGCGCACCACCGCGCGGTTGGGATTGTGGTAGAAGCTCAGCACGGTCGGCGTCGAGGCGACGATGCCGTCGAAGAACCGGTCGGCGGCGCCGATGACGCCACGGGCGGCGAGCCGGGCCACCGGCTTCACCCAGTCGGCCAGGTACTCCTTGCCCTCGATCTGGCCGATGAGATCCTCGTGGGCGTCGTAGACGGCGGCGCGGCCTCGCAGCCTGCGCCAGGCCAGCACCATCGGGATGAGTTCGGGATCGTGAACGTGGACGACGTCTGGGCTGATCCGGTCGAGTGCCCGCCAGGCACGGAACTGACGGCGGGTGAGGCGGTCCACCCGACCGGTGGCCTCCCCGACCCCCACGACGTGGACCCCGGCAACGATCTCCTCGCCCTCCTGGGCCCCGATGAACCAGATATCGACGCCGGCCTGGGCGAGGCTCGCGCACTCCTTGCGGAAGACGCGGTTGTCGCGGGGGTTGTGCACCGTGGAGAGGTGGCAGACCCGGGCCGATGATGTCATTGAGTACGTCTCCTGCTCCGCGACAACAGTTGGGACGTGGGCGGCGTGCCCACAAGGCCGCTGCGCCCACGGTGAGCCCGCGGCGAGAGAACCAGTGTCGACAACGGCCGATTCTAGCAAGCGCGGCGCGGCGGACGACGGTACCGGGACGGAACCCGCGTCGCGGTGGCGCACACCAGGGCCGCGGCCAGCACCCACTGCAACTGGGTGACCGACTGGACGAGGTAGGTGCTGTTGGCCAGAGACAGCACAGGAAGCGCGCACAGATACCCGATCACCCACCAGCGCGATCCCCCTTCGCCGCGGGCCCGGATCACGGCCACCGCGGCCCACACCATCAGCCCAGCGAGAGCGGTCGTGACGATCAGCCCGTACTGGGAGGAGATCTCCAGCACGCCGAAGTGCGGATTCACCTTCCCATGGGTGTGCCAGCCCAGACCACCGGCACGCACCAGCGCTTCGTAGCCGCCGGGCCCGACCCCCAGCAGCGGGTAGGACGCCGTCAGCGCCAGGCCGACCGCGATCAGGGCGGCGCGCACCGACAACGAGGAGGGCCCCTCGTTGGAGTGGTGGACGATGACCCCCACCACCCGATGGACCGCCATCTCCAGGCCGGACCGGTGCACCGTCACGATCCCCACGACCGCCACCGCAACAGCCACCAGCACCCAGCGTCCCCGCCCGGTGGCCGCCAGCCGCACCGCCGCCGCCAGGGCCAGCGCGGCCATCGCTGAGCGTCCCGAGGTGAGCACCAGCAGCACGCAGGCCACCGCTGCGGCGACGATCATGATCCACCGCCGCCAACGGCCCTCCCACTGCGACCGGACCGCCAGCAGGGGCACCGCGACGGCCATCAGCACGGCATACAGATTGGGGTTGGTGAGCCAGGTCGCCGGGGCCCGGTACACATTGGGACGGCCGATCCAGGCTCCGTTGAGGTAGGTGGTCAGGTGCCTGGATGTGAGGTATTCCCAGGCGGCCACCGGGAGGCTGAGCAGCACTGCCAGCGTCCAGCCGCGGGCCAGCCAGGTCACCGGGTCGAAGCGGCGCAGCCGCACCACCGCCCACATCCCCGCCAGGCCCAGGGCCACCGCCGCCAACTCGCTCCAGCGCCGCCCGGCGGCTCCGAGGACGACGTCGAGACCCCCCACGCCCAGCCACAGCACCGCCAGCCCGGCGATCACCAGGCTCGCCCGGTGGCGTCGTCCACAGATCACTGCGAGCACGACCAGGGCGATCAGCAGCACCCGGAAGGCGAAGACCGGCCCGTGGCCGGCCCAGGGCCCCAGCAGGGCCGCGACCGGCAGGGCGCCGACCAGCACGCCCACCAGGCGGGGGAGACCACTCCCCCAGCGTCCGCGGGTCGGGTCCGGGGCCGCGGCGGGCAGCGCCCTCCGCGGCCCCGGTGCGGGCGTGCTGCCCTTCATGGGATCTCGGCCCGGCATGGGATCCTTGAGCGTCCGGGGGCCGGACTCAGATCCTCAGCGCGCCTCTCCGTCGCCGACGACGATCACCTCGACGCCCTCCCAGTTCGCCGGGTCGACGACGTGACGGCCGTCCACCAGCACCCTGATGCCGGGCAGATCGTTGGGGCCCAGGTCCTTGTACTCGGGATGGTCGGCCTGCAGCAGGGCGCCGTCGACGGCCTCACCGATGTGATACGGGGTGAAGCCGAACTTCTCCAGCTCGGCGTCGGTGAACATCGGGTCGTGGACGGTGACCTCCGCCCCGGCGTCGACCAGATCCTTGACCGTCGGGAAGACCCCGGAGAACGCGGTCTCCTTCACCTTGCCGCGGTAGGAGGCGCCGAGCACGACGATCTTCTGGCCCTTCAGATCGCCCAGCACCGAGGCGGCCTGGTCGACGCAGTACTGCGGCATGGTCATATTGGCCTGCCGGGCGGTGCGCACGATGGAGGCGTCGGGATCGGTCCACAGGTAGAGCCGCGGGTAGACCGGGATGCAGTGGCCGCCGACGGCGATGCCGGGACGGTGGATGTGCGAGTAGGGCTGGGAGTTGCAGGCGTCGATGACCTTGTAGACGTCGATGCCGTTCTTGTCGGCGAACTTGCCGAACTGGTTGGCCAGGCCGATGTTGACGTCGCGGTAGGTGGTCTCGGCGAGCTTCGCCATCTCGGCGGCCTCGGCGGTGCCCATGTTCCAGACGCCGTTGGGCCGGGGCAGGTCGGGGCGGTCGTCGAAGTCCAGCAGCTGCTCGTACAGCTCGATGCCCTTGGCGGTGCCCTCGGCGCTCAGTCCGCCCACCAGCTTGGGGTAGCGGCGCAGGTCGGCGAAGACGCGGCCGGTGAGCACCCGCTCGGGGGAGAACACCAGGGTGAAGTCCTCGCCCTCCTTGAGGCCCGAGATCTCCTCGATGAGGGGCTTCCAGCGGTTGCGGGTGGTGCCCACCGGCAGCGTGGTCTCGTAGGAGATGACCGTGTCCTTGGTCAGGTGGGCGGCCAGCGACCTCGTGGCGTCGTCCATCCAGCCGAAGTCGGGCTCCCAGGTCTCGTCGTTGACGAACAGCGGCACCACCAGGACGACGGCGTCGGCGTCGGGGATCGCGTCGGCGTAGTCGGTGGTGGCGCGCAGCTTTCCGGCCGGTACGAGCTTCTTGAGCTTCTCGTCCAGGAAGGCCTCGCCGGGGAACGGCTCGTTGCCCTTGTTCACCTCGTCGACGACCCTCTGCTGGACGTCGACGCCGACGACGTCGTGTCCCTTCTCGGCGAACTGCACGGCCAGGGGCAGGCCGATCTTGCCCATGGCGACGACGGCGATCTTCATACGGTGGCTCCTCATGAGACGGACTGTGAGCGGCCCCCCGCAGGGCCCTGCGGGCGGCGATCGGAGCCAGTCTATCCGGGGACCGCGGCGTCCGGCCCTTCGGATCCCGGCCCTTCATCACCACACCCGGGCATCCGGGTCAAGTCCCCCGGCCATGAGTCGTGTTACAACTTGTTAACAGCGGTCACAGTTCTGCAACAATCGCCCTGAGAAAGTGGTGAAATGCCCGCCGGTTCGCCGACAGCCAATTAGCCTTCCGGCATGGCAGCATTCAACCGCGAGGACACGGGCCCCCTGGTGCACACCATCGGGAAGCCGATCGTCGAGCTCTCCCACGTCGACAAGCATTTCGGCGACCTGCACGTGCTCCAGGACATCAACCTCACCGTCGCCAAGGGCGAGGTGGTCGTGGTCCTGGGCCCCTCGGGTTCGGGCAAATCCACCCTGTGCCGCACCATCAACCGCCTGGAGACCATCGACTCGGGCACCATCACCATCGACGGCACCCCCCTGCCGACCGAGGGCAGGCCGCTCGCCCAGCTGCGCGCCGAGGTGGGCATGGTCTTCCAGTCCTTCAATCTCTTCGCCCACAAGACGATCCTCGAGAACGTCATGCTCGGGCCCCTCAAGGTCCGCAAGAAGCCGAAGACCGAGGCGGAGAAGCAGGCCCGCGACATCCTCGAACGGGTCGGGGTGGCCAACCAGGCCGCCAAGTACCCGGCCCAGCTGTCCGGCGGCCAGCAGCAGCGCGTCGCGATCGCCCGCTCACTGGCGATGGAGCCCCAGGTGATGCTCTTCGACGAGCCCACCTCGGCCCTGGATCCCGAGATGGTGCAGGAGGTGCTCGACGTCATGGTCTCCCTGGCCCGCGGGGGCATGACGATGATCGTCGTCACCCACGAGATGGGATTCGCCCGCAAGGCCGCCAACCGCGTCGTCTTCATGTCCGACGGTCAGATCATCGAGACCGCCGACCCGGAGTCCTTCTTCGACAACCCGACCAGCGACCGCGCCCGGGACTTCCTCGGCAAGATCCTGCACTGAGCCTTTCCTCCACCGTCTTCCCCAGCCCGGCCCACAACCAGGAAGAAGCACACCATGTCACTGCGTAAAGTCGCGGCCGCCGTCGGCGCCGCCGCCCTGAGCCTGTCGCTGCTGTCCGGCTGCGTCGCCGGCTCCGACGACTCCTCCTCGGGATCCGGCGACTCCTCGTCGGGCGGCTCGATCACCATCGGCATCAAGTACGACCAGCCCGGCCTCGGGCTCAAGGACGGCTCGTCCTACAAGGGATTCGACGTCGACGTCGCCACCTACGTCGCCAAGGACCTCGGCTACAGCTCGGTGAAGTTCGTCGAGACGCCGTCGGCCCAGCGCGAGACGATGCTGCAGTCCGGCCAGGTCAAGATGATCTTCGCCACCTACTCCATCACCGCGGAGCGCGAGCAGAAGGTCTCCTTCGGCGGGCCCTACTTCATCGCCGGCCAGGACCTCCTGGTGAAGGCCGACAACAAGGACATCACCGGCCCGGACTCCCTCGACGGCAAGAAGCTGTGCTCGGTGACCGGCTCGACCTCGGCCCAGAAGATCAAGGACAGCTACTCCTCGAAGGTCGACCTGCAGGAGTACGACACCTACTCCAAGTGCGTCGCCGCCCTGTCGGCGGGCACCATCGACGCCGTCACCACCGACGACATCATCCTCGCCGGATTCGCCTCCCAGTCCCAGTACAAGGGCAAGCTGAAGGTCGTCGGCAAGCCGTTCACCACCGAGAAGTACGGCGTCGGCATCAAGAAGGGCGACACCGCCCTGGCCAAGAAGGTCAACGCCTCGGTCAAGAAGATGATCGACGACGGCTCATGGGAGAAGGCGCTGAAGGCCAACACCCCGGAGTTCAGCTACAACAAGAAGGTCAACCCGCCGAACCCGACGTCGGGGCAGTGAGCCTGAGCTCCCGAAGTTCCCGTCCCCACACCCCCGCCCGGCCGGCATCAAGGCCCGTGCCGGGCGGGGGTTCCCGTCCTCTCACCTCGGAGGTGATCAATGTCCGGCCTGACCGAGCTGATGCGCCAGTATGACGTCCTGTCCGGTTTCTGGATGACGATCAAGTTGACACTCGTCGCGGCGGTCGGCGCGATGATCCTCGGCACCGTCGTCGCCATCATGCGGGTCTCCCCCGTCAAGGCCTTCCAGGTCTTCGGCAGGGGATACGTCAACACCATCCGCAACACTCCGCTGACCGTGATCGTCACCTTCTGCGCCCTGGCCTTCTACAACGTGCTGGCCTGGCAACTCGCCGGACCGGACGCCCGATCCGCCACCCAGCTGTTCTGGTGGGGCGTGGTGGCCCTGTCGGTGTACCACTCGACCTTCGTGGCCGAGGGCATCCGGTCTGGCATCAACACCGTCCCCGTCGGGCAGGCCGAGGCTGCCCGCTCCATCGGGCTCACCTTCGGCCAGACCCTGAGCCAGATCATCCTTCCCCAGGCGATGCGCGGGGCCATCACCCCGCTCGGCAACACCCTCATCTCGCTCACCAAGAACACCACGGTGGTCTCGGCGATCGGGGTGGCGGAGGCCTCCTACGTGATGAAGAACATGATCGAGTTCTCCCCCCAGCTCATCTATGCGATCTTCCTGCTGATGGCCCTCGGATTCGTCATCCTCACCCTGCCCATCGGCGCGCTCGTGTCCTGGGCCTCGACCAGGATGGCGGTGCAGCGATGAGCAACTCGGTTCTCTTCGACGTCCCCGGCCCCAGGGCGCTGCGGCGCCACCGGGCGATCGGCGTCATCGGGGTCGTCCTCGGCCTCGTCCTGGCGGCCCTGCTGATCTACGGCCTGCGCAGCCAGCTCGGCTGGGACGCATGGTCGGCCATCTTCACCGGCGGCGCCTGGCTCAACTACTTCCTGCCCGGCATCCTCAACACCCTCCAGGCCGCCGCGGCGTCACTGGTCCTGGCGTCGATCCTGGGCTTCATCCTGGCCCTCGGCCGGATGAGCTTCGTGCGTCCGGTCCGCTGGATCTGCTCGGTGCTGGTGGAGTTCTTCCGGGCGGTCCCGGTGCTTATGGCGATGCTCTTCTTCTACTACCTGATGGTCTTCGCCCAGCCCTTCGACACCCTCGTCGACCCCGCGCTGAAGGGGCTGGTCGGGGTCATCGCCGGCCTCACCTTCTACAACGGCGCCGTGATGGCCGAGCTGCTGCGCGCCGGCGTCAACTCCCTGCCCAGGGGCCAGACCGAGGCCGGGCTGTCGGTGGGCCTGTCCCTGGGCCAGACCCGCACGATGATCCTGCTGCCCCAGGCCATCACGGCGATGATGCCCGCACTGGTGAGCCAGCTCGTCATCATCGTCAAGGACACCGCACTCGGGTACATCATCACCTACCCGGAGCTGCTGCGCTCGGCCACCAACCTGTCCAGCGGCGGCACGAACATCATCCCGGTGTTCCTCGTGGCGGCCCTGCTGTTCATCATCATCAACTACGCCCTGAGCAACTTCGCCGAGCACCTCCAGGACCGGATGCGCAGGCGCCGCGGCGGGCATGTCGTGACCATCGAGGAGGCCCACCAGGGCTCCTTCCTCGCCGACGAGGGGGCCCTCGAGGAGGCGGTGGACCAGCACCGGGCTGATTGACGGAGGAGCCGACCCCTCCACGTCGCTTCGCTCCTTCCTCCCCGATGCACCGGCAATTTCTCTCTCCCGAACCCCGGATCGGGCGTCACCGACAACGGCTCGGCGGTTCTGGAACGAGAAAATGTCGGTGCCCCGTCGGGGGCCGGTAGACTCCGGGGACGTTCCCACACGTTCCCACAGGAGGCTACAAGATGTACCCCGCCGAACGGCACAAGTGGCTCATCGACACCGCCGCCGATGAGGGGCGCGTCTCCGTCTCCCGGGCCTCCGAGGAGCTGGGCGTCGTCCCCGAGACCATCCGCCGGGATCTCGAGACCCTCGCCTCCCAGGGGCTTCTCCGCCGGGTCCATGGCGGGGCGATACCTGCCAGCTTCGACACGCTCGGGGACCAGCCGCTCGACACCCGCGACTCCTCGGCGGTCGCCGAGAAGGAGGCCATCGCCCGGGCGGCACTCGCCTACCTGCCCGACGGCCGGGGCTCCGTCGTCCTGGACGCCGGCTCCACGACCGGCCGTTTCGCCGCACTGGTGCCCGCCTCCTCGCGGCTCACCGTCTTCACGGACTCCGCCCCGATCGCATCGGTGGTGGCCGCCCGCACCGCCTGCGACGTCCAGCTCATCGGGGGGCGCGTCCGATCCACCACCCAGGCCACCGTCGGCAACAGCCGCGAGATCGAACGGCTACGCGTCGACGTCGCCTTCATCGGCACCAACGGCGTCTCATTCAGCCACGGCTTCTCCACCCCCGATATCGAGGAGGCCGCCACCAAAGCGGCCATGGTCGCCTGCGCCCACACCGTCGTGGCACTGGTGGACTCCCGCAAGATCGGTGCCGAATCGACCGCGCGCTTCGCCGAGATCTCCGACATCGACGTCCTCATCACCGACGACGCCATCACCGACCGCCAACGACAAGGCCTCGAGCAGGAGGGCCTGACGGTGGTCGTCGCTGTGTCTTGACGGGGCAACCCCTCTCCGCTCGCCAGGGCTCGCTGGCCCCACGAACGGGTGAGCGACGCCTCAGAAGTCCCACTCGTGATTCGGGTCCGTCAGCGCGGCAGCGGTCTCCTCGACGCTGCGCAGATCCTTGAACGGGGACGAGGTGGCCAACTTCACCACGGATTCGAGCCCCATCGCCAGCGCAGCCATATTGTTCGTCTCCAGAGCATCGTCGACGACCGAGAACAGCCTGTTGAAGTTCTCCGATCTCTCGTCGAATGATCGGTCCAGATAGTTCTGCAGCAGGTCCTGCTGGGCCCTGATGTTGGCAATGGCGATATCGCGCTGGGCGGCGATCCCCACCCGCTTCGTGACCTGAACCTCCTCGAACTTGCGCACCTCGCCGGCCATCATCACCAGGCCGAGCACCGCGTCGACCACCTGGGTCGGGTCTTTGATCGTGTCATCCGCCAGCTCCTTGACGTCAGCCATCACGCCGGCGGAAAAGGCTGCCCCATCCTCAAAGGCTGCGTCGTCCTCGGTGGGCACCTCAACCTGCGGCACAGGTGACGCGCCTTTCCCATCGGCCGCGGGTGACGCATCGCTCCCGTGCGCTGCGACCTGCTCCTTCACCCAGGCTATTCCTTGATCACCGAACTCCTGATACAGGAAGGTCACGACTTTCTTGAAATCTTGGTTCACTGCTACACCTCTGTGTTCAGAACGTTCTTGACGTGGACGGTGACGGACAGGCTTTCATCGGTGAGCTCGCCGTCCTGACCCAGCAGCGGAACCTGAGCGAGCTCCACCATCGTCTTGATCAGAATCCCGCACTGGTTGAAGACCGCGGCATGGTCGGCGTCGGCGGGGTCGAACACGGGAACCAGGCCCTCGAGGCGGACGAGCAGGGGCATCAGCCGTTCACGGAGCTCATTGGTCACCCCGGTGAGTTCGTCGACACGGCGAAGGATCCCGTCCATGACGATCCACGCGCTCTCCAGGCCGGTGACGGCCAGAGCGACGTCCTCCTCGTGGATCTTCGCCTCGGTGAGCTTCTGCGCGTAGTGGGCGGACAGGATGGTGCCCGCGGCCAGAAGGGCGACGCCGACGGTGACAGTTGCGGTCGTCGCAGCCAGGACCGCGGTGCCGGCGGCGACGCCACCGCCTCCGGCGGCCAGGCTGCCCCCACCGAGCCACGCCAGGACGGCGTTCGACGCCGCCGCTCCTGACAGGGTCGAGATCGCGGTACCGGTTGAGGCAGCCCCGATCGCCGTCACACCGCCCATGACCAGGGCGGGCGTACCCAGAACCGCGGCAGCGCCCAATGCACCCGTGGCCGCCGTGGCCCCCAAAGTCTTGCTGACGGTCATATCGAGGGCGCCCATGGACTCGATGGCCTGGGTACCGATGCCGATCCCGTCGAGCAGCTCGTACTCCTTGGCACGGTTCTTCTGCTTGAGTGCCTCGAGGATCACCAGGAACTTCCCCAGGGTCTCATGCAGAGCCGTGAGTCGCAGCCGGCCGAACTCGTCGATGCGCTCCTTGAGCTGATCGCGACGCTCACCGGTGAGATCCTCGGCGGCACTGGCGTAATCCTCGCAGATCTGCTTGATCTCCGCGGAACTCCGACGATCCTGAAATCCTTGGACCCCCGAAGCGGTCTTGCCGATCTTCGCCATCGTGTGACCGCTCGCCCTGAAGGTATCGGCGTCGACACCCTGCACAGCTTCCTTCGTCCGGTGCGCGGCCCGCCCGAAAGCGGCACCGTAATCGAACCCGGTGATCCTCCTGCCGGTTTCAGCCGCCGCATGCCCGGCCGACGACGTCGCTTCGGCGACGTCCTCCTTGCGAATTCCGCTGACCCGCTTCCAGGTCTTCCCGATCCGGTCCGCGGCCTGCTTCGCTACGGCCTGAGCGTCATCGAGACCGATCTTCCCGTCTCCGGTCACATCAAGCCGATCCGGAACCGAGCGGACCCCCGACCAGACCTGGTCGGCCAACGTCTCCCTGTCGATCCCCTCCTCGGCAGCCTTCTCGGCTGCGTACTGCTCGACCGTGAAATCCGGGAAGTCACGCTCCAGCAGCGCCTCGAACGCAGTCCTCGCGGCGCGGTAGCGCTCGTCGGGAGAGACGGCCGTCAACGAGTCCTGGGACTCACCCGCTGTGTTGTCATCAGGAGTCAAGGCGCACCTCACCGCATCGTTCGTGCCGGATGCCTGGAGATCCCGAAACGGCGTCCGCACCCGACTGCTCGGACGACAGTCTGTCACACAGCCCCGGGGCAACGCGGAGACAGAGCTGGAGCCACGAGGACGCAAGGCCGCATCCCTCCTCAGCTCTCGCCCTGACTCGCCGCCCGTTCGACCGGGTCAGGTGCGCGAGTCGTGGCCCGCGCACCGGGTCCCTCCTTCATAATCGGAGGGAGCGATCCCGCCAGCATGTGAGAACTAGTTGCTTTCTCTCCCCGAATCCCATATATTCCAACATGTTCCCACATGCGGAATGCCACAGATGCGCGGCGACCACCCAACGATGCGAGGACGTCATGATCGTCACAGTCACCCCCAACCCCAGCCTGGATCGCACCGCGGGCCTCCCCGGACCGATCGTCCGCGGCCAGGTGCATCGATTCTCCGGTTCGACAGTCGTCGCCGCCGGCAAAGGGGTCAACATCTCCCGCGGGCTCCACGGGGCCGGAGTACCCACCACCGCCGTCGTTCCCGCGGCCGGCAACGACCCGCTGCTGGTCGGGCTCCTCGCCGACGGGGTCCCCACCATGGGCGTGCCGGTCTCCGAGCCGGTGCGCGTCAACCTGACCGTCACCGAACCCGACGGCACCACCACCAAGTTCAACGAGCCCGGCGCACACCTGTCTCCCGACGAGCTGACAGCCTTCGAGGACGCCGTCCTGGCCGCCGCCGACACCGCCGACTGGGTGGTGATGGCCGGCTCCCTGCCGCCCGGGATGCCGACCGACTGGTACGCCCGGATGGTGCCGCGGATTCGCGCGCACGGCGCCCGGATCGCGGTCGACACCTCCGACTCCCCACTGGTGGCACTGGCCTCCAACCTTCCCGAGTCGGCCCCGGACCTCGTCAAGCCCAACTCCGTCGAGCTCGCCCAGCTGTGCGGCGGCGACGGAAACGCCATGGAGGCCGAGGCGGCCGCAGGATCGTTCGGGCCGGTCATCGGCGCCGCACGCGACCTCATCGGCTGGGGCATCGCCGAGGTGATGGTCACTCTCGGCGGCGCCGGGGCCCTGCTCGTCCACAAGGACGGCGCCTGGCACGCCGTCGCCGAGCCCGTGGAGGTCAGGTCCACCGTCGGTGCCGGGGACTCCTCCCTGGCCGGCCTGCTGCTGGGCCGCTCCCTGGGACTTGACGACGCCGGATGCCTGCGCACCGCGGTGAGCTGGGGTTCCGCGGCGGCGTCGCTGCCCGGTTCCACCACCCCGACCATCGACCTGGCGTCCTCCATCGAGGTCACCGTCAGGCAACTCCCCTAGAACCTGTCCCCCTCTCGGGGGACAGCACCACCGGACGGCGCCACCCCGGAGCCGTCCAACCAATCCCGGATTCGGAGAGGAATCCCTGATGTCGGACTCACTCATCGATCCGCAGATCGTCGTCCTGGACGTCGACCTGGGATCTACAAAGCAAGATGTCATCAGATCGCTGGCCGGCGTGGTCGGCGAATCGGGTCGCGCCGACGGCGAGGGCCTGGCCCGCGACGCCATGGCGCGCGAGGAGCTGGCTCCCACCGGCATGCCCGGCGGCTTCGCCATCCCGCACTGCCGCTCGGAGGCGGTCAATCAGCCGTCGCTGGGCTTCGCGCGCCTGAACCCCAAGGTGGACTTCGGCGGGCCCGACGGGCCGGCCGATCTGGTCTTCATGATCTGCGGGGCGGAGGGCGCCGGCGAGGACCACATGAAGCTCCTCACCAAGCTCGCCCGTGCCCTCGTCAAGGCCGATTACGTCGAGCAGCTGCGGCAGGCCCCCGACGCCGACGCCGTGGTCTCCCTGATCCGCGGGGTCATCGAGCCCTCCGAGGCGCCCGCATCCGCACCCGCTCCCGCACCGGCCTCGGCCCCCGAGCCGGCCGACGCCGGCGACCTGGTCCACGTCGTCGCGGTGACCGCCTGCCCCACCGGCATCGCCCACACCTACATGGCGGCCGACTACCTCACCGACGCCGGCAAGGAGATGGGGGTCGACGTCAAGGTCGAGCCGCAGGGCTCCACCGGCGTCGAGCCCCTCGACGACGCCGACATCGCCAAGGCCGACGCCGTCATCTTCGCCACCGACGTCGGCGTGCGCAACAAGGCGCGGTTCGCCGGCAAGCCGGTGATCGAGTCCGGCGTCAAGCGCGCCGTCAACGAGCCGAAGAAGATGATCGAGGAGGCCGTCGCGGCCGCCAAGAATCCGCACGCCCACCGGGTGGCGGCCGATGACGGCGGGGCCGAGGAGGGTGGAGACGACAAGTCCCAGCTCAGCTGGGGCAAGCGGATCCAGCAGGCGCTGATGACCGGCGTCTCCTACATGATCCCGTTCGTCGCCGCCGGCGGACTGCTCATCGCCCTGAGCTTCCTGGTCGCGGGCTTCCAGGTGTCGTTCATCTCCGAGTACGTGATGGGGAACTTCTCGATCACCCACCTGCCCTCATTCGCGGACCTGCAGGCTGCGACCAGGCTCGCCGACGCGCCGTTCACACTCGCCCAGATATCGTCGCTGAACCACGCCGGGTTCCTGATCTTCCTCGGCTCGGCACTCAACGTCATCGGCAACCTGGCCTTCAGCTTCCTGGTGCCGGCCCTGGCCGGTTACATCGGATTCGCGCTGGCCGATCGTCCCGGTATCGCCCCCGGCTTCGTCGCCGGTGCCATCGCGGTGTTCATGTCCGCCGGATTCCTCGGCGGCCTGATCGGCGGCCTGATCGCCGGTCTCATCGC
This sequence comes from Acidipropionibacterium virtanenii, assembly GCF_003325455.1. Lineage (NCBI taxonomy): Bacteria > Bacillati > Actinomycetota > Actinomycetes > Propionibacteriales > Propionibacteriaceae > Acidipropionibacterium > Acidipropionibacterium virtanenii. The sequence goes on from NZ_CP025198.1 coordinate 3,080,763, forward strand.
GATGTGGATCGCCTCCTGGACCGTGCCGAAGTGGCTGCGCGGTCTCATGCCCGTGGTCATCATCCCGCTGCTGACATCGCTGATCACCGGCCTGCTGATGCTCTTCGTGCTGGGCCGCCCGATCGCCCTGCTGATGAAGGCCATGACCAACGGCCTGGCCAACATGCCGGCCTCACTGACCGTCGTGCTGGGCATCATCCTGGGCCTTATGATGTGCGCCGATCTCGGCGGGCCCATCAACAAGACCGCCTACCTCTTCGCCACCGCCGGGCTGAGCGTCACCGACGAGGCGTCCATGAAGGTGATGGCCGCCGTGATGGCCGCCGGCATGGTCCCGCCGCTGGCGATGGCCCTGTCGACCGTGCTGCGGCCCAAGCTGTACACCAAGGCCGAGCAGGAGAACGGCACTGCCGCCTGGCTGCTGGGAGCCTCCTTCATCTCCGAGGGAGCGATTCCGTTCGGCGCCGCCGACCCGGGCCGGGTGCTCCCCTCGATGATGGTGGGCGGGGCAGTCACCGGAGCCATCTCGATGGGGCTTGGCGCCGCGTCGAAGGCTCCGCACGGCGGGATCTTCGTCTTCTTCGCGATTGACCGGTTCTGGGCCTTCGCCCTGGCGATCATCGCCGGTGCCGTCGTCTCCGGCCTGTTGGTCACCTTCCTGAAATCCAGAGGGGCCGCCAAGAAGGAGAGCACCAAGGAGGTGACGGCCTCAGCCGCCGCGTGACGTCAGTCCTCGGTCCCGGGAGTCGGGTTCACATCCCTATTGCGAGTACCGGCGTCGACTCCCGGGGTGAGTGTTGGATATCGTCGTAGTTGTCCACCCCGTCAGGAGTGCGTTCGCAGTTGTCGCGGTTCTGACGTCAACGGCACCGGCAACGGTCCCGGGAAGCCACCCGGCTCCCCGGAACGGCCAGCGCCACATCAAGATCAACCACCCCGTCCCACCAGACGGATTCAGAAGGAAAGAAGGCTCACCATGGCCAAGAAGGTCGTCACGGTCGGTTCGTCCGTCGGACTCCACGCCCGTCCCGCAGCCACCATCTCCCAGGAGGCTGCCAAGCTCGGTAGCGCCGTCACCCTCGCCACCGAGGGGCACGAGCCCATCGATGCCCGCTCCACCCTGCTCATCATGACCCTGGGTGCCGGTGCCGGCGACTACGTCACGGTCGAGGGCGACAACGACGCGGATGTCGAGGCCGTCGCCGCTCTGGTCGCCAAGGACCTGGACGCCTGATTCCACCACCTCACGCCTGAGGGCCGGCCCCGTCGGGGCCGGCCCTCAGTGTCTCTACACGCCGATCCGGCTCGGTATCGTGGCCTCCACCTTCCCCAGACGCCGCTCACCCCGTCATGTTCCCCGGCCTTGGCACCCGCCACCCGCCGAGATGCTGTGAGGTAGCTTTGCGTCTCCAACTCGGCGTTGGCCCTCCTGCAGGGGGATGAAAGCCGAGGAAGAGGCGAAAGGCAGTCTCACGGGACCCGATATCGACAGGTGGGCGAGACAGGATGGATCCCGAAGCCGTCTTCACGGACGCCGCACCCCGACAGGACGGCCCGCTTGTCAGCCGCGGTAGCCGTTGGCCCTCAACAGCTTCATCAGCCGTGCGGCCGCCTTCTCGGGTTTTCTGAGGTCCTGGGCCATGAAACGCGTGAATTCATATCCTTGAGCACGGATGTCAGCCTCGCGGGCCTTCTCCCTTGCGATGGCGTCGGCGGCAGTCTCCCCGGGCTTCAGAAGCGTGGTGTACTTGCCCATTCCGTCGTACTCCGCCACGACCTTCCAGTCGGGCCACCCGAAGTCATTTCTGGACACGAACCGCCCGTCCGGATCGCGCAGCACGAATTGCAGCACCGGCAACGGGCAACCCAGTGCCGCCAAGTGGGCCCGCATCATTGATTCTCCGGGACTCTCCGGCACGGCACTCGCCAGTTCCACCGCTCGGGCAGCGGCCTTGCTCCCCCTCCACCCCGAACTCCGGCCCACGAGCTCCTGCATCCGCCCGAGGCTCCCGCCGGCACGAAGGACGGCGTCGATTCCATGAGACCGGTCGCCAGCCCGTGCTGGCGCGCCAGGTCGATCGCGGTTCTCTCAGGACACGTGACGGGGAGACCATCGACGGTGATGACCTCGTCGTCCTCGATGTCACAGACCCGCGTCATCAACTGCTCCCGCCGGTGGGCACTGCGTCCCTTCGGCCGAGTGATCCAGACCGCTTCAAGCCCCTCGTAGGGCACCGGGAGCCCCAGGATCACTGCCGCAGAGGTGTGGCTCAATGCCCAGGAGTCGGCCCTCAGAATGGGGGTCGTCGCCGCGATCAGCTGGCAGTGGCGGACGACGGCGTCGTCGCTCAGGGCTCCCTCCACGACGGCGCCGCGCCGCACCCTCGACCAAGTGCCGTCCCGCACTCCACGAGCCAATTTGTCGGCGTCGATTCCATTGCACGTCAGGTCCCTGACGAGTCGAACCCTCGCCACGGCGTCATCCATTCCGCTATTCATGGGAAGAGTCCGCCAGATCACCGAACTTCATGGCAAGGTTCTGTGCGAAAATCTGTGGAAAGCACACTTCAGCGAAATTGCCCTGTGGACAAGTGGATTTTTCGCCTTCCGCCTCCTACTCTGCTTTGTCCCTCTTGCAGGAGGGCCAAAGCAGAGTTCAAGACGCAAAGCGAAGACACAGGCAATGGCGAGGAAGAGCCCGTGGATGGCGGCCCTGGCGACCCGGTAGCAGGTCAGGGACGGCCGGGCCGGTCGGCTTCGGGAGGCTCGAGGGACGTGTCATCCCCCGGCCTCGCCATCAGCACCGCCACCGCGGCGGCCACCAGCCACCACACGAAGGAGACCTGGAAGTTCTTCACCAGGTAGGTGTCCAGCAGCAGTGCGGGACAGCTGGCCAGCAGGGCCATGCAGGTCCCCGCGTACCGGCCGCGGAACCCGCGCAGGCAGCACGCCACGACGGTCACCAGGCAGACCATCAGCAGCACCAGCCCGACGACGCCCAGCTCCCCGGTCACCTGGACGATCGTGTTGTGGGCGTGGGCCAGGGACTTGCCGTAGGGTCCGCGACGCAGCCCGTGGATCGCCCCGGGAACGATCCCGCTCTCAATGGCGAACCACGGCCACAAGGTGGCGTAGCCACGGCCCATGATGATCGTCGAGGGATCCACGCTGACCGCCCGCCAGGCCACCTTCCAGGTCTCGGCCCGGTCGTGGTCGACGAGCCCGCCGCCACGCAGCCACACCACCACCAGGCCGATCACGGCCAGGGCCGCCAACCCCAGGGCGCCGAGGATCCGCACTCTCCGACTGCCCGCAGGCCGGCCGGCGGACCGCCCCCAGAAGAACAGCAGGACGCAGAACAGCCCCAGGCAGATCAGCCCGGCCCGCGATCCACTGAGCCCGATGGCGAGGCCCAGGGCCACGATGACGAACCAGGACGCCCCGACCAGACGGCGCCTGCGGATCGCGTCGACAGCCGCCCCGATCCCCAGCAGCAGCGCCAGGTGGTAGGTGGCCTGCCCCCCGAGCTGGGTGGAGGTGCGCCACATCAGCATTCCGTCGACGGCGCGGCGCACGAAGGCCTGGCGGGTGGCGATCTCCCAGCCGATCGCGACGAGGGTGGACGCCGCCAGCACCAGGAAGATCCGCCACAGCGCCCCCGGCAGCCGATCCCGTCCGATCAGGGCCACCAGCCCGACAGCCACCAGGGCCGTCAACGCCGCCTCGACCAGCGGCACCACCATCGACGCCATCGGCAGCCGGATGTGCTCCAGGGGGCCGTAACGGGTGGTCAGCGCCACATGGGTGGTCATCGGGATGGTGATGCCCGCCCAGCACAGCATGGCCAGGAAGGGCAGCGCGATCAGCCCCAGGGACCGCCGCCCCTGCCTTCCCGTCCCGCCGTGACGCCCTGACTCCCGGCCTCGGACCACCGCCAGCACCAGGCAGGCGGCCCCGGCCACCCCCATGACCACCAGCAGCATCGGGTAGGCGCGATCGGAAGCGATGGGCTGGTCGGTGCTGATGAAGGTGAGCACGACCAGCAGCAGGGCGGCCAGGAGCTCGGCGCACCCGGCCACCGGATCGGCGGACCACCAGGTCCTCGCAGCCGTTCCTGCGGCCCGCGCGCGTCCTCTCGGCCCGCTCCCGCCGTTGCGCGTCCTACTGCTCATCCCTCTCCTCCCGCGATCGCCGGGCGCCGACAGGGCCCGGGCTCCCCTTGGAGTCCCGGGCCCTGGACCGCGTCAGAACGGCGTCCCGACCGTCTCGGACGACGTGCTCAGCCCACCTGGACGAACTCGTTGGTGGCCGCGGAGCGGATCATCGCCTCGCAGACCTCCACCACCTTGGCCCCCTGGGTCATGGTGACGATGTCGGAGTCCAAGCCGCGCACGGCGTCGCGGAAGTTCTCGTGCTCGGTGCGCAGCGGCTCGGGCTTGGGGATCGCGAACCGGGTGACGTCGCCCTCGGCCACGCCGCGGAAGTTCGCGATATCGTCCCACACCGTCTCCACATTGGCGTTGGCGTAGAAGGTGAGATCGGCGGTGAGCGTGTCCGCGATGAACATGCCCTTCTCACCGGTGACGAAGGTGCGGCGCTCCTTGGTGGGGGTCAGCCAGTTGACGAGGTGGTTGCTCATCAGCCCGCCGGACAGCTGGCAGGTGGCCGAGACCATGTCCTCGAACTCGCGCCCGGCCTTGAACATGGTGCGTGCCGCCACCAGTTCGAAGTCCCGCTGGGTGACCCAGGACGTGAGGTCGACGTCATGGCTGGCGAGGTCCTTCACCACGCCGACATCGGCGATACGGGCCGGGAAGGGCCCCTGACGACGGGTGGCGATCTGGTACAGATCGCCCAGGTCGCCGTTCTCCAGGCGCTTGCGCAGCGACTGCAGGGCGGGGTTGTAGCGCTCGATGTGCCCGACCGCGCCCACCAGCCCGCGGCTGGAGAAGGCGTCGGCCAGACGTCGCGCGGCCACCGTGTCGTATGCCAGGGGCTTCTCGATGAGGGCGTGGACGCCGGCCTCGGCCAGCTTGAGCCCGATCTCCTCGTGGAACTTGGTGGGGGCGGCGACCACGCAGTAGTCGACCCCCTCGGCGATCACGGCGTCGACGTCGGGCAGGATCGGCAGATCGCCGGCCACCCCGAACGGGTCCTTGCCTGCGGCGTCGGCGATGGCGACCAGGTCGACCCCGTCGATCGCCCGCAGGTTACGGACGTGGTTCTTGCCCATCGAGCCGATGCCGACCATGCCGGCGCGCAGGTTCGCCATCTCAGGCACCCGCCTTGGCCACCGCGTTCACGGCCTCGACGACGCGCTCCAGGTCGGCCTGGGTGAGCGAGGGATGCACCGGCAGGGAGACGCACTCGGAGGCGACCTTCTCGGTGTTCGGCAGCTCGAGGCCGGGGGCGTAGGGGGCCAGCGAGGGCAGTCGGTGGTTCGGGATCGGGTAGTAGACGCCCGAGCCGACCTGGTACTCGTCCTTGAGGGCGGCGGTGAAGCGGTCGCGCTCGGCGCCGGTCGCCCCCTCGAGGCGGATCGTGTACTGGTGGTAGACGTGCACGTAGCCCTCGGGCACGTGCGGGGTGACGGCCTCGGTGATGTTGGCCGACAGGAAGGCCGCGTTCTGCTGGCGGGTCTTCGTCCAGCCCGCCAGCTTGCCCAGCTGCACCCGGCCGATGGCGGCGTTGATGTCGGTCATCCGGTTGTTGAGGCCGACCAGCTCGTTGGCGTAGCGCTTCTCCATGCCCTGGTTGCGGATCATGGCCGCCTTGCGGGCCACCTCGGCATCGGAGGTGGTGATCATGCCGCCCTCGCCGGCGGTCATGTTCTTGGTGGGGTAGAAGGAGAAGGCGCCGAAGGTGCCGAAGGTGCCGACGTGCTGGCCGTCGATGGCGGCGGCGTGCGCCTGGGCGGCGTCCTCGAAGAGGGCCAGGCCGTGCTTGTCGGCGATCTGGCGCAGCGCCGTCATGTTCGCCGGGAGGCCGTACAGGTGGACGGGCAGGATGCCGGCGGTCTTCTCGGTGACCGAGGCCTCCACGGAGGCCGGGTCCAGGGTGAAGGTGACGGGATCGACGTCGGCGAAGACCGGCTTCGCGTTGGACAGGGCGACCGAGTTGCCGGTGGCGGCGAAGGTGAAGGAGGGCACGATCACCTCGTCGCCGGCCCCGATGCCCGAGGCCAGCAGGCCGATGTGCAGGGCGGAGGTGCCGGAGTTGACGGCCACCGCGTGGACGCCGTCAGCCACCTGCTCGGAGAACTCCTCCTCGAAGGCATGCACCTGCGGACCCTGGGCGACCTGTCCGGAGGCGAGGACGGCGTCGACGGCCCTGCGCTCGTCCTCACCGATGATCGGCCTGGCCGGAGGAATGAATTCGTAGGTCAACGTGTAACTCCTTGTTCTGCGGCGTCGGTACGCCGAAATATGTCAGGGACGGACTGTGTCAGGGGGTGGACGGGCCGTTCAGCCCTCGCTCACCAGGGTCAGGGTGTCGGTGGCGGGATCCTCGACGAAGCGGTCCCTGGTGCGGGTGTCGATCCAGCGGTGCTCGCCCTCGGGCTCCAGCGGGAAGCCGGAGCGCCCGACCCACTTGATCCGCCGGGCGGGGACCCCCGCCACCAGGGCGAAGGGAGTCACATCCTTGACGACCACCGATCCGGCGGCCACGGTGGCCCACTCGCCGATGGTCACGGGTGCGACGCAGACGCTGCGGGCGCCGATCGAGCAGCCGTGCTTGAGGGTGACCCCCACCGGCTCCCAGTCGTCGGCGCTCTTGACGCTGCCGTCGGGGTTGCAGGCCCTCGGGAAGTGGTCGTTGGTGAGCACGACGGCCGGTCCGATGAAGACGCCGTCCTCCAGATACGCCGGCTCGTAGACGAGGGCGTAGTTCTGGATCTTGCAGTTGTCGCCGACGTGTACGCCCTCGCCGATGTAGGCCCCACGGCCCACCACGACGTTCTCGCCGAGCTGGGCGCCCGACCTCACCTGGGACAGGTGCCACACCGACGAGCCGTCGCCGATGGTCACCCCGTCGTCGAGGTCAGCGGTCGGGATGATCCGTGGTTCACTCATCTGTTCGCCCTTCGGAACTGGGTTTCTTCCGCGCTCAGCCTACTCGTGGCCCCGGGCCGCCGCACGGCTGGCAGCCGCGCGGCGGGCGATCCGGTACCGCCGCGGCAGCCCGCGGCCCGCCTGCCCCGGGGCGGTGACAACGGTCTTCAGATCCTCCCGCAGCCGCCATCGACGGGCCTCCAGAAGGGCCTGGCACCAGATCGCGACCGTGCCCATGTGGCACCACACGACCGGCGACTTGAGGTAGGAGCTGTTGGCCATCGCCAGCAGCGGCGAGACGGCCAGCAGCAGGACGACCCCCTGCAGCAGAAGGCTCTCCGCGGCCGCGCGCGGGCGCCTGCGGGACGCTGCCCGCCAGTCGCGGCGCACCGCCCGCACCAGGGTGGCCAGTGCCAGGGCCACGATGAGGGAGCCGACGAGCAGGCCGTAGCCGACGAAGACCTCGGTGAATCCGCTGTGCGGGTCGACGGTGGTGTACGTCGGCCAGGGTGCGTACTCGAGCCGTATGGTGAACTGGCCGGGCCCCTGGCCCAGGCCGTGCTTGTCGGCGAACATCCACAGCGCGTCCTGGTAGACGTGCAGCCGGGAGCGGCCCGACAGGGAGCCCAGGTTGAACAGGGCGGTGTCGACCACGCGCAGCAGCCTGTGCAGGCGTCCGGTCACCACGATGAGACCTGCCCCCAGCACCCCGACGGCGGCCACGGTCAGCGTCAACGGCCGGCTGAGCAGCAACATCCACACGAACAGCAGCGCGACGGCCGCCAGGCACAGCCGCGAGCCGGTGAGCAGCACCAGGACCGGCGCGATGAGGGCGAAGAGGAAGTAGAGGTGGCGCAGCCGCCCGGTCTCCAACCGCCAGCCCACGATCATCACGCCCATGCCGACGATGAGGAAGTAGGCGAAGAGGTTGGGGTTGACCATGAAGGAGGCGATATCGGTGGCCCGGCTGCGCACGTACTCCGAGGAGCCCTCGCGGTAGTTGGGCATGTGGATGCCGGTCGCGACCTCGAAGAAGGCGGGCAGGCAGACGATGATCATGCCGATGAGCCAGGACCGGCACAGCCGGACCAGCCAGCTGGCGTCCTTGGCCGCCATCGTCATCGCCACCATGGTCGCCAGCCCGATGCCGACCCCCAGGAGTTCCCGGTATCCGGTCCCCGGCCGGGCGAGGAAGACCCCCCAGACCAGCCAGAGCGCCCCCACCAGCACGACCGACCAGGCGACGCTGCTCATCCGGTCGCGGCAGGCCACCACCAGCACCACCAGGACGGCGGCCAGGGCCCGCACCGGCACGATCGGCCCCAGGGTGACGGTGGAGGCCCACGCCGATGCGAGGGGCAGCAGCAGGAAGGCCCACCGGAGGCAGAACTCCAGGAACCGGGCGCGCGCACCGGCGGTGCCCGGTTCGGCGCCGGTGACCCGCGCCACGTTGAGAACTGACATCGGCCCTCAGCCTAGGCCCGGCCGGCCAGCTCGGTGAGGGTGGTGGTGAAGCGGCGGTAGTTGGCGTCGGCGTCGTAGCGCTCGGCGATCCGGGCGGCCATCTGCTCGCGGACGGCCGGGTCCTTGACGGCCTCGGCCCGCCCGGCGATGAAGGCGGCGACCTGGTCGGGTGCCGGGTCGGCGTCCATCAGCCAGTGCTCGGCCAGGATCTCGCGCACCCCGCCGACGTCGGTGCCGATCACCGGCACCCCCCGGGCCATGGCCTCCATCATGGAGACCGGGATCCCCTCAGAGGAGCTCGTGTTGACCAGTACATCGACCGGGTGGCCGGGGTACCAGGCGAGCAGCTCCTCGTTGGGCAGCTGGCCCATCCACTCCACGTCGATCCCGAGCGGCGCCAGGACCTCCTCGGCGCGTCGAGCCAGCTCGTCGTGGAGGGGTCCGGCCCCGAAGTGGCGCCAGGTCAGGTGCAGGTCGGGGCGCATCCCGGCCAGTGCGGCGAGGGAGTCGATGAGCAGGTCGAGGCGCTTGAAGCGGCTCATGGTGCTCACCGAGACGACGGTGAACTCCCCCGCCCCGGTGGCCGGGCACCGCTGCGCCGACGACGGGAGGGCAACGCCGAGCCGGCTGACCCGCACCCGCTCGGGCGGGAAACCGTAGCGTTCGACGGCGTGCCGTCCGCCGTCGGAGGCGATCGGCATCAGAAGATCCAGGTCCTCGGCGATCTGGCGGACGACGGGGTGAAAGCGCAGCGGATGGCGCTCCTCGTAGACGTCGGCGTTGTGGGTCCGCGCGACGGCGTGCCGCACTCGTGGCCGGCCGCGCCCGCGCTCCAAGGCCGCCGCGTCCGCGGAGACCGACAGCCAGTAGGCGTAGGCGAGATCGATCCCGCCGCGATCGGCGGCGATCCGGCGCAGCATCCTGCGCACCACCGCGACCTGGATCGCGGTGCGCAGCACGTAGCCGATATGTCGCGGATCCAGCAGGCCCATCCGACGCAGCTGAGCCAGATCCCGGTACAGCACCGGCGAGGCGAGCGCCTCGCACGCTCCCAGGGCCCGCCAGCCGGGGCCGGTCCAGCGCCGCGTCAGCCTGGTGTCGACCTCGACCCCGGGCGGCACGGGTCGCACCGCGGCGTCGGGATGGTCGTTCTTCTCGGGAACCACGACGAGGTCGACGTCGCATTCCGCCCAGTGCGGCAGCTCACTCTCGATGAACTGCTCACCGGGCCCGAAGGGGAACCGCGATGTGAGCATCACGATCACCGGACGCCGCGCCTCGCCCACGGGTTCCTCCTCCAGAGATGCCGTCTGCTGGTCTAGGGTGGTCGCGATCCTAGCAGTCGACACTCACAGATCGGTGTTCCACGGATGCAGCTTCGAGCGGTAGCAAAGAACATGCGCCACTACTGGATCTCGGCGGTCGTCCTCGCCCTGATCAGCACGGTGGTCGTCGGGTTCGTCCATTACTCCACATCGAAGCCGACCTACACGAGCAATGCGGACGTCGTCTTCACCTCCCGCGCCTTCGAGTCCTTCCGCGATCCTGATTCCGCGGCCTCCTACACCACCTCTCTGGTGCAGACCTACAGCAACTACCTGCAGTCCCCCAGCGTGCTGGGCCCGATCGCCCACTCCATCGATCCGGCCATGAACGCCTCCAACCTCAAGCAGGGCATCGAGTTCACCCCGGGGCCGATGCTGCTCCAGCTGAGCTACGAGAGCGGCTCCAAGGCCCAGGGCGACAAGGTGATGAAGGCCCTCACCGATGAGGTGCGCAGGGCGGTCGGCCAGACCCCGACCACCAGCGACAAGACCCCGGTGATCGAGATCGCCCGGACCAGCGTCTCCACCACCCAGGTGGCTGGCACCACCGCCTCGCTCACCCGCAGCGGTGCCATCGGGCTGCTCATCGGGCTGGTGATCGGCCTGGTCTACCTGTTCCTGCGGGCCCTGCTGGACACCCGGGTGCGCAGCGTCGACGCCGTCATGGAGGTCACCGACTCCTCGGTGCTGGGCGCCCTCCCCAAGGCGGTGGGCGTCGGCACGGATGTGACGGTGCTGGCCCGCAACCTGCGATTCATCGCCCCGCGCGACGGAGCCCGGACCGTCCTGCTGGCCTCCTCGGTGCCGGGCGAGGGAGCCGGGGAGGTGGCCCTGCGCGCCGCCGACGAGCTGGCGGGGACCGGAGACCGAGTACTGCTCATCGACGCCGACCTGCGTGGCCACCAGGCCACCACCGCGGCCGGTGCGAGCGGCGAGGGGCTGGCCGATGTGCTGGCCGGGCGCGCCGAGGCGTCCGACGTCATCGTGACGCGCGAGACGTCGAGGCACGAGGGCGCCGCCCTGCTGCCGGCCGGCTCAGCGGTCGGCAACCCCGCCGAGCTGCTGGCCGGCGAGAAGCCGGCCGCCACGCTGGCCGCCCTGGCCGGCGACTACGACGAGGTGATCCTGGCCGGCGCGCCGATCCTGTCGGGATCGGACTCGCTGCTCATCGCACCGCTGGTGGCCGCGACGGTACCGGTGATCGGCCTGGGCCGGGTGAACAGGTCCGATCTGGTGGAGTGCCTCGAGCTGCTGGACGCCGGCGACGCGACGCTGGGCGGTGTGGTGCTGACCGGCGTCACGCGCCCGACGAGCGGGAAGGATCCGTATTCCCCGCTGGCGACGGCGGCGCAGCACTGAGAGCCGTGAAGGCCACCGTCCACCACCACAGGCTCAGCGAGAAGTTCTTGGTGAGATAGGTGTCGAAGACCCAGGCGACGGTGGTGGCCGCCAGGGCCAGGGTCGTCACCGGGGCGCCGATCCTCCCGCCTGAGCGCACGGCGTCGACGGCCTTCTTCCACAGCAGTCCGACGATCATCAGCAGGACGGCCAGCATCACGACGCCCAGCTCGGCCCCGACGGCCACGTAGAGCGAGTGGGCCGAGCTGAGCACCGCCCCGTCGGGACCGATCACCCGGCCGTCACCGGGAGCGGGGATGTGCTTGGCCTCCACCGCGTACCAGGGGAACAGCGTCCCCGATCCCACCCCTGCCAGGATCTTGGCGGGCCCGGCGGTGACTGCGTCGAGGGCGGCCCGGTAGGTGGCCACGCGCAACGGCGACTGCCAGACGGTGAAGCGGTGCAGCGAGGGCACCAAGGACACCGCCGCCCACAGGATCAGCGCCCCGGCCGCCACGAGGCCGAGGATCACCCGACGGGCCGTGCCGCGCCCCCAGGTGACCAGCACCAGCACCGCGGTGACCGCCAGCATCACCAGCCCGCTGCGCGAGCCGGTGAGGCAGGTGAGCGCCAGCCCCGCCGCGGCACCGGCCCACCATCCGAGGACGACGCCGCGCGGCCGCCCGTCCCGGCGGGCGGCCAGGCCCCGGTCGACGAGCACGGTGGCGGCCAGCAGCAGGGCGACGTGCAGCACCGCCGAGCCGCCCATCCCCGACGCCACCCGGGGGCTGTGATGAATGTCGGCCTGTACCGGCCAGTCGGACAGCGTGCCGGTGAGCACCACCAGCCCCGCCCCGGGCAGCACCCGGCCGCGCACCGTTCGCCCCATGGCCGCGACGACTGTCAGCGCAGCGGTCATGGTGAGCCATCCGGTCGCCGCCGGCATCAGCTGGTAGATCCGCGGGATCTCCCCCTGCCGGATCACGGCCCGGGGAGCCACCAGGGACGAGACCACCGACCATGCGGAGATGAGGCTGAAGGCACCGGCCAGCCACCATGCCGCCGGGCTCAGCTCGCCGCGCCGACGCCATGCCGAGGGTGCGGCGACCAGCGTGGCGGCGGCGCACAGCACGAACTGGAAGCTGACGATCCAGGGTCGCCCGGCCACCCCGTGCCGGAAATCGACGAACTGCATGGCGGCCATCACCAGGATGACGGTCGCACCGAGCAGGGAGGGCCACAGGGCGGATCTGTCGGACCTGTCGGATTCGGAACGGTCGGATTCGGTCGGCGAGCGCATGGCCCCCCATCTTTCCATCCTGGTGGCGGCTCCTCCACGACCCCGCCCCCAGGCAACCGGTCAGCGACGGCCGACCGTGTCGCCGTGTGTAGCATTCAGCGGTGTGAGCAACTCGACCGAATCGCACAACCTCGCCGAGCACGAGCCCGCCGAGCACCAGGCCGCTGAACCCGTCGATCTGCTGGGCTACCTCAGGAGGATGGGGCACTACTGGATCGCCGGGCTGGTCGCCGCCGTCATCGTCGCCGGGGCACTGCTGGGGTTCGGTGCCACGAGGTCCACCATCCCGGTCGGCACAGTCTGGGCGAAGGCCCATGTCATGGTGACTCTGCCAACTCCGAAGAATGAGGCGGACGCGACCGTCCAGGCCGAGGCGAGCTCGAGGCTCATCAACAGTTATGTCGCCCTGGACGGCGACGACAAGCTTCTGGGAGCGGCCGCCAAGATCCTGGGGCACGGCATGACCACGACGATTCTTCGTGAGAACACGAACCTCTACTGGGCCGGCGGGGGTCAGATCATTGCGGTGTACGCCCTCGGCTCGGACACCGCTCAGGCGGAGCAGCGGGCGAACGCCTACGCCCAGGCCTTCGTGGATCACGCTCCCGCGATGATGCCGCCGGTCGTCGCCGACGGGGACGACCCGACTTTCACGCTCGTGCAGAAGGCCCAGCCCTCAATCGCCAGCCCCAGTCCGGACGCCCCGAGCTCCGGCGGGCTCAGCCGCATGATCAGTTCGCCCCTGGTCGCCGTCCTCGGCGGGGTTGTGGTCGGTCTTGTCGTCATGGGCGTCGCCGAGGTCATCGGCAGTCACCGTCGGCGTCGCGCCTGAAAGGACGAACGGCTCGACGCCGCCCCGGCGTGTGATGCCTTCGGCCGTCAGCAGGCAGGCAGCCGCGAGGTAGAGCCACGTGACGTGGTAGCGCAGCATGGATGACGGAACGATCCCGATCACCGGAAGCAGCACCACGATCGTGAGACCGAAGGCCGTCTGCCAGTCAACCATCGGGCGGCGCGGCAGGAACCCGCGGAGCAGCACCCACAGCCACACGACGATGAACAGCACAAGCGCGACGACGCCGTAGCGCAGCCACATTTCGAGGAGCAGATTGTGCGGGTCCATGAGCACGGGCCCGAACGCTGCTTTCGCGTAGCTCTGGTAGTCGGCCAGGGATCCGTATCCCAGCAGCGAGTTGCCCGGGCTGTCGGCCAGCATCGCCATCGCGCTGCGCAGGATCCTGGCACGGATCAACGTCGAGTTGTCCTGGATGTAATGGGTCTGGGACAGGGCGAGCAGCCCGGCCAGAGCGGCTCCGCCGCCGTAAATCACGGCACGCCATCCCAGGGCAGCACGGTACTGACGGCGGATGTTCAGGATGGCGAGAAGGCCCAGGCCGGCAATGCAAGCCATCAGCGCACCGCGCGATCCCATGATGATCACCATCGCCGTGGACGTCAGCAGCAGGAGCCATCTCCCCCACCTGCGGGCCCCGCGCACCGGGGCGAACCACATCTTCGCAAGCACCGCGATGAACAGCATTGTCATCACGACGCAGAAATCGTTGATGTTGGGGTAGGTGGCGCTCACCATGAATCGACTGCTGGCGACGTAACCGATCGTGTTGGCTCCCGGATAGAGAATCGGCAACAGCTTGATGCCGGTGACCATCTCACCAATGCCCATCAGCCACACGCACGCCGCACCGATGTACAGCCCTTGGATGGCGTTCCGCGCGGCGAGGCCGGGGTGTTCGCTCCGGAACATCACCAGGGTGTAGCCGATGGCCGCGGTCATGATCGCCGCATTGTTGCCGGTGCTCAGGACCGAGCTGGGATGCAGGAGCACGATGCTGGCGAAGGAGGCAGCGAAACAGCAGGCCAGCAACATATTGAATGGCCAGGATCGCGGGCCTCTGCGCCTCAGGCAACCGCCCACGATCATCGCCCACGGGACAACCAGGAAGAGCACGAAGCTCAAGGGCAGGCGCATCACGAGAAGCGCGGCGACGGTGCCCAGCGCGATCCCGGGTTTCCAGTGTCCGGAGGAGCTGGTCATCGACGGTCCGCCTCTGCCATCACGGCGGCGAGGTCCTCGACCCGGCCGGCCCAGCTGTGCGCGTCGCGCACCGCCATCACGCGTTGCCGGGCCTCCTCGACACGTTCCGGATGAGCGGACAGCCCCGACAGCGTGTCGGCCAGGGACTCGGCAGTGTCGGGGACCGTCCAGCCCAGATTCTCCGCAGCGACCCGTTCACCGGCGAGGGTCCCCTCGGTGGCCAGGATGGGCTTGCCGTTGCCGATGTACTCATACAGTTTCAACGGGACCGCGAAAGTCCAGTACGGTTGAGGTTCCACGGCGAGCACGGCGACGTTGGCCCGGGCGAAGTACGGGGCCGTCTCCTCGGGGCCCTGCGCCTGCACCAGTTCGACATTGTCGCCGATCCACCGGCCGATCCTGGGCAGCGTCGCTTCCCACTCCTCGCGACGCGTGCACACGGTCAGATGGATGTCGGGCAGACCGTGGACCGCTTCAAGCAGGCGATCGAGCCTGTAATTGTCCCCGAAACCTCCGACGTAGAAGAGCGACAGCGGGTGGGAGGGGGGCTCCGCGGGTGCGTCGTGGATCGAGTGCCCCGGTGGGAGTTCGGCCCACCTCACCTGGCTCGGAAGGTTCACATGGTCGGCCATCTGCAGCGAGGGCAGGAAGATGACGTCCAGGCACTTGCCGTAGGCGGCCAGATCGTAGCGGTACATGGCCAGGGCCGCCTGCTTCTGGACGGGTGGCATTCCCTGCCCGTACAGGGGGAATCGCCAGTGGATGTCACGGTAGAACAGGCCGACCGGAACTCCAGCCCGACGCAGCCGGGCGAAGAAGGCGAAGTCTTCGAAAGGGTGGGTCGGCAGGTGGTGGCGTTCCGTCAGCGCGGTCGGCATCGTCGAGGACTCCGAGTAGCAGAAGTCGAAATGCACCCCGGACCCGACCGCACGCCTCACCACACTCATCTGACGATGACGCTGGGCAGCTGTGCCCGCCACCAGCCACACCTCGCCCCAGTCTGACAAGGCCTCCATCATGCGGGCCGGACGCACCTGCCCCCCGAACTGCGAGTGCATGTTCAGGGGATAGGGCAAGTGATATACGCAGCGGTGCTCCGACGACGGCATGGATTCTCCAGGGACAGACGATCCTTCACCCAGAGTCTATGAGGTCGTCCAGTCGCTAGCATGGCTGCGTGCCAGAGCCGACAGTGCTGTTCCTCCTCACCAACTCCTATCCGCTGGCGAAGGGCGAGGAGTTCATCGAGAACGAGATCGACGAGTTGGCCGCCCGCTTCCAGCGGGTGATCGTGGTGGCCACCCAGACCCGCCCCGGTGACGTCGTCACCCGTCCGGTTCCCGGCAATGTCGAGGTGATCACGGCCGGCGGCCCCAGACCGACCGGCCGCGCGGCGCTGCTGTCCGCTCTCCGCGGGCTGGTCCGGCTCCCGCGCAATTCTTGGAGCCGCGACCTGCTGAGCCCGCCGCGCCGACTCGGTCTGGAGGCGATGTTCGAGGACCACGCCCGCACCACCGAGGCCGAGCTGCTGGCCGAGCTCCCCTCGCTGAGGCTGCGGCCGGACAGCCACGCCGTCGTCTACTCCTACTGGTTCCTCGACGCCGCCCGTGTCGCGATGCTGCTGGCCGATGACCTGCGCGCCCGCGGGGTGATGGTCGACCGGCTCGTCTCCCGCGCCCACGGCTACGACCTGTACCCGGAGCGCTCCCCGCTCGGGCACCTGCCCGAGCGCAGATTGCTGCTGGAGACCTTCGACGCCGTCTGCCCGGTCTCCGAGCAGGGCCGGCGTTCCCTGGTGGCCGAGTGGCCGCAGTACGCCGCCAAAGTCCGCACCCACCACCTGGGGACACCCGATCCGGGGCAACCGGCCGCCTGCTCGCGGGAGCCCTTCCACATCGTCAGCTGCGCGTCTCTGCTGCCGGTCAAGCGGATGACCCGGATGCCGGAGATCCTGGCGGAGTTGCGGGGCCGGGGGATCGACGCCCGATGGACGCACATCGGTGCCGGCCCTCAGACAGCAGCGGTGGAGGAAGCCGCGCGCAACGCCGGGGTGAGCGGCCAGGTGGGCCTTCTGGGCCACGTCGGTCACGACGAGATCCTCGGGACAGAGCGCGACCTGCACCCCTCCTGTCTGATCAACCTCTCCTCCTCGGAGGGGGTGCCGGTCTCCATGATGGAGGCCGCATCCCTGGGCATCCCGATCATCGGCACCGACGTCGGCGGCGTCCCCGAGATCATCACGGACAGCGTCAACGGCCGTCTGATCCCCGTCGACTTCACCGACATCCAAGCCGCCGACGCCCTCCAATGGCTCGCCGAACTGCCCGCCGACACCTACCAGCAGGTCTGCCGGGCCTCCCGCCTCACCTGGCAGAGCGACTACGACCAGGCCGTCGTCGGTCCGAGGTTCTGTGCCGAGGCCCTTGGCACACCTGCGGGGGCCGATTAAGTAAGCTGACGCCATGCCGGACCCGCGGACACTGTTCCTCCTCACGAACGTCTACCCCCTCTCAAAGGGGGAGGAGTTCATCGAGAATGAGATCGAACATCTGGCCCGCAGGTTCAGTCGCGTCATCATCGTGGCCACCCAGACCCTGCCCGGCGACGTCATCACCAGGTCGGTCCCCGACAATGTCGAGGTAATCACCGCTGGCAAGCCGCGCCCTTCCGGCCGCGCGATGATCCCCAGCGTTGCGGCGGGCCTGCGCAAGCTGCCCCTCGCGGTGTTCTCGCAGAGCACTGTCAGGCATCCGTCGGCGATCGCCGTCGATGCCCTCTTCGAGCAGCGCGCCCGGGCGTCGGCCGACGAACTGCTCGGCAAGCTTCCGGCGCTCAACCTGCAGCCGGGCAGCCACGTCGTCATCTACTCGTTCTGGTTCCACACCACCGCGCGGGTCGGAATGCTGTTGGCCGCCGATCTGCGGGCCCGCGGGGTGGTCGTCGACCGGCTCGTCTCCCGCGCTCACGGCTATGACCTCTACGAGAACCGCAACAGATTCGGCCACTTGCCTGAGCGGCGGCTGCTGCTGGACGCTTATGACGCCGTCCGACCGGTCTCCGCACAGGGCACCCGCGCGCTGCACGCGAGCTGGCCCGGGTTCGCCGACGAGGTGGCCACCTGCCACCTGGGCACCGTGGATCCGGGCCGGGCGGCCAAGTGCTCCCGCGAGCCCTTCCACATCATCAGCTGCGCGTTCCTCATCCCGGTGAAGCGGATGACGCGGATGCCCGCGATCCTGGCCGAGCTGCGCCGCCGCGGCGTCGACGCCCGCTGGACCCACCTGGGCGACGGCCCCGACACCGAGATGGCTGCCCTGCGCGAGGCCGTCCACGTCGCAGGCGTCGACGACTCCACGCAGCTGCTGGGGCATATCCCCAATGCGGACATCATCGAGACGGAGTGCTCCCTGAGCCCCTCCTGCCTGATCAACCTGTCCTCATCGGAGGGCCTGCCGGTCTCCATGATGGAGGCCGCATCTCTGGGCATCCCCCTGATCGGCACCGACGTCGGCGGCGTCTCCGAGATCATCACCGACCGCGTCAACGGCCGCCTCCTGGACCCCGAGCACACCGACACCCAGGCCGCCGACGCCCTCCAGTGGCTCGCCGAACTGCCCGAGGACGACTACCGCGGCGTCTGCGGAGCCTCCCGTCGCATCTGGCAGACCAACTACGACCAGGCCGTCGTCTATCCGAGGTTCTGCGCCGAGGTGCTCGGCGCATCATCCTGACCCTTGTTCTTCTGCTCGGTCCATTCAGGGGCGCCGTCGGCACCCGCCCGATCCTTCGCCCCGCGGTCGCGGGCGAGCACGAAGGTAGTCGCCAAGTAGGTGAAGGGCACCGCGACGACCGTCATGATGAGCGTGACGTAACGGGTGTCCATGTGCACCAGTGCGACCAGCAGCATCGACCCGAAGGTGGTGATGCCCAAGTTGATGAGCGTGGTGGCGGGAAACTCGATGAACCGCCGCCAGGTGGGCCGCACGTGGTACGTGAACAGGCAGTTCGCGAAGAAGCTGAACACCACACCGCAGGCGAATCCGACCAAGTGGGCGGCCAAGTAGGGCCAGAAGTGCAGGAGCAGCCGGTAGATGAGGTAATAGACCGCGGTGTTGGCCAGGCCGACGCAGCCGAACCGGACGAATCGCAGCAGCTTGGGCCACATCAGGTGCCGCCGCCCTCGGCGGCCTTCTCGACGGCCGACCCCTTCTCGGGCTCAGGGGTCCTGCTCACCGGTTCTTCGACCACCTGTCCCCCGACCTCAGGATCGTTGCGGAAGGCGTCCATCGCCAGGACGACGATGGCCGCAAGCAGTGCGAAGGATCGCCACGCCGAGCTGACGCCGGGATTCGAGTGGAACAACCCGAAGGTGTACTCCAGCATGATCGGCACCGAGACCAGCAGCGGGAGCCAGGCCCGCCGCCGGCCCCTCAGGAAGGCCCACACCAAGGTGAGCATCTCGCCGGCATAGAAGTAGCGGTCCCGCATGTCCGGCAGGAAGAAGGGCACCACCATGGTGGCGAACGCGGCCATCGCCATGATCGAGTCGATGCCCGGCCGCCCCTTGTGGCGGATCAGGAATGCAGCGACGCTGATGAGCAGGATCCCCATGGTGATGGCGGTCGCCATGCTCCCCAGGTAGTCCATCTTCAACGCCTGCTGCCAGGGCACCCTCATCCACGCCATGAAGTTGGAGGTCCGCGAGTCGAAGTACCCCGACGCCTGGTTCACATAGACGCCATAGGCCTCTCCGACCGGACGCCCCCAGATGATCGCCGGGATCGGGGCGAGCACCGGGGCCACCAGGAAGAGCGCGGGCGCCCACAGCTTCTGACGCCGGTCGATGAGCCACAGCACAGCCAGCAGTGGCAGCAGGAAGACCGCCTGCAGCTTGATGGAGAAAGAGACACCGAAGACGAGCCAGGCCCAGGGGAATCGGCCGCGCACCCAGAACCCCAGGGCCAGCATGAGGAAGCTGACGTAGATGGCCTCGGCCTGCCCCCAGACCGCGCTGTTGAGGATCACGGTGGGCATGCACAGCACGGTGATCGCGGCGAAGACGGGCAGGAACCGGCTCTCGGGCCTGATCCCCCTGACCAGCCACCAGACGGCGAAACCGAGCAGATAGTCGAAGAAGATGGAGATGCTCTTGATCGCGATGATGGTGGGCACCTTGAACAGCGACACCAGGTAGAGCATGTACAGGTAGGGAAAGTTGTAATTGGCGAACTCCGTGCGGAAACCTGGGTAGCCCTCGGCGCGCACGTGCTCGTACCAGTGGACGAGGTAGAACCGGAAGTCCGGGCTCTGGTGGTCGAACACCTTGAGCCTGGCGATGAATGAGACCACCAGTGCGGCCGCCAGCAGCAGCCAGACGACGATGTCGACGTTGAATCGCGGCTGGATGCCCATTTCCGGAGTACTGTCCCCCGGCCTGGTAGTCGCCTCCTGAGCCGCCCTCTCGGGTTGGAGACGCACCGTTCGTGATCTCGTCATGTCACGCCGCATTCCGCGGGTCGCCGGTCAGCGCCTCGGGATCATGGAACTCGGCACCGGGGGTGGAGGCGATCGAGCGCACCGAGTACAGCGGCCGTCCCTTCACCTGCGTATAGATACGGCCCAGATAGGTGCCCATGATTCCCATCATGAGCAGCTGGATGCCGCCGACGAGCAGCACGACGATGATGGTGAAGGTCCACCCGTTGACCACCTGGGCGGGGAAGAAGAGGCGGCGGACCAGGGCGTAGATGATGCCGATCACCGAGATGACGGCCATCAGGACCCCCATGCCGGAGATGAGCCGCAGCGGCTTGTCGGAGAACCCGATGATGCCGTCCAGTGCGAATTTGATCATTTTTCTCAGCGGGTATCCGGTCTCGCCGGCGTGTCGAGCGTGCCGGTCGAATTTCACGGCGGTCTGCCGGTAGCCGACATAGCTCACCATGCCGCGCAGGAAGCGGTCCTGCTCGCGGTATTTGCGCAGCTCCAGGACGACCTTGCGGTCCACGAGCCGGAAGTCCCCGGTGTTGCGAGGGATGTCAATATCCGACAGGGAGCTCAGCACCCGGTAGTACATATTGGCGGTGAACTTCTTGAAGGCGGTGTCCTCGCGGCTGCGGCGCTGCGCGTAGACGACGTCGAACCCCTCCTCCCACTTCGCCACCAGCTCCAGGGCCACCTCCGGGGGATCCTGGAGGTCGGAGTCCATGATGACCACGGCGTCACCGTCGGCCCGATCGAGTCCGGCCGTGACCGCCATCTGGTGGCCGAAGTTGCGGGCGAAATCGATCACCACCACCCGCGGATCCCGGCCCTGCAGAGCCATGAGCTTCCCCAGTGAGTCGTCGGCGCTGCCGTCGTTGACGAAGATGAGCTCATAGCGGTACTCGACGGCCCCGAGAACCCGCGTCATCTCCTGGTACAGCAGGTCGATGTTCTCCGACTCGTTGTAGATCGGGAACACGAAGGACAGAAGTTTCACAGCCGCATATTATGCCCGGCCGCTCGGCCACTGGTGACCGGCACGCAGACAGCACAAGATCACCAGCCACCACCACAGGCTGGCGCCGTAGTTCTTGAGCAGATAGGTGTCCAGGAAGAAGGCCGGGATGGTGGCCGCCAGGGCCACCAGGGTTACGACGTCGGGAACCGGTCGGGCCACCCCGCGCAGACCTGGCCACAGCCGTCGCACCAGGATGAGGACCGGGACGGTGACGACCGGAAGGAGCAGCAGCATGCCCGCCAGTCCCAGCTCCACCAACACCTGGAGGAAGGTCGAATGGGAGCTGTTGAGCGCCGGGCCCCACTGGGTGCCCACCAGGCCGCGCCACGGCGTCCGCAACAGATGGGAGTCGAAGGCGTACCAGGGCCACAGCCGTCCCGAACCCACGCCCAGCAGAACGTGCTTCGGGGTGGCGGTCCAGAAGGTGATAGCGGTCTCGAGGTTCTTCGCGCGCAGCTCGTCGGTGGGGTTCAGCAGCCGGTGCAGCATCGGCACCGCCACCACCACCGCCCCGGCCACCACCGCGACGATTCCGGCGACCAGCCAGGCCCGGCGGCTGCGCAGCCACTGGAGGCAGACCACCGCCCCGGCCAGCACCAGGCAGACCACCCCGGACCGCGATCCGGTAAGCACCACCGCCGCCGCGCCCATCACCGTCAGCGCCAGGCTCCACCATCGGTGCCAGCCGGCCAGGAAGGCGGCCAGCACCACCCCGGTGGCCAGCAGCAGCGGGACGTGGACGACCGCCGAGCCGCCCATCCCGGTGGCCAGCCGCGGCGATCCGTGTACCAGGGCAGAGCGCGGCCACTGCACGAAGGAGCAGACCAGAGTGACCGCCGCCGGCCACCACAGCAGTCGGTGTACCGGCCGGTCGGGCAGCGCCCGGACCGCCGTCACCGCCAGCAGCAGGGTGGCCATCGCGGTAAGGGTCGGCACCACCAGGTAGGCCCGAGGCACCGTGACGTAAGAGACCCGGGGCCGCGGCGTCAGGCACGAGGAGACCAGGCAGTACGCCATGAGCGCGGCAGCCGCGACGACGACGGCCCACCCGGCGCGGGAGAAGGCGACCGGATGACCGCCGGCGCCCCGGATCATCGCCGCCAGCACCAGGCAGGCGAGGGCCGCGACCAGGTAGACGATGAGGTAGCTGTTCCACAGCCACGGGCTGGGTGCCAGGGACCGGCGCAGATCGAAGAAGGTCTCGACCACCATGAGGGCCGAGAGCCCCGCGACGGGCAGCCCCTCGCGCCAGCGAGCCATCCCATCACGCCAGCGTGTCATCAACTCGCCCATCGTCCGGTGAAGAACAACCAGCCCCACCATCCCATGACCGCCAGATCGGCGAGCACCAGAACCGCCACGATCCCCCGCCACAGCAGCTTGAGCCCCACCGGGCGTCCCGGCCCCCGGGTCAGCTCGGCCAGCGCGATGAACAGCGGGAACCACAGCAGCACGGCGCGATTGACGCTCATGAACCAGTGGCCGATGGAGAAGGCGATGACCTGGACCCCCACCCAGGCCGCCGACGCCCAACGACGTCTGACAAGGCAGTAGACGGTTGTGGCCACGCCCACCAGCATGGAGACGATCTCCAGCTTGAAGAGCATCGCCACGATCCCGGCGTCGGCCCCGTAGGTGGCCCGCCAGGTGTCGGTGCGGGTGGCGGGCAGGGTGTTGGCCAGGGATTCCTGCGGAGTGGTGAATCCCCTCCCCCAGCCCCGGTCCTGGGCCTGGAACCAGGCCGTCCAGGAACCGGTGAGCCCGTGCAGATAGACCACATAGGCCACCAGCACCAGGGCCGGGAGCAGCAGCGGGGCGATGCGTTCGACGCCAGCCCGCAGGCCGCGCTTCGGCGCCCTCGCCTTCCGCGTCCTGCCGTCTCTCCCCCTGCCGTCTCTCCACTGCCCGTCACCGACCACGGCCATCACGGCCAGGGCGCCGACCAGGAAGAGCCCGGAGACCCGGAAGGTGCAGGCCAGGGCCGCCAGCCCGGCGGCCTGCCACCACCTGCCGGCCCGGGCGCGCTCCCAGGCCCAGAAGGCGGCGGCGCAGAAGGGGGCCTCGGTGTAGCCGACGGTGGTGAACACGGCGGTCGGGGCGATGAGCCACAGGCAGGTGGGCACCGTCCCGCCGATCCGGTACAGCGCGGCGGCGGCCACTCCGGAGCACACCAGGGCCAGCACCGCGCCGGTGATCTCGGGGGCCAGGCCGATCCTCGCACCACCGGCCATGACCGCCGGAAGGCCGGGGAAGAAGGCCATCTCCAAGGGGTCGGCGTACCAGTGCCGGGAGATGGTGATGAAGTGCCGGACGTCCCAGTTGCCCAGGGCCGCCCGCAGCCCGTGACCGGAGACCACGATCGCCGCCAGGATCGCGGCCAGCAGGAGCCGGGACCCGGCCCAGGTGGCGGCCACCAGCTTCGCATCGTCGGCGGGCATCGTGGATCGGGTGGCCGTCCGCCGGCCGGTCACGAATCAGCCTCCGCGGCATCGACGGCCCGCTCGTCCGGCACGTCAGAATCGACCGCCGGCTCGTCGGAGCCGTCGGGGGCGTGGTCGAGCACCCCGCCGATCGGATCGTCGGCGTGCCCGGTCCGCACCAGGTCGATCCAGGGGCGCTGCATGTCGTCCAGCACGCCCCAGCCGAACCACACCTCGCCGGCCAGCCGCAGCACGATCGCCGCCCAGTAGACGACGTCGGCGTCCGCCCCGCCGGGCATCGTCAGCCCGCCCAGATGCGCCCACACCGCGGCCGAGTACAGCGTCTCGGTGACGGTGAGCACCGTCCAGTCGCGCCAGTCGGGCCGCGCGAGCACCGCCAGCGGCACCAGCAGCAGCACGAACTGCGGCGAGTACACCTTGCTGGTGACGAAGAAGACGAGCACGGCCAGGCAGGCCACCTGGGCCAGCCGGGGGCGACGCGGCAGGGTGAGGCTGAACCAGGACAGGGCCAGCAGGCCGGCGGCGGTCAGGGCTCCGGCGAACCAGCCGACCCACGGGACGTGGGATCCGGTGAGGTCCTGGATGATGAACCAGATGGTGCCCAGCCCGGTGCCCGACCAGTAGGTGTCGTGGAAGGTGCGCCACCACTGCCCTGGGTTGATGAGGGCCGCGACGATGTGGCAGGCGGCCAGGACGGCGGAGGCGGCGATGAGGTAGCGGCTCAGCTCCGGCAGCTTGGTGGTGCGCAGGCACAGCACGACCACCGCCACCACGATGAGTGCGGCCTGCAGGGTCCCGGCGCAGGCCAGGCCCATGAGCACCCCGGCGAGCACCGGCCGGCGGCGCGCCCAGGCCAGCATCGACAGCAGCGCCAGGCACACCGGGACGAGGGTGAAATCGATGAGCCCGGCCATGAAAAGGGCCGGGCTGGCGGCCACGAAGAAGGCGTCCCAGCTGCGCCTGCGAGGAGCATCGGGCCGGCCCTCGGCGTCCAGCCCGATGCCGACGTCGGAACCGCGGCCCATCAGCATGACGGCCACCACGGTGCCCAGGAAGGCGCAGAAGAGGACCACCATCGCCACCGCCCAGTAGGCGTTGGAGGCGTCGACCACCTGCTGGGCGCCGGCCCCCGGGCGGATCGGGGCGCCCAGGACCCTGGCGACGGCGCGGCAGAAGGCCATCAGTGCCACCACCAGCGGTGATTCCGCGATGCCGACATTGCTGAGCAGTCCGCTGCCCTGCCCCATCCCCGACGAGCGGAAGACCACCGGGATGTCGGAGTAGCACAGCCGCTGGTAGGGGTCGACGGTCTTCGACGCCTGGTGCTGGACGCACGGCGTCATCCGGTAGATGGCGAGCAGCCAGACGAGGACCGCGGTCAGCACCGCCCAGGGCGCGGGGTCGAAGAAGGGCCCCCTCCGGTGGGCGTGGCGCCCCACCGAGCCGCCGAGCCTCTCGTCCAGGCCCCAGCGCGACACGAGGGAGCGCCGGGCGACGGCATATCGGGGTGGCTGCGGGGAGGTGGTCACGGCCACAGGCTAGTCGGCCGCGCGCTAGTCGCTCTCCTTGGTAGTCGTGGCGGCAGCAGGTTTCTGGGCAGTTGTGGTGGACGTCTCCCCACCACCCGGGTTCGGCGGCGCCGCAGACTGGGTCTGAGTCGGTTCACTCGTCGTCTGCTCCTGAGTCGGCTGGATGGTGGCCGTCGGCTGGCTGGTGGTCGGCTGCTGAGACGGCTGGCTGGTGGCCGTGGTCGTCGGCTGGCTGCTGGCCGTCGTCGGCTGGCTGGTGGCCGTCGCCGTGGGAGTCGACGTCGACATCGTCTCCCGCTCGGTGTCCCCGTAGTGGTTGCCCGAGAGGTTCACCCAGTCCGGATCGGGGAAGTCCTTGGCCGGCAGCCCCTTCATCGCGACACTCATGTAGTCGGCCCAGGCGCGGGCCGGATAGGTGCCGCCGAAGAAGGTGGCGTCCCCGGGTGCCGCGTAGGGATCCAGGTCCGCATTACCGGAGTCGCCGGCCACGTACATCACCGCGGTGGAGATCTGGCGGGTGTAGGCCACGAACCAGGCCGAGGTGATGTCGTCGCCCACGCCGTTGGTGCCGGTCTTGCCGGCCACCGGGTAGCCGAGGTTGGAGACGGCCGAGCCGGTGCCCTCGTTCACCACATTCTCGAGGGCGTAGGTGGTGTCGTGGGCGATGTCCTTCTGAATCGTCTGCTTGCCGGTGGTCTTGGCGGTGTAGAGGGTCTTGCCGCTGGAGTCTGTGACCTTGGCGACGACGTGGCTGGGCACGTACTTGCCCTGATTGGCGATCGTGGCGTAGCCGGTGGCCTGATCCAGCGGGCTCACCTCGGCCACACCCAGGGGCATGCGGTTGTTGAGATCCCAGCCGGAGCCCTTGGGCACACCGGCGTCATTGGCCGCCTTGACCATCGCGGACGGGCCGTTGTCGATCTGAGTCATCATGTCGACGAAGGCGGTGTTGATGGAGTCCTCGGTGGCCTTCTGCAGCGACACCGTCCCGTACTGCTCACTGAACTCGTTGCGGATCGGCACCGAATCGCCCCGGGGGGTGAAGGTGTCGCCGTTGAGGGCCGATTTCAGGCTGAAGCCGTTGCGCATGCCGGCGACCACCGCGTAGGTCTTGAAGGTCGACGCCGCGGGGCGGGCCTGCAGGGCCCAGCTGCGGGTGTTCTGGATGTAGTCGTCGCCGCCGTAGAGGGCCAGCACCTCTCCGGTGCCCACCTTGACCGAGGCGATCGCCGGATGCAGGTTCTTGGCACCGTTCTTGCCCGCGTTGGCGCCGGCGATCTTCTTGTACTTCTGGCCGGTCGCCACGGCCGCCTTCTGCGCTGCCGCGTCGAAGGTGGTGGTCACCCGCAGGCCGCCACCGTTGATCTGGGAGTCGGTGAAGCCGTCGTCGAGCAGCTCGTTCTGCACCATCTTCAGCAGGTAGCCGTTGGTGCCCGCCCAGCGGTTGTTGATCGGCACGTCGGGGAAGGTCGGCAGCTTCCGGTAGTACTCGTCGTGCTGGGCCTGGGTGATGTTGCCGGCCTCCAGCATGCCGTCGAGCACGTAGCGGTACCGGTTGAGCAGCCGCTCGCGGGCCTTGGTACCGGTCGAGGGATCGAACAGGGCCGGATTGTTGAGGACCGAGGCCAGCACTGCGGACTGCGCGATGGTCAGTTTGGAGGCGGGGACGTTGAAGTAGGACTTCGCGGCGGCCTCGATGCCGTAGGCACCGCGTCCGAAGTAGATGGTGTTGAGGTACCCGGCCAGGATCTCCTGCTTGGGCACCTGCTTGCCCATCTTCACCGCGAGCACCAGCTCCTTGAGCTTGCGCTGCATCGTGCGGTCCTGGGAGAGATAAAGGATCTTGATGTACTGCTGGGTGATGGTGGAGCCGCCCTGCATCTCACCGCCGCGGGCGATGGTCCAGGCGGCGCGGACGATACCGCCGACCGATATGCCCTGATCCTCCCAGAAGGTGCGGTTCTCCGCCGAGATGGCGGCGTCCTTGATCGACTTGGGCATCTGGTCGTAGCTGACGGTCTGCCGGTTCTGCACCGACAGGGAGCCCAGCTTCGTCTTCGAGTCGTTGAAATAGATGAAGGACGTGTTGGTCTGGAAGTCCTTGTTCGGATCGGGCAGGCTCGTCCGGTTGTAGAAGATGATGGCTCCGACACCGGCGGCGATAGCCAGGACCAGGACGAGGATCAGGAGGGAGAACAGCGTCCGCCTGACGAAGAGCCCCACACGGGAGCCGCTCCTGCGTCCCTTTCCATGTCTTGGGCCCCGACCGCTGCTGCGTCTGGGTTCAGCCATAGATGTCCTCCACTGTTTCTTGATGACGCGGTGGGCGGCGACGGCGGCCGTCGCCCAGAAGGTAATGGGTCAGGATGTGGTTCCAGAAGCAGTCCGGGCAGACCTCGACCTCGTAGACCCGGAACTCCCCGAACCGGTTCTCCATCTCCTCCAGCTCCTCCACCGACCTGATCCGGCCGGAGAACTGCCCGAGCTGATGACCGAAGGTGTATCTGAGCAGCGACAGGCGGGGCGATTCGCACACCGGGCAGGGGTGATCCATCGGCTCGCCGTGATGAAGCGCGGCCCGGACCAGCATAGGGTCGGCGTCACAGGACGCGGGCGCGTTGAGATCGACCCTCGGGCTGCGCAGCGCCTCCAGTGCCCGGCGCCGCTGCAGCGCGTAGGACACCACCTGACGCTGCGTTTTCATGGCCCCTAGGGTACGGCCACCTGCTGTGCGGTTCCTCCTGGGTGGCGCCGGGGCTTGGACGATGGCCTAGTCTCAGCCCCATGTCTGACGCCATCGACCTGCGATCAACCACCTTGGACAACGGGATGCGGGTCATCGTCAACTCCGACATGACCAGTCCCGCGGTCGGGGTCAACATCTGGTACCGGGTCGGTTCGGCCGACGAGACGGCCGGGCACTTCGGCTTCGCGCATCTCTTCGAGCACCTCATGTTCTCCGGCACCACCAGCGGGATCGCCTCGGGGGAGCATCTGGCGACGATGGAATCGGTCGGCGGCACGGCGAACGCCACCACCAGCTTCGACCGCACCAACTACTTCGAGTCGGTGCCGGCCGGGGCCCTGGAGCTGGCCCTGTGGATGGAGTCCGAGAGGCTGGCCCATCTTGCGGTGACGCCCGAGAACCTCGCCACCCAGCGGGAGGTGGTCAAGGAGGAGAAGCGCCAGCGCTACGACAATGTGCCCTACGGAGACCTTTTCGACGTCCTGCTGGGTTCGCAGTTCGGGGAGGGGCACCCCTATGGCCACTCGACCATCGGTTCGGTGCCGGATCTGGAGGCCGCCACCCTCGACGACGTCGTGGCCTTCCATGAGCACTGGTACCGGCCCGACAACGCCTGTCTGGTGCTGGCCGGGTGCGTCTCGGTCGATGAGGGGCTGCGGCTGGCCGACCGGTACCTCGGTGCCGTGCCGGCAGCCCCGGGCCCGGCGCCGGAGGCGGTGCCGTCGAGACGGGCATCCGTGCCGGGAGCCGGCGCCGGCCTCGACGACGTCCCTGCCCCGGAGCGGATCGATCTGGAGCGCGACGTGCCGCGCACCGCGGTGACCCTGTCCTGGCCGAGCCCACCGGTGGCCGATCCGCACGAGGTGGATCTGGAGGATGCCCTGACGGTGCTGGGGACCGGGATGGCCTCGCGTCTGGTGCGCCGCCTGGTGCGGGAGACCGAACTGGTCGACGGCGTCTCCGCGTCGAATCTGGGACTGTCCCGGGGGCGTTCGGCGAGCCTGCTGATGGCTCATCTTCGGCCCGGGGTGAGCGTGGAGAGACTGCGCGAGGTCATCGACTCAGGACTGGTGGCGCTGGCGACGTCGGGGCCGACGTCTGAGGAACTGGCGCGGGCCCATGTGCAGACCGAGCGGGACTGGTTGCTGGAGATGGCGACCGTCGACAGCCGCGCCGACATGATCAACCTCCACGAGTCGGTCCTGGGCGGAGCCGGGAAAATCAACGACTATCTGGACCGGGTCCGCGCCGTGACCACCGAGCAGGTCCGCGCCGCGGCCGCCACCTGGCTGGACCCCGGGAACGCGTCGGTCATCGTCCACCATCGAGCCGAGCAGGAGTCGGAATGAGCAGCGTCGGAATGAGCGGCACCGGGATCAACAGCACCGTGAATCCCCTCAATGCCCGCCCCGAGGTCTCGGCGGCCTCGCCGTGGGAGTTTCCGTCGGCGACCATCGAGGCGCTGGGCTCCGGCCTGGAGGTGGTGCGGGTGGAGATGCCCGGCCAGCAGGTGGTGACCGCCGAACTGGCCCTCGACGTCCCACTGGCCACGGAACCGCGGGCGACCGAGGGAGTGGCGAATCTGGTGCTGTCCACCAGCGACGAGGGGACGAGGGACCACCCGGGAGCGGCGATGGCCGAGGCGATGGAGCGCATCGGCGCCGGCTACGACGGATCCTGCGGGTTGACCACCACCCATGCCGGGATCGACGTGCCGCGCAGCAACGTCGAGGACGCCCTCGTGCTGCTGGCCGAGGTGGTGCGCCGTACTGAACTGGCCGATGACGACGTGATGCGCCAGGTGGCCCAGGCTCGGGCCGGGCTGGCGCAGGCGGCCCAGAGCGGGCCGGCCCTGGCCGGGCTGGCGGTCGCGCGCCAGGTGTGGCCGCTCGATCACAGGGCGTCCCGGCCGACCGGGGGCACCGAGAGCAGTCTCGATGCCGTGACACCCACCGCTGTACGAGCTTTTCACGAGGCGATGTGGCGGCCCGCCGGAGGGGTGCTGGTGCTGGCCGGTGAAGGGGTCTCCTCGGTGGGGGTGGAGGCCTTCGAAGACTGGACCGGGAGCCGCGAGGGTCTGGGGTCTGCTTCGGAGGTGCCTGCCGGCGGCACGGGGGCGGGTGGCCGCCGGGTGATGCTGGTGGACCGGCCGGACGCCGTGCAGGCCGATGTGCGGGTGCAGACGCGGGTGCCGGGACGCGACGATCCGCTCTGGCCGGGGCTGAAGGTGGCCTGCGGGGCACTGGGCGGCACCTTCGGATCGCGGCTCAACACCGTGCTTCGGGAGGAGAAGGGCTGGTCCTACGGGGTGTCGATGTTCGCCCAGGCGATGCGGGTGGGAGGCCTGGCGACGATGGGCGGGGCGTTCCGCACCGAGGTCGCCGCGCAGGCCCTGGTGGCCGGGCTGGAGCTGCTGGGCCCCGCGTCACAGCCGCTGTCGGGGGCCGAGGTGGTCTCGGCGCGCGACCATGCGGTGGGGCTGGCGCCGCTGCAGTACGACACCGCCTCGGCGGTGGCCCATCAGGTCTCGGTGCTCGAGATGTCCGGGCTGGGCGCGGCCTGGGTGGACGAGCACCTGGCTGCCATGGCGTCGGTGGATGCCCCGACCGCCAATGAGGCGTGGGAGACCCTGCTGCCGGCGTCGGCGTGGAGGATCGGGATGGCGGGCAATGCATCTCAACTGGCGCCGGAACTCGAGGCGGCCGGATTCGAGGTGGAGGTGGTGGAGCCCGGGGACCTGCTGGGCTGAGCTGTCCTGAGCGGGCCTCGTCGAGTTTCGCGGTGTCGCGTCGGGTCACGTACACTGTCGTCGTTCCGCTGATGTGTCCGACCAGGACGGATCGGCAGGGGGCATTGGCGCAGTTGGTAGCGCGGCTGCTTTGCAAGCAGTAGGTCAGGGGTTCGAATCCCCTATGCTCCACCATTGAAGACGTACTAGAACACCTGACATCGGTTGATGCCGGTGTGAGGGCGGTGAAGGGCTCGGCGAGTCGGATCGTCGCCTGCTCGTCCTCGCTGATCTCGATGCCATCAGTGAAGGCTTGGTTCGCCAGCCGCTTGCCGTGCTCGTCGGTCCGTGCGTAGAGGGTGGCGCAGTCGACCAGCAGGCGGAGTGCGGTGCTGAGTTGCTTACATGATCCTGGGCCGCCCCCTTCATTCGGTCCGGACGCTCTGTGAGTCGTCGGTTTCCATTTGATGGTTGCACTGCCGAGCGTACTCGACTGGGGGTAGGTAGCCGAGCGAGGAGTGCCGGCGGTGATGGTTGTACTCGTCCTTCCAGTCGCCGATCACGACCTGCGCGTGCAGCAGCGAGTAGAAGCTGTTGATGTTGAGGCACTCGTCACGGAGCCGGCTGTTGAACGACTCGACGTTCCCGTTCCGCCACGGCGAGCCCGGTGGGATGTAGGACAGGCCGGTGCGGGTGCCTGCCCAGTCGGCCATCGCTTCGCTGATGAACTCCGGCCCGTTGTCCGACCTGAGCACCGCCGGGGCGCCCCGGGCGGCGACGAGGTCCTCGAGGTGGGCGGTGAGTCGGTCGGCGGTAATCGAGCGCTCCACCAGCCCACCGATGCACTCCCGGGTGTGCTCGTCGACGATCGAGCAGATCTTGATCGGTCGGCCCTGCTCGTCGGCGTCGAACTGGAAGTCCACCGCCCACACCACGTTCGGCGCGTCCGCCGTCGGCGCGTCGACGGTCGAGGACCCGACGCGCTTGCGTCGACGCCGCTGCGGGACCCGGAGCCCTTCGTCACGCCACAGGCGTTGGATCTTCTTGTGGTTCACCACCCACCCCTCGGCGCGCGCATCGTGATACGCGCGTCGGTACCCGTAGCGGGGGTGCTTCTTCGCCCAGGCACGCAGCCAGTCCCGCAACGCCCGGTCCGGGTCTGCGGTCGTGTCGCCCTTGAGCGGCCGCCGGTACGCGGAGCGGGACAGCCCGACCAGACGGCACGCCATCCGTTCACTCACCTGCAGTGTCCTGATCAGGTGAGCGACGGCGGCGCGGCGCCTGCCCGGGCCTAGAAGTTTCCCTCAGCCAACTCCTTGAGCGCGGACTTCTCCAACTCCGCCTCGGCGAGCAGCCGCTTGAGCGTCGCGTTCTGCTTCTCGAGCTCCTTCAGGCGCTTCGCGTCGTCGGACTTCAACCCGCCGTACTGGTTACGCCACCGGTAGTACGTCTGCTCGGACACCCCGAGCTCCCGGCACACCGCCGCGACATCCGCGCCGTCGGCGAGCATCCTGTCGGCCTGCCCGAGCTTGCGGACGACCTGCTCCGGGGTGTGACGCTTCCTGCTGTTCGACATGATCTGACCAGTCTCCCTGCCCGAACCTTCGGGCAACAGGACGACTCTCAGAACCGCCGGACCTACGAAACGGGGTCAGCCCAATCCCTCGTGGTGGTCGTGCTCGCTGGCGAGCCGACGGTCTATGTCAGCGAGGCCGGCGCGGATGCGGTCTTGGTGACGCTTGAGGGTGTCGAGGTCGATCGCGTCGGCGAAGTGCGCGGCGAGCAGCTTGTCGCTCTCGTTCTGGAGCCGCTTGCGGTTCTCGGTCAGCTCGGCCAGTTCTTGGGAACGGGAGGCGAGGCGTTCGTCGAACGCGGCCTCAACCTGCGCCGCGAGCGCCGCGTACTCGACCTCGGTGATCGCGATGTCCCGGTAGCAGCGAGCGTTGCCTGTGTCTCGATGTGAGCGCTGGTTGCCCATGCAATCGGGGGAGGCGCGTCCTGGCACGAAAGTGGCGGCGACTGGTCCGCGCCGAGATCTCGCGGTTCTCCAGGTCCGGGCAGGCGCCGCCGTGGTGGGGTGGCGCCGGACCGCCGTCAGACGGCGGTGAGCGCCGTCACGTCGCCTTCTTGGCGAGTTCGTCAGCGGGAACAGGGACGACGCGGGTGTCTTCGGCCACGGTCTGCTCGTATCGGCCGTCTCAGCTCAGTCGTGGGCGAGGCGGAGTGCGAGGGTGAGGTTGTGGCGGGCCTGGGTGGAGTCGACTCGGGCGAGTGCGAAGGCCGCGATCACGAGCGCCACGATGTTCTCCGCGAGATCGTCTGTCTGCGTGGCTAACGATGCGGGTCGCTGGGCGTGTACGCCCCGCCTCATCGCCGAGGCGAGCTCTGCCCGATACTCGGCAACGAGCTGTGCCACTGCGGAGTCGTGAGCGATGGATTCCCTCGCGGTGTTCACCAGGAGACACCCGTTGGTGGCGGGCATGGAGTCGAGGTTGCCGAACGCGTCCCACAGCCCGGTTAGGTAGTCCGTGAGGGCATCGGGCGCGACGGGGTCGGCCTTGAATGGGCGCAGGCGGGGGCGGATGACCTCGTCGAGGTATGACTGGACGGCCTCGTCGAAGAGACCGCGCTTCGAGCCGAAGGTGTTGTACAGGCTGGAGCGGCGGATGCCGGTCGCTTCCTCGAGTTCGGGGATGGAGGCGCCGTCGTAGCCGTGTTCCCAGAACACTGTGCGGGCGGCGCGCACGACAGTGTCGCGGTCGAAGGCCTGCGTCCGGGCCATGTTGCACCTCGCTCGTTCCGTAACGTTCAGTCCAGTATATACTGGAAGAGTCATTACAGAACGGGCAGGAGTCCGGAGAGGGAACGCATCATGGTCATCGCAGGTCTCGTGCTCGCCGGGTTGGCGGCGCTGATCCACGTCTACATCTTCTACATGGAGTCCATCGCCTGGACGGGCGCGAAGGCGCGCGCCACGTTCGGGACCACGGTCGAAGAAGCGGAGGCGACGAAGAGTCTTGCGTTCAACCAGGGCTTCTACAACCTGTTCCTCGCGATCGCCGTCGTCGCGGGCATCGTCTTCCTCGCCACGGGTGCGACAGCGGTCGGCGCGGCCCTCGTGTTCACCGGTGCGGGGTCGATGGCTGCCGCTGCGCTCGTGCTGTTCGCCTCCAGCCCCGACAAGCGCGGCGCCGCGCTCAAGCAGGGTATCCTGCCGCTGCTCGGGGTGATCGCCTTGGCCATCGGCGTCGCCCTGTAGTCGTTTCGTTGCCATGCCGGGGGTATGCGCCCGGCGCCCGGAACTGTTCGTTGTTGCTTTGAGAAGTTTCATCAGTCATGTCCACGCCTGTCAGCACGCAGATCCAGCTCGCCGCCCGCCCGCAGGGTTGGCCCACCCACGACGATTTCCGCACCGTGAGGGTGCCGTTGGGGGCGCTCGAGGCCGGGCATGTGCGGGTGCGGAACGAGTTCGTGTCGGTCGACCCGTACATGCGGGGGCGGATGAACGACGTCCGCAGCTATGTCGCCCCGTACCAGCTCGGTGAGACGATCACCGGTGGTGCGATCGGCCGCGTCGTCGCCTCGGAGGCGCCGGAGTTGCCGGTGGGTGCGTTGGTGCTGCACCAGCACGGGTGGAGTGACCTCGTGCAGGATGCCGCCTCGACGTTCCGCGCCGTGCCAGATCTTCCCGGCGTGCCGTCCTCCTTGCGCCTGCACATTCTCGGGGTGACGGGGCTGACGGCGTACGTCGGGTTGACGGCGATCGCGAAGCTGCAGCCGGGTGAGACGGTGTTCGTCTCCGGCGCTGCGGGCGCGGTGGGAACCGCGGTCGGACAGCTCGCGAAGCTCCTCGGCGCCGACCGTGTCATCGGCTCTGCCGGCAGCGACGAGAAGCTCGCCCTGCTCACCGAGAACTACGGGTACGACGTGGCCTTCAACTACAAGAACGGTGACGTGCGCGGCCAGCTCGCCCAAGCCGCCCCCGCGGGCATCGACGTATTCTTCGACAACGTCGGCGGCGACCACCTCGAAGCGGCCCTCGACGTCTTCAACGACAGCGGACGGGCAGCACTGTGCGGGGCGATCGCGGGATACAACACCACCGAACGCGCCCCGGGTCCGGACAACCTCGCCAACGTCATCACCCGCGCCCTCACCCTGAAGGGCTTCACCCTGGCCGCCTACCTGCAGCTGGGCGCGGAGTTCCAGGAGAAGATCGCTCCCTGGTTCGCCGAGGGAAAGATCGCCTACGACGAGACCATCGTCGACGGCATCGACCACACCGTGGATGCGTTCCTGGACATGATGCGCGGCGCGAACACCGGCAAGATGCTCGTCCGCATCCCCACCGACACCCGCGGCGAGGAGGATGCGCACGCGTGAGGGACGACACCCTCGTAGTTCCCGTCGACGGCGGCCTCATCCGCGGGCAACGCTCCGGCACCGTGGAGACGTGGCGTAATAGCGTCCACTTGGCTGTCCGTCAGAGGTGTTCTAGCTCGTCTCCTAGCGTTCACTACGACTCCGGGTTCATCGTCGGCGGCACCTCGCGGCTCGTCGCCAAGACCGAGTTTCGCCTGTTCCCACGCGGTGCCGAGCCGCTCGAACCTCTGCCAGGTGTTCGGTTTGAGTCCACCCGCGTCCACTTTTGTGATCTGTCGGGACATCGTTTACAGATGTCTTGGCAGATTCGTTGTTTATGTTTCGCGTCATTGTTGACACGATCTCTCGCATCATGGTTGACGCTTTGTTCGTGTGGGGATGTCTCGGGTCATCGTTCCGCTGGTGTCTCACGTCATCGTTCCGGTTTGGTGGGTGGGTGTGGACTTCTTGGGTTGGTAGCTGTGGGTCGGGTCGATGGTGCGTTCGGCGATATGGACTGAGTGAAGCTTCCCGGACTTCTGAGGAAAGTCATAGTTTCGAGAATCGGGTAGGATCACATCATGTCAGAATCGAAGTACAGTCCGGAGTTCAAGAACCAGGTCGTTCTTGAAGTCGTGGACAAGCATCGCACCATCAAAGCCGTAGCAGAATCATACAATCTTGTCGCTCAGACTGTCGGCGTATGGGTCAAGGAGTATCGCAAGAAGAATCCGGACCCGGAAACCGAGAACCTTACCAGTGCCGAGTCGGCCGAACTCGAACGGTTGAGGAAGGATCTCCGTGAGGCCCGGATGGAGAACGAGTTCCTAAAAAAAGCGGCAGCCTTCTTCGCGAAGGAATCACAGTAGCTGTCCGCTACACGTACATCTTCTCGCAAGAAGGCAACTACCCCGTTCGGCTCATGTGCCGATGCCTCACCGTGTCTCCCTCGGGATATTATGACTGGCGAGCCAGGCCCATTTCTGCGACCGCACGTCGACGCCGTGACCTCGCTTTCAAGATTCGTTTCTATTTTGCTGACTCGGACGGTACCTACGGCTACCGGCGGATCGCCGCCGAGCTCGCCCGGGCCGGTGAGGCGGTGCACCCGGACACGGTCCGCTCCATCATGCGGGCCGAGGGGCTGGTGGCCGCACAGCCCCGCCTGAGGGTCCGCACCACGATCCCGGCCGACGACGCCGACGGGCGCCCAGACCTGGTGGAACGAGACTTCACCGCGGCGCAGCCGGGATACAAATGGGTCGGTGACATCACCTATATTCGCACCCTGGAAGGATTCTGCTATCTGGCGACGGTACTGGACTGCTGCACGAAGAGGGCCGTGGGTTACGCGATCGATGATCACATGAGGACCGGATTGATCTGCAGGGCCATCGACATGGCCGTCAGGAATTGTGAGTATGTGAGAGGGGCGACCATTTTCCATTCGGATCATGGGTCGCAGTACATGTCGAAGGAATTCACCGAGCTGCTCGAGTCCTATGATATCAGACTGTCCGTGGGGAGGACGGGACTGTGCTGGGATAATGCGTGGGCGGAGTCGTTCAATGCGACGTTGAAGAACGAGAGGGTGCACCGGGTAATCTATCGGACCAAGGATGAGGCGGTCCGGGATATTGTGCGGTGGATCGAGCTCAGGTATAATCAGAAACGTCTTCACTCGTCGTTGGGGTATCGGACCCCTAATGAGATTGAGGCGGAGTACAGGGAATCACGTCAGGTGGCCTGAAACCAAGTGTTTGGACGTGTCCGAGAAACGGCAAGCAGTCCAATAATTTCACCGGTTGTTTTGTTGATGACGATGGTGTTGTTGGCGTGGGTGAGGATGTGAATCGCCCTGGGTCTGGTGGAGGCTCTGATCCCACGGGAGGATGAGCATCATGGCAGCACCGAGGAAGTACCCCGACGAGCTCCGGGAGCAGGGCTCCGGAAAAGTCGGTCGTGTGTGCTGTGACTAGGGGTTGAGCCAGGTTCGGCGTGTCTGGTGGGCGGGCGAGGCCGCCATGGATTGGATGGAAGTACTCCTACAACCCGTCCAGCCATAAGGACCCCGCCCGCGATGCCATCCTCTCCCAGCGCAGTGTCTGCACGCACCCTTGACACGCCCCCACCCGATGCCCGGCTGGCCGATCACCTGGCCCGTATCCCCGACCCCCGCAAACCCCGCGGCAAGCGATACCCCTTGCCAGGACTGCTTCTGGTCGCGGTCTCAGCGGCGATGGCCGGCTGCCGGGGATTCACCGCCACCGGCGAATGGGCCGCCAGACTGACCGCCGCGGCGCTGGAGGAGTTCGGGCTGAGATCGGCCCC
This sequence comes from Acidipropionibacterium virtanenii, assembly GCF_003325455.1. NCBI lineage: Bacteria > Bacillati > Actinomycetota > Actinomycetes > Propionibacteriales > Propionibacteriaceae > Acidipropionibacterium > Acidipropionibacterium virtanenii. The sequence continues at coordinate 3,117,937 of NZ_CP025198.1, forward strand.
CGGCGAATCCACCCTGCGCAAACTCTTCGCGCGCATCGACGCCGCGATGCTGGACGCCGAGTTGTGCCTGTACGCCTGGACCCGCACCACCACCGTCGAGGGGCGCCGGGTCATCGCGGTCGACGGCAAGACACTGCGGGGCTCCCGCTCAACCACCCAGCGGGCCCGCCATCTGGTCGCCGGCCTCGACCACGCCTCCGGCACGGTCGTGGCCCAGGAGGAGGTCCAGGCCAAGTCCAACGAGATCCCCGCCCTGCCCGCCATGATCGCCGCCCTGGGCTCTCGGGCCGCCGGGGCGGTGATCACCGCCGACGCGCTGCACACCCAGACCGCCTCCGCGACCGCGATCCTGGCCGCCGGGGCGGACTACGTGTTCACCGTCAAGTCCAACCAGCCCACCCTGTTGAGGAGACTGGCCGGCCAGCCCTGGAAGCACGTTCCCGTCGGCCACGTGAGCGTGGAGAAGCTCCACGGTCGCCGCACACGGCGGAGCTTGAAGGTGATCCAGGCCCCCCGCGATCTGGGGTTCCCCGGCGCCTCCCAGATCGCCCAGCTGCGCCGGATCTCCACCAGGGGCGGCAAGAAGACCGTCGAGGTGGTCTACCTGATCACCTCCGCAAGGCTGCCGGCCGCCTCCCCGGCCCGGATCACGACCTGGATCCGGGGTCACTGGGGCGTGGAGAACCGGCTCCATTGGGTCCGCGACGTCACGTTCGACGAGGACCGCAGCCAGATCCGTACCGGCCAGGGCCCGCACGTGATGGCCAGCCTGCGCAACCTGGCCATCAGCATCCACCGGCTGACCGGGGCCACCAACATGGCCCAAGCCACCCGTCAGGCCGCCTGGGACCCACTCGCCACTTGCAACATGCTCCTCACACTCTGAACACAACAACACCACAGGGAGGAGACGCGACTTTTCCGGGGCCCTGGCTCCGGGAGAGGGCCACGAGGATGGCCCTGGAAGCTCGACTGGATCCAGCGACGAGGGCGGGAACGTTCCGTCGCGTGGGCGACCAGCTCGGGATCCATCCCGAGACATTGCGGAACTGGGTCCGGCAGGCCGAGATCGACGAGGGCCACCGGCCTGGGACGACAACCAGTGATGCCGAGCGGCTGGCAGAGCTGGAGAAGGAAGTGCGCGAGCTGCGCCGGGCGAACGCGATCCTGAAGTCGGCCTCGGCTTTTTTCGCGGCGGAGCTCGACCGCCCACAGCGTTGATCGTTCAGTTCATCGACCGGCACAAGCACGAGTTCGGCGTCGAGCCGATCTGCCGCACGCTCACCGCAGCGGGCACCCAGATCGGGCCGAGCACCTACTACGCGTTCAAGACCCGCCCGCCCTCGAAGCGGGCGATCCGGGATGAGGAGCTGCTGGTCCAGATGCGGCGCGTTCACGCGATGAACTTTGGGGTCTACGGCGCGAAGAAGCTCCACGCTCAGTTGCGACGGGAAGGGGTCTCGGTGGCGCGCTGCACCGTGGAACGGCTGATGAGGGCGGAAGGGCTTCGCGGGATCAGTCGAGAGAAGGGCCCGCGGACCACGGTCCCCGGTCGCGGACCGGATTCTCGTCCTGACCTGGTCGGGCGGGACTTCACGGCGACGGCTCCGAACCAGTTGTGGGTCGCGGACATCACCTACTGCCGGACGTTCGCTGGGTGGGTGTATGCAGCGTTCGTCATCGACGTGTTCTCTCGCCGCGTGGTGGGGTGGCAGCTGTCGAAGTCGCTGCGGACCGACCTCGCGCTCGACGCGCTGGAGATGGGGATCTGGACCCGCGAGCACGCAGGCCAGGCCGTTACTGGACTCAAGCATCACAGCGACAGAGGCGTTCAATATGTCGCCGTCCGCTACACCCAGCGGCTCGCCGAGGCCGGCGCCGTCGCCTCGGTCGGCTCGACCGGCGACTCCTACGACAACGCCCTGGCCGAGGCCTTCAACTCGCTCTACAAGGCCGAGCTGGTACGCAACCACGGGCCCTGGACGGGCATCGACGAGCTCGAGATCGCGACCGCGGAGTACATCGACTGGTTCAACCACCGACGACTCCACGGCGAGATCGGCATGATCCCGCCCGTTGAGCTCGAGGACATCTACCATCACCACCAGACCGTGCCGGCGACCGCCGACGCGGCACTTGCGAGCCTCTAACAAACCCGGGGCGATTCACCTGACGTTCGAGCGTGTCGTAGCACCCGTCGAACTGGCCAACCTCATCTCAATCGTGCTCGCATAGGCCATCACCACTCAGGGAGCTGTCGCGGTTCAGCAGGCGCTGGCCACCCGGAGGCGTCGTCCACCGCCCTCGCGAATCGGAACGCGACCCGTGGCGAGCAGTTCCGTGGCTTAGCCACCGGTCAGGAGTGAGGCTCCGATCGATGTAGGCGCGTCAGGCACTTCTGTGGCGGCGCGACTCGGGGTCAGTTGGGTTGAGTTATGAATCCTGCGAGACCGGCAATCACCCGATCCAGCCCGAACTCCCAAGCCTGCGCGGCGCCGTAGGGCGCGTTCATCGCCTCGCCAGCGACACCCCCGACCCTTTGAGCGAGCGGGAAATTGTCCCCCAGATAGTTCGCCAGGCGGTGAGCGGACTGCTCCCAAATTGCGCCGAAGTCCTGGACCATTGGCGTCGTCCTGACGATCCTGCCCGCCGAGGTTCGCACGAAGTCAAGCAAGAACGTCAATGCAGCGTCTCGGTGGAGGTCGCTGAAAGTCGTGCCGTCGAAGATACGTAGCTCGTGGTCATACTTGGCGATAGTGCCGGGGCCGAGCACTGTGCGCGGGTCGTCAATATCGAGCAGCCATGCATGAGCGGAGAGCAGGGCGAGGTTATCCTCGGCGACACGGCGCGCACGTG